>NZ_CP044543.1:1500000-1800000 GCF_008932115.1 Bradyrhizobium betae
CGAGCGACAGATCGTTGAGACGCGCCAGCAGCCGCAGCGCTGCCGCGGCATCGGCCGAGCCGCCGCCGATACCGGCCGCAACAGGGAGCACCTTGTCGAGCGCGAAGGCCCCGAGCTTCAGGTTCGGCACGGCCTCGGCCAGTAGCCTGGCGGCCTTGAGCACGAGATTGTCGGAGGTCTCGCCGCAGGCCGCGGCCAGCGGTCCGGTCGTGGAGAGCTTCAACTCGGCGCCCGGATCCAGCGTCAAACGATCCGCGCAGTCGGCGAAGGCCACCACGCTTTGGAGATCATGATAGCCGTCCGTACGACGGCCGACGACGCGAAGGCTCAAATTGACCTTCGCCCGCCCCTCTTCAATCAACGCCGGCATCGGCGATCAGCCCCCAGAACTCACTCAGATTAGCCGCCCTTGCCGTCGTCTTTCTTCTTGTCCGCCTGCGCGGCCGAAGAGCTCGAATTGTCCTCGGCGGCAAGGCCGTTGGCGATCTTGGCCTCGATCTTCGGAAGCTCCTCCGGCTCGGGCTTGAGATCGCGAGCGTGGGCCCACTGGAATTTGGCTTCCAGCGTGCGGCCGACGCGCCAATAGGCATCGCCAAGGTGATCGTTGATGGTGGGATCCTCGGGCTTGAGGTCGATCGCGCGCTCGAGGTTCTTCACCGCCTCTTCGTAATTGCCGATGCGGTAGTAAGCCCAGCCGAGCGAGTCGACGATGTAGCCGTCGTCGGGACGCTGCTCGACGGCGCGCTTGATCATCTTCATGCCTTCGTCGAGATTCACGCCCTGGTCGATCCAGGAATAGCCCAGATAGTTGAGGACGTGCGGCTGGTCGGGCTGCAGCTCGAGCGCCTTCTTCATGTCGGCTTCGGCCTTGGCCCACTCCTTGGAGCGCTCCTCGCAGATGCCGCGATAATAGTACCAGACGCTGTTGGCCTTGTCGGCGCCGGGCGGCAGCACGTCGATACCGCGCGAATAGGTCGCGCCGCAGTCGCCGAACCGCTTGCGTCCGCGTTCGATGTTGCCGAGCGCCATGATGGCTTCGAGATCCTTGGCATCCTCGGTCGTGACGCCCTTGAGGATCTTGATCGCCTCGTCGGTGCGATCGGCGGAGTCGAGATCGATGGCGAGCTGGATCTGCGCGTTGCGCTTGAGCGGCGAGGTCGACGGCACGCGCTCGTAGACCTTGATCGCCATCTGCGGCCGCTTCACCGATTCATAGAGATCGGCGAGCGAGAGCAGCGCCAGCGGATGGGTCGGCTGGAGGTAGAGCGAGAGCTGCAGATAGACCAGCGCCAGATCCTCGCCGCCGCGGCGGGTCAGCGTGGCGCCGATGCCGTAGAGCGCCTCGGCGGCGCCAGCTTGCGCGGAATCGACCAGCGGCGGCATCTTCTTGCCGGCCTTGGTGTCGCGCAGGCCTTCCACGATCAGCGGGTGGCGGGCGAGCTTCTTGTCGAATGCCTGGTAGACATTGGTCGCGGCGGCCGAGTCCTTGTTGCGCGACAGCCAGCGCGCATAGGCCTCGGTGACGCGCAGCATGGAATCGTCGAGCTTGTAGGCACGCTCGAAGCGGGTGCCGGCGTCCTTCTCCTTGCCGGAGAGCTCGAGGATCATGCCGGCGTGGAGATCTTTGAACAGCGGATACCATTCCGGACCGGCCAGCTTGTCGATGGTGGCGACGCCGCCCTTGGCATCGCCCGCGCCATAGGCGGCCCAGCCCGACAGCAGCGTGGCGACGAGATCGGTGATCGGACCGCGGATCGACTGGTTGATGTTGGTCTGCGCGGTCGCGTACTTCTTGACCTTGAGATCATGCACGCCGACGACGAGGCGCGCGACGCGGTTGGTCTTGTCGATGGTGAGGATGCGCTCGGCGAGCCTGACGGCTTCGTCGATATCACCGTCGGCGACCGACGAGATGAAGGCGCGGTCGAGCAGCTCGTTGTTCTTCGGGTCGGTGCGAAGCGCCGAGCGGTAGAAGGCGGCGGCCGATGTCGCGTCGCGCTCGACGCTGGCGTGGCGGGCGGCGAGATAGCTGCCGGCGGTGGTGAGCGATTTCAGATCGTTCCGGCTCGGGAATTGCGCCGCCGTGTCGGACGGATGATCCGGCGTCTGCGCCAGGACCGCGCCGGGGACCGTCGCGATCGCTGTGCCCATCAGGGCGATGGCGGCAACAGTCCAGCGGTTGAAACGATTTGAGAACATCAGGGCTCGCCTTGAGTTGGTAGTGCCTGGGTTTGCAGCAGAAGGCCGTATCGCATGCGAACGCGGCCGGTGGCATCGGACCCGGAACCGTCGGGCCGACAATGCCGCTTTTGGCGCTTCGCCGCAAGGATTCGGGCCGGGCGATCCCCTCCGCACGCCCCAAATCGGCCAACAGAGCCCCAAGACGCCGCCAGTATGGCGGTATCGTGGCCGCGGCAGGTCGCCGCAGCCGGGTCCTCACGCGAACGTGCGTCAGATCACCTTTTGTGACCTGGTCCGCTCTGACGTCACTCCGATCTGCTCGCTCTTACATCGCCTCGTAGTTTGGACCGCCACCGCCCTCCGGGGGAACCCAGGTGATGTTACCGTTGGGGTCTTTCACGTCGCAGGTTTTGCAGTGGACGCAATTCTGGGCGTTGATCTGGTAGCGCGGGCTCGCGCCCTCCTCGACCCACTCATAGACGCCGGCCGGGCAATAGCGATTCGAGGGACCGGCGAAGACGTCGTGCTCGGACGTCTTCTGCAGGTTCATGTCGGCAACCCGGAGATGGACCGGCTGGTCCTCCTCGTGATTGGTATTGGACAGGAACACCGAGGACAGCTTGTCGAAGGAGATCTTGCCATCCGGCTTCGGGTAGTTCTTCGGCGCGTGGCTCTTGGCCGGATCAAGCGTCGAGCGGTCGGGCTTGGCGTGCGGCTGCGTGCCGAACAGCGAGCCGCCGAACAACGTGTTGCACCACATGTCGAGGCCGCCGAGCGCGACGCCGAGCACGGTGCCGAACTTCGACCACAGCGGCTTGACGTTGCGGACAAGGAACAGATCCTTGCCGACGGACGAGGAGCGCCAGGCGTTCTCGTAGTCCACGAGCTCGTCATTGGCGCGATCGGCTTTGAGCGCCGCTGCGACATGTTCTGCCGCGAGCATGCCGGTGCCCATCGCGTTGTGCACGCCCTTGATGCGCGGCACGTTGACGAAACCGGCCGCGCAGCCGACCAGCGCGCCGCCGGGGAAGGTGAGCCTCGGCACCGACTGGTAGCCGCCTTCGGTGATGGCGCGCGCACCATAAGCGAGCCGCTTGGCGCCTTCGAACGTGCCGCGGATCGACGGATGGGTCTTGAAGCGCTGGAATTCGTCGAACGGCGACAGATACGGGTCGTCGTAGTTCAGATGCACGACGAAGCCGACCGCGACGAGATTGTCGTCGTAATGATAGAGGAACGAGCCGCCGCCGGTCTTCAGATCGAGCGGCCAGCCGAACGAATGCTGGATCATCCCCTTCTGGTGTTTTGCAGGATCGATCTGCCAGACTTCCTTCAGGCCGATGCCGAACTTCGCCGGCTCGCTCTTGGCGTCGAGCGCGAATTTCGCGATCAGCTGCTTGGTCAGGCTGCCGCGGGCGCCTTCGGCGAACAGGGTGTACTTGCCGAGCAATTCCATGCCGCGGGTGAAGGAGTCCTTCGGCTTGCCGTCGCGGCCGATACCCATGTCGCCGGTGGCGATGCCCTTGACCGCGCCCTGCTCGTCATAGAGCACTTCGGCCGCGGCGAAGCCCGGGTAGATCTCGACGCCGAGCGCCTCGGCCTTGCGCGCCAGCCAGCGGCAGACATTGCCGAGCGAGCCGATGTAGCAGTGATGGTTGTCCATCAGCGGCGGCATCATGAAGTTCGGCAGCTTGATCGCGCCGCCGCCCGTCATCCAGTAGAAGCGGTCTTCCTTCACCTGCGTCTTCAGCGGGCAGTCGGAATCCTCGCGCCAGTCGGGAACGAGCTTGTCGAGCCCGGCCGGATCGATCACGGCGCCGGAGAGAATATGCGCGCCGACCTCGGATCCCTTCTCGACCACGACGACGTTGAGATCGGCGTTGATCTGCTTCAGCCGGATCGCCGCGGCCAGGCCCGAGGGGCCGGCGCCGACGACGACGACGTCGAATTCCATGGATTCGCGCGGGGGAAGTTCTTCGGTGCTCATCTGATCTCAGCCCTTGAGACGGTCCTTGGGTCGATTGCGCCCTCTTGTTTCCGATTTTTCCGGGTAGGACAACCACGGAAATGCATTTCGCTGGGATGCAAGACGCCCCAAACTGATATAATAGTCAGACTTTCCCATGATACCCGAACCCGCACCCACCGTCCGCGAGCTGCTCGCCTTCTATCTGGAGGCCGGAGTCGATTGCGCGCTCGCGGAGGAACCGGTCGACCGCCTGGCGGAATTGGACGCTCCGCCGCCAGTCCTTCGCGCGGCACCACCGGTCGAGGCGCCACGGCCGGTTGCCGCGCCCGCGGTGATGCGCGGCGAGGCAACACCCGCGCCCGACATCGCGATTGCTTCGGCACGCGAGGCCGCACGCACCGCGCCGACGCTCGAGGCGCTGCGCGAACTGATGCAGGGCTTCGAGGGCTGCGCGCTGAAACACACCGCGACGCGGCTGGTGTTTGCCGACGGCAATCCTCAGGCACGCATCATGTTCGTCGGCGAGGCGCCGGGCCGCGACGAAGACATCGAGGGACTGCCCTTCGTCGGACGCAGTGGCAAGCTGCTCGACCTGATGATCGGCGCGATCGGGCTCAACCGCTCCACGGCCTATATCGCCAACGTGATCCCATGGCGGCCGCCCGGCAATCGCACGCCGACGCCGCAGGAGACGCAAGTGTGCCTGCCCTTCATCCAGCGTCAGATCGAGCTGGTGAACCCGGATGTGCTGGTGACGCTGGGCAATCCCTCGACGCAGACACTGCTCTCGACCCGCGAAGGCATCATGCGCACCCGCGGCCGCTGGTTCGACTACGAGACGGGCGGGCGCACGATCCGCGCTCTGCCGACGTTCCACCCGGCCTATCTCCTGCGCTCACCGTCCTACAAGCGGCTGGCCTGGCAGGATCTGCGGGCGATCGCGAAGGTGCTGGCGCTAGGCGCGGCGTAGCCACACACGCCGTCATTCCGGGGCGCGGCGAAGCCGCGAACCCGGAATCCATTCCTCCACCAACTCTGTCGCTCGATGGATTCCGGGCTCTCGCTTCGCGAGCCCCGGAATGACAAGCTACGTCCCCTTCGGCCGCACGATGGCCCAGCCGACGCGCAAGAGTTGCTGGCGGCCGGTCACCAGCCATTCGAACGCGCGCGGCACCTCCGGCACGATGCCGGGGAAGCGCGCGAGGATGTCCGGCGGCGGCGTGCCGGCGGTATCGGAGGCGCGCCAGACCACGACGCCGCCGGTCTCGCTGAATTTGGCCTGGTTGATCCACGGCGTGCGCGCGGGCTGGGCATCTATGAAGAGATGCGGACGGCCGGAATGCAACGTGATCAGGCTCGCAAGCTGGGTCTCGCCGGCGACCGCGCGCAGGCGATGGTTGGTGCGGCGGGCAAAACTCTCGTCGAAGAAATCCGAGATCGCGCGCGCCGGCATCGAGGTCGCGATCTCGCCTGCGCCGGTCCAGGGCAGGAACAACACGGCGAGCACGACGCCGGCGGCGGGCGCCACGACGGCGGCGGCCCACACCATGCGCAGCAACCGCGCGCGGCGCATCGCGATGAGGTCGCCGGCCGCCACGACCACGGCCAGCCCGGACATGACCAGCACGACACCGGCGCCGCCGACGACGGACTCGAGCCCGAGCAGGCCCGAGATCAGCACCGCGCCGAGCGCCGGCGCGAGCGCGAAGAAGTAGACGAAGTTGCGCGCGAGAGGTTCGACCGGCGGACGGTAGATGATCGGCGCCTCCTCGCCCTTGGCGACGAACAGGCCGGTGTTGAGGAAGCTCAGCGCCGGGATCGCGGCGGCCCCGAGTATGAGGCCACCGAGCAGCCAGGCCACGTGGATCGCGCGGGCGTTCAGCTCTGCGAGCTCAGGCAGGGCCGGCAGGACGAGCGTCTCGGCCCGCATCAGCCAGACCGCATAGGGCAGCGCCAGCACGGCAACGACGATCAGGGCAAACAGCGGATCGAGCGCGCGCAGCGTGCGACGGCCGCCGGCGGTCGCAAGCGCGAAGACGACGATCAGCAACAGAAGGTAGATCGCCGCGGGCGTGGTGAGCAGCAGCAGGCCGGCCTCGATCGACCAGGCAAACCAGGCATTGTCGCGGCGCTGGCCGATGATCTGCCAGGAATGCAGCAGCAGCAGCGCCCACAGCGGCCGCGCCAGCACCAGCGGGCCGAAGTCGAGCGCAGACGAAGAGAAGGCCAGCACCGTCATGGTCAGCAGCACGGCGAGCACCGCCTGCTGCGAGCCGACCACGGCGCGGGAGAGATGATAGAGCGCGATGAAGGTCGCGACCTCGCAGAGCTCGGCCAGCAGATAGACGCCGAACATGTGGCCGCCGGCGGCGCGATAGGCGATGTCGGCCAGCCAGACCGGCAAGGGGGGCCCAAGATCCGTGCCAACCTGGTACTCGCGGCCGAACGCCAGCAGCGTCGCGAGGCTGCCGGGCGGGCTGCGGTAGAACACCAGCGCCACGAACAGCCACATCGCGGCCTGCAGCAGCACGGCGATCCACACGATCAGCCGCGGCCGGGCGCGAATGAGCTCGATGACCAGGGAGGTAAACCGCATGCAACGCCTGAAAGATGCAGCCAACCCGTCCAGCCGGCCCTATTGGCTCACGCCTGTTTTGATAAAGGGCGTGACGCGTCGTGGCAACGCCAGTCTGCTCGTCATGCCCCGGCTTGACCCGGGCATCCACGTTCTTCGTGCCGCGGGGAGGCGTGGATGGCCGGGTCAAGCCCGGCCATGACGATGCAGGCAGCGGAACAAAACCCTAGAGATTTGCTGAGGCGTCGATCTCAACGCCCGCCTCCACCTGCGCCTCCACCTCGGTCACCACAAACAGGTCCCGCACGGGCTCGACGGTCCAGGGCATGTGCCTGGCGCGGGCGGCGGCGACGGGGGCGAAGAAGCTGCGGTGGTGGACGGTCGGACCGAGGCGATTCAGCGCGTCGAGATGGTCGGGGACGCCGTAACCCTTGTGCTGCTCGAAACCGTAGCCCGGGCAGTCCTGCGCCAGCGCACACATCAGCCGGTCGCGGGTCACCTTGGCGACGATCGAGGCCGCGGCGATCGACAGCACGATACCATCGCCGCCGATCACGGCCTCGCAATCGCATTCGGTGTCGAGCCGGTCGCGGCCATCGACGAAGACATGCCTGGGCTGCTCGGGCAGCGCCAGCACGGCGCGCTTCAGCGCCCACAGCGAGGCGCGCAGGATGTTGTCGCGGTCGATCCTGGCGCGCGAGGCGACGGCGACCGAGACCTGCGCGGTCGCGCAAATCTTCTCGAACAGCTTTTCGCGCTCCTCGGCCGTCAGCCGCTTGGAATCGTCGATACCGCGGGGGATGCGGTCGGGGTCGAGGATGACGGCCGCCGCCACCACGGGACCTGCCAGCGGCCCGCGGCCGGCCTCGTCGCAACCCGCGATCGGCCACACCCCGCGCTTGATCAGCGCACGCTCGCGGCGAAAGCTCGCCTTCGCGGGCGCGGCCCTCTTGCCGGCGTCCTTCTTTGGCGCGTCTTTGGCTGGCTTCCCGACTGACTTGTCCCGAATCATGGCCGGGATCGTGCGCAAGAGGCCTTGCTTGCGCAACCGGGAACCCCGGACAATTCCCGTTATTCAGGAGAGTGGTCTACTCCGCCAGATGCACCCGGCGGTCCTCTCCCACCTCGATGCCCGGCGCGACCACAACTTCCCAGGGATGGCTGTCGGGATCGGCAAAATAACCGGAATAGCCGCCATAATCGGTCTCGTGCGCGGGCTTCAACAGCGCAGCGCCCTTGCCAACGGCGAAGGCGAGCACGGTGTCGACCTCCTCGCGCGTGGCGCAGTTCCAGGCCAGCGTCATGCCGCGGAAGGTCGTTGGCCTCGGCTTGTCGAGCGAGACGGCGTCCGCCGCGAGCTGATCCCAGGGAAACAGTGCGAGCACCGGACCGCCGGTGTCGAAAAAGGCAACGGCCTCTCCGGTCGCCTTGAGGCGGCGCGAAAAACCGAGCGCGTCGTAAAAGGCGATGCTGGCGCGCATGTCACTCACGCCCAGCGTGATGACTGTGAGCCGCGGAATCGGGCCCGGGACGTCTTGACTCATGTTACGCCTCATTTGCATTCGTACTAGAACAGGCTGAGCTGAGCGCCGTCCGGCTTCGGCCTCGCAAAGTGATCCGTCGTCAGTTTCGCGCGGCGCTTGTTGAGCCCGAGCCTGTCGCAGGCGATCTCGAAGCGGCGGCCGATGGTCCAGGCCATCGGGCCAGTGCCCTTCATCCGCTCGCCCCATTTTGCGTCGTAGTCGCGGCCGCCGCGCATGTCGCGGATCAGCGTGAAGACGTGGCGGTAGCGATCCGGATAGTTCGCCATCAGCCATTCGCGGAAGAGATCGCGCACCTCCAGCGGCAGCCGCAGCAG
This sequence comes from Bradyrhizobium betae, assembly GCF_008932115.1. NCBI lineage: Bacteria > Pseudomonadati > Pseudomonadota > Alphaproteobacteria > Hyphomicrobiales > Nitrobacteraceae > Bradyrhizobium > Bradyrhizobium betae. The sequence continues at coordinate 1,508,584 of NZ_CP044543.1, forward strand.
GATGTAAGAGGCTTCCTTGACGCCAGCATGCGCCGCCGCATCCAGAATGCGCTCCATCTCGGAATCGTTCAGCGCGGGGATCACGGGGGCGACCATCACGGTTGTCGGAATGCCTGCGTCCGAGAGCTGCTTCAGCGCCTCCAGCCGCTTCGACGGCGTCGACGCCCGCGGTTCCATGGTGCGGGCCAGTTTCGGATCGAGCGAGGTGACGGAGATACCAACCTTGGCAAGGTTGCGCTTGGCCATCCGCGACAAAATGTCGATGTCGCGCGTCACCAGCGCCGATTTGGTGACGATGCCGACGGGATGGCCGGCGCGCTCAAGCACCTCCAGAATGCCGCGCATGATCTTTCCCTCGCGCTCGATCGGCTGATAGGGATCGGTGTTGGTGCCGATCGCGATCATCCGCGGCTCGTAGCCGGGTGCGGCGAGCTCCCTTTCGAGCAGCGCTGGCGCCTCCGGCTTGACGAACAGTTTCGACTCGAAGTCGAGCCCCGGCGACAGGCCGAGATAGGCATGGGTTGGACGCGCGAAGCAGTAGACGCAGCCGTGCTCACAGCCGCGATAGGGATTGATCGAGCGGTCGAAGCCGATGTCGGGCGACTCGTTGCGGGTGATCACCTTGCGCGAGGTGTCGACGGCCACCGTGGTCTTGAACGGCGGCAGCTCTTCCAGGCTCTGCCAGCCATCGTCGAAGGCGACCCGCGCCTCGGCCTCGTAGCGGCCGCTGGCGTTGGATTGCGCGCCCCGCCCGCGCCTGCGCTGGCTGTCGATGGCGACAGCCAGCTCGGGGAAAGCGACAGGAAAATCGGAAGGCGCACCCGCCGGCTCGGAGGGCGCCGTGACCGGCGGGTGCTTGAGGGCACGAGAGGATGCTCGACTCATAAAGCCAAGATAGCACGCAGCTGGAACAAATCAAGAACAAGAACGAAAAGCTCGAAAACAACCCCATGCACAGTAGCCGCCCAAATTTCGGGCGCGGTCTTTTGACATCACGCAACACGCCCGTCACAGCGATCCCGTTTGATGGCAAACAGGGATCAATCGTGCCGGAACAAAGTTGGTGACGGTCGCTGGGGTGAAAGTCGGCAGGAATATGAAAAATCAACAACAATCGGCCTTAGCGCGCAGCGACCTCGATCTGCTCGATCGCTACTGGCGCGCCGCGAACTACCTTTCCGTCGGACAGATCTATCTGCTGGACAACCCGCTGCTGCGCGAGCCCTTGCGGCCTGAGCACATCAAGCCGCGTTTGCTCGGCCATTGGGGCACGACGCCCGGCCTGAATTTCATCTACGCCCATCTCAACCGCGTCATCCGTGCGATGGATCTCAGCGTGCTCTATGTCTGCGGTCCCGGCCATGGCGGCCCCGGCATGGTCGCCAACACCTATCTCGAAGGCAGCTACAGCGAGATCTACCCGAACATCGCGCGCGATACGGACGGGCTCCGCAAGCTGTTCAGGCAGTTCTCCTTCCCCGGCGGCATTCCGAGCCATGCGGCGCCGGAGACGCCGGGCTCGATCCACGAGGGCGGCGAGCTCGGCTATGCGCTGGTGCACGCCTATGGTGCTGCGCTCGACAATCCCGACCTGATCGTCGCCTGCGTCGTCGGCGACGGCGAGGCCGAGACCGGCCCGCTCGCGGCGTCCTGGCACTCCAACAAGTTCCTCAATCCCGTGCACGACGGCGCGGTGCTGCCGATCCTGCACCTCAACGGCTACAAGATCGCCAATCCCACCGTGCTCGGGCGGATGCGCGACGAGGAGATCCGCGATCTCTTCCGCGGGTTCGGCCACGAGCCGCTGTTCGTCGAAGGCTCCGATCCCCAGCTGATGCACCAGGCCATGGCGGATGCGTTCGACGTCGCATTCGCCAGCATCCGTTCGATCCAGCAGCACGCCCGCGACGGCCGAAAGACGATTGAGCGGCCGCGCTGGCCGATGATCGTGCTGCGCAGCCCGAAGGGCTGGACCGGCCCGAAAGAGGTCGACGGCAAAAAGGTCGAGGGTTTCTGGCGCGCGCATCAGGTGCCGGTGGCGGGCTGCCGCGAAAACCCTGCGCATCTGACGATTCTCGAAGACTGGATGCGCAGCTACGAGCCGGAAAAACTGTTCGACGCGAGCGGCGCGCTGATCCCCGAGCTTCAGGCGCTGGCGCCCGAGGGCCATCGCCGCATGGGCGCCAATCCGCATGCCAATGGCGGGCTGTTGAAGAAAGAACTGAAGCTGCCGGATTTCCGCAGCTTCGCGGTCGAGGTGCCGCAGCCCGGCAGTGTCACGGGAGAAGCGACGCGCGAGCTCGGAAAATTCCTGCGCGATGTCATTCGCCTCAACGCCGCCGAGCGCAATTTCCGCATCATGGGTCCGGACGAGACGGCGTCAAACCGGTTAGATGCAGTGTTCGACGAAACCGAGCGGGTCTGGATGGAGCCGATCGAACCTTACGACGTGCATCTCGCGCAGGATGGCCGCGTGATGGAGGTCTTGAGCGAGCATCTCTGCCAGGGCTGGCTCGAAGGCTACCTCCTCACCGGTCGCCACGGCTTCTTCTCCTGCTACGAGGCCTTCATCCACATCGTGGATTCCATGTTCAACCAGCACGCCAAATGGTTGAAGGTGACGCGGCATCTGCCGTGGCGGCGGCCGATCGCCTCGCTCAACTATCTTCTGACCTCGCATGTCTGGCGTCAGGACCATAACGGCTTCAGTCATCAGGACCCCGGCTTCGTCGATCTCGTCGCCAACAAGAAGGCCGATATCGTCCGCATCTACTTCCCTCCGGATGCCAACACGCTGCTTTGGATCGCCGACCACTGCCTGCGCACCTATAACCGCATCAACGTTATCGTCGCCGGCAAGCAGCCGGCGCCGCAATGGCTCTCGATGCAGGACGCCGCCACGCATTGCGATGCCGGCATCGGCATCTGGAGCTGGGCCGGCAACGAGGACGCGACCGGCGAGCCCGACGTGGTGATGGCCTGCGCCGGCGACGTGCCGACACTGGAGACGCTTGCCGCCGTCGACCTCCTGCGCAAGGCGTTGCCCGATTTGAAGATCCGCGTCGTCAACGTCGTCGACCTGATGACGCTGCAGCCGAAGGAGCAGCATCCGCATGGGCTCAGCGATCGCGACTTCGACGGCCTGTTCACGTCAGACAAGCCGGTGATCTTCGCCTATCACGGCTATCCCCATTTGATCCACCGTCTGACCTATAACCGCACCAACCATGCCGGCCTGCACGTGCGCGGCTTCATCGAAGAAGGCACCACGACGACGCCGTTCGACATGGTCGTGCTCAACGAGCTCGACCGCTATCACCTCGCGATCGAGGCGATCGAACGCGTGCCGGGCCTTGCGACCAAAGCCGCGGCAGTGAAGCAGCAGTTCCGCGACGCGCTGATCGAGCATTCGCACTACATTCGCGAGCACGGAGAGGACATGCCCGAGATCCGCGACTGGGCCTGGCCAGGCAAGACAGGCTGACATCATGCCGGCGCCGGCCTCGGTTCTCGTCCTCAATTCGGGATCGTCGAGCATCAAGTTCGGCCTGTTCGACATCTCGGCGGCCGAGCCTGTCCTGCTCTGCAAGGGCCTGCTCGACGAGCACGAGGCCAGGCCCCGGCTCGTGGTGAAGAGCCCCGCCGGCGAAGACCTGTTCGAGACGCGGAGAGAAGCGTCGGATGCGGACAGCGGTCATCTGTTCGCCGACGTGCTCGGTTTCATCGAGGACCATTTTGGCAAAGGCCGTTTGGGTGCCGTCGGCCATCGCATCGTTCATGGCGGCCCGGATTATTCCGGTCCGGTCGAATTGACCGAAGCGGTCACCGCGAAGCTGGACGCGCTGACGCCGCTGGCGCCGTTGCATCAGCCCCGCTGCCTCGCACCGGTCCACACCATCAAGGCGATCCAGCCCGCGCTGACGCAGATCGCCTGTTTCGATACCGCCTTTCACCACGGCCTCGCGCCGCCCGCGAGCCGCTTCGCGATTCCTGGGCGTTTCGAGGCGCGCGGCGTCCGGCGCTACGGCTTCCATGGGCTATCGTTCGAATATGTCGCGGGCCGTCTCGCCGAAATCGCGCCGGGCCTCGCAGCCAGGCGCACGGTCATCGCACATCTCGGCAACGGCGCGAGCCTGTGCGCGCTGCGCGATGGTCGCAGCGTCGACACCACGATGGGCCTGACGCCGCTCGACGGCCTCGTGATGGGCACTCGCTGCGGCACGATCGATCCCGGCGTGCTGCTCTATCTGCAACAGCACGAGAAGATGTCCGTCGAAGCTGTGCAGCACCTGCTCTATCACGAGTCCGGGCTGCTCGGCGTGTCCGGGCTCTCCTCCGACATGCGCACGCTGCTCGCAAGCAGCGACCCCGCCGCGCGCGAGGCGATCGATCTCTTCACCTTCCGCGCGGCGCAGGAGGTCGCGGTGATGGCGAACACGCTTCAGGGGCTGGACTGCCTCGTGTTCACCGGCGGCATCGGCGAACATGCGAAGGAGATCCGCAGTGCGATCGGCGAGCAGCTCGCATGGCTCGGCGTGCGCATCGATCCCGTCGCCAACGACACGGCGTCCGAGCGCATCAACCGCAGCGACAGCGCCGTCGATGTGTTCGTCGTTCCCACCAACGAGGAAATCACCATCGCGCGCCATTGCGCCGCGCTGCTTCGCAAGCCGCATACCGCATGACATTTTTATGAATGATCTGCCGCAATGATGCCGTCGCAACTTCGCGGCATAAAGAGCGCATCAATCGCTGTGCGGACAGACCATGAAAACCCAGATCATCGAAGAGCTCGGACAGGGCGGCATTCTTCTGCCCGCGCTGGTGGCGGAAGGGCTTGCCGCCAACGACCGCATCAAGGTGCGAATGAGCGCGCTGCAGGCGGCAGTGAGTCATGCGCAGAACCCCGATCGTCCGGCCAGCGAGCTTGCAGTCGAGAGCCACGCCGCCGGGATCGCGCCTGCGGCGATCGCAACACTGATCGGGGGCGCCCATCTGATCGGACCGTCGCGGCTCGCGGCACCAAACCTCGCCAAGCTGATGAAGGAGATCCAGGACGACGCCGCGGCCATGATCCGCGCCGTCAGCGCTGGCGCGTCTTCGGAGGGAGAGAAAGCGAATGCGCGGCTGACGGCCATCCGCAGCGCCGGCCTGCTCGATGCGACCAACGACATCGATCTTGCCCGCATTGCCCGTCTCACCGGCGTCGCTGAGGCGGCCGGCGACAGTCTCCATCGCCTGGTGATGGATCTGCACAAGGCGCTGAACAAGCTCGCGGCGAGCTGCTCGGAGGAAACGCTCGAGGGCGCCCATGTGTTCGGCCTGCACGGCGAAGATCGCAGCGCGGTCGAAGCCTTCATGAAGGGCCTGAACGAGACGCGCGGCCTCAAGTTCAACCACCCCGGCCTCGACACCATGGCGACCCGCTCGGGCGGCCGGCTGCTGATCCAGAACGACATCGGCACCACCGATGCCCATGTCGTGGTGATCGCGGTCAAGAAGAACGCGGTCACAGTCACCTACACCGACGTGCATCTGGCGCGGGCGAAGTTCTTCATCTCGCTGTTCGACAAGTTCGAGGCAACCTGGAGCGGGCTCGACCGTCACACCGCCGCAGGTCTTGGTGAAGACAATTCGTTCTATCTCGTCACCGGGCAGTTCCAGGCCTCTCATGCCGCCGATCGCAACGAATTCCTCGCGGCCGTGGGCGGCGCACTGGTGTTCCTGATCGACTGGAACAAGGCACGCAAGCTGTTGCGCACCTGGGTCGCCAAGGACGACGCGGCAAGGATCCTGGAATGGGCGGCGCGTCACCGGATCGGACACCGCGGCTTCCTCGAGCTCGGCGGCAACGAACTTCTCGGATCCGCGGTCCGCAATGCCGCCCCCGCGCGGATCGGCTTCGGCGAACGGCTCGACCAGGCGCTCGGCCGTACCGCCGCCATCGATTTCCTCAAGGCGGCGCTGCGCGCCTCGACCGGCGCGCTGCTCACGGGTCGCTCGGTCAGGACAGTACGCGACCAGATCGAGGCTGACCTGGTGCGACACCTGGAGCGCGTCGATGGCGCCCTGCTCGCCGCCGTGCTGCGCCAGATCGGATTGGCGCATGATCTCGTCGCGGCGATCTCTCGTCATATCGACGCGCTTCGGGTCGGCCGGCCCGCCGACCCCAAGCTGCTGGCGCGACGCTGTGGCGCGATCGAGCAGAAGGCCGATCGCATCGCGCTCGAAACCCGCAAGGAGATCGACCGGCTCAACGCGCGGCCGACGATCGGGCAATTGACCGATCGCGCCGAAGAAGCCGTCGACGAACTCGAACAGGCAGCCTTCATTGCCTCCCTCATGCCCGATCGGGCGGACCCCTCGCTGCTGACAGCGCTCGCCGAGCTCTGCGCGGTCGCGATGACCGCGACCGAAGTCGCCGCCAGCGGGATCGCCGCAGCGACCGATGTACCGGAAGGACGGCGCGCGGATTCCGAGGACGCGCTGACCGCGGTGACCCGGCTGATCGATGCCGAACATGCCGCGGACAGCCTGGAACGCGCGACGACCGCACTGGTGTTCGGCGGCGGCTTCGACGTCGCGACCTCGCTCTCAGTGCTCGAGCTCGCGCGTGCGATCGAGCGCGCCACCGATCGTTTCGCCGGCTTCGGCCACCTGTTGCGCCGTCACATCATGATCGACCTCGCAGCCTAGTTGCTTGCGCAAAACCTTTCGGAGAACCGCTTCGCTGTTTTCCGGATCGTGCACCTGGAGAACCACCATGCATATCGTGCGTATCGGCGCCGGCGCCACGGAGCTGCATTCCGCCGACGAGATCGGCGCCAAGGCCGCGAACCTCGCCCGGATGGCCGCGCTCGGCTTGCCGGTGCCGCCCGCCTTCGTGCTGCCGGTCAAGCTGTGCGCGGACATCATCGCCCGCCACGCCCACGCCGAACGTCGTCTGCGCGACGGGCTCAAGGAAGGAATTGCGTTCCTGGAAGAGGCGACTGGCAAGCGCTTCGGCGACCGACGGCAGCCGCTGCTGGTCTCGGTACGCTCGGGGGCCGCCCGATCGATGCCGGGCATGCTCGACACCGTTCTCAATGTCGGCTGCACACCGGATGCGGTGCACGGACTGATCCGGGCGACCGGCCGGCCGCGGCTCGCCTGGGACTGCCGACGCCGCTTCCTGGAGAGCTTTGGCGAGACCGTGCTTGGATTGGACGCCGAGGCATTCGCCGTCCGCATCGCCGAACTGGTCGGAGCCGAGGGCGCCGACAGCGATCGCGAGCTCGACAGCGAGGCGCTGGAGCGACTTGCCGGCGACGAACAGGTGCTGGTCGAGGATCGCGCCGATGGCTGGCTCGACGATGCGGTCGCCCAGCTCGAAGCGGCAGCGCAGGCCGTCTACCGGTCCTGGATGAGCGAGCGTGCCCAGACCTATCGGAAGCTCCAGCAGCTCGAAGAGCTCGAGGGCACCGCCGTCACGGTCCAGGCGATGGTGTTCGGCAATGGCGGGCTGGCCTCCGGCGCCGGCGTCGCCTTCTCCCGCGATCCCTCGACCGGGGCGCCGCGCCCGATGATCGATCTGGTCCTCGATGCGCAGGGCGAGGACGTCGTGTCCGGCCGCCGCGCGCCCGACTCGGCCGACGCGATCGCGCGCGCATTGCCGCGAACCGAAGCCGAGCTTGGCGACGTGCTGAAGCGGCTCGAGCGCGAGTTCACCGACGTCCAGGACGTCGAATTCACCGTCGAGGACGGCAGGCTCTGGATCCTCCAGACCCGGGCCGCCAAGCGCACCCCGCGCGCCGCGGTGAAGATCGCGATCGATCTCGTGCATGAAGGCCTGATCACGCAGGACGAGGCCCTGACGCGCATTGAAGACATCGATCTCGCCGCGCTCACGGAAACCAGACTGGTTTCTCCCGGCAAGCCCGCAACCGCCGGCGTCGGAGCCTCCGGCGGCATCGGCATCGGCCGTGCGGCGTTCGATGCCGAAAGCGCCCAGCGCCTCTCGGCCGCGGGCGAGCCGGTCATCCTGCTGCGTCCCGACACCAGCACCGCCGATGTCGCAGGTTTCGCGCTGGCGGCGGGCATCGTCACGGCGGTCGGCGCGCGGACTTCGCATGCAGCCCTAGTGGCCCGGCAGATGGGCAAGCCCTGCGTGGTCGGCTGCCGCGACCTGAAGATCGATCCCGTCGCGCGGCGGGCCCAGCTCGCCGGTGCCCTGCTGTGCGAGGACGAATGGGTCACGATCGACGGCGATGCCGGAGAGCTTCATCTCGGACGCTGCGAGACGGTCGAGACGCGGCCCGAGGCCGAGCTTGCCGAGATCGCCGCGTGGCATGCGCGGTCCGCCCCGCACAAGCGCCGCCCGCACGCAGCGAGCGGCTCAGTGAGTCCCTGATAGGATCTGGAAGCAGCCGATCGCGACCTCGATCACGATCAGAACCACCACCGCGATTTCGAGGCGCAGCGAGCGCTGGGTGTCGATGATGTCGGTCAGTGCGTTAGCGGTCTCCGACACCGCGGTGAGCTTGCGCTCGAGCGTATCGAGACGCTCCTTCAATTCGTACTCGTCTTCGAGACGGGCATAGAGCCGGTCGAGTTCGGGCTTCTCCCAGAGCACGTCGGGTTTCTCGGCCACCGCAACACGGCCGGCCACGCGCTGCTGCACCAGAAGCGCGTTGCCGATCAGCTGCAGGATGGCCTTGCGGCGGCGCGGCGTGCGGCCGTGCTCGGCAAGCTCGCGTGCAAAGGGCTCGATCACGTCGAAGACTGCAGCGACGCGCCGCTCGTCGCGGGCGAGCGAGGTGCTCTTGGCGAGCGCATCCGCGACGATCAGCAGCCGGTCGTCGGAGAATTTGGCAAGGCAGATCGGCCCGCCCGGCTGGATCACCTCGGTGCTTTCATCCTTGCAGAGCTGCGCCTGGGCGATCTCTTCCTCATAGGGGCTGAGCTCGCCGGTCACGCGGGACTTCAGGCCGTCGATCAGAACCTTCTCTTCGGAAGGAAGCAGGCCGATCAGCACCACGACGCCGTAGCGGAAGATGACGGCGAGTCCGGCATGGACGCGAAAGGCGGCGGGCGTCGAGGAGACTGGCGCACCGATCTCGAGCCCGGAGGGATTGATGCGTTCACCCAGCATCACGGCGCGGATCCGCAAAGTCGGCGCGGCATCCGGCTTCGGGGACGTCGACGTCAGGCTGACAGCGAGTTGATCGGCGTTCATGCGAAGCTCTCGTCAGCAACACGGATGCAGGATTTTCCCATTTCCGGCTTTCGTCCCGCTCCCATCCTCTTCTTGCAGGATTGCGATCTGCCTGTATGTCGCGCAATATAGGAACGAAATTCCGGGTTAAAATCGTTAAAACGGGGCTTACGCCGAAATATTCGGCAACATTGCCACCCCGCGCGGGACATATTTGGATGCAATTGCTCCGGCAGTTTACCATCGCCCCCCGAAGCGCCGCCGAAAAGTTGCACTCGGCAAGGCCGCGTGTTTATGACAACATCATAACAAGCTACGCTTCTCCCGAAGTGCAGACATCGAAGCCTCAATCATGCTGAGCGTCATCATACCGACCGAAGGCGTCGAGCAGACGGCGGTCGCCACCTTGGCGGCGCTGGTCCCCGGCGCCGCGGCCGGCATCATCCGGGAAGTGCTTTTGATCGACGGCACCCGCAACGGCGTCATCGAGCGCGTTGCCGACGTCGCGGGCTGCCGTTTCGTCGGCTTCGAGGGCTCCTCGCAGGGTGCGGCGCTGGCCGCCGGCGCGCTCCAGGCCCGCTCGCCCTGGCTGATGTTTCTCCCCGCCGGCGCGGTGCTCGAAACCGGCTGGATCGAGGAGACGACCCAGTTCATCCAGGCCGTCTCGACCAGCGGCCGGGACCGTGCCGCAGTGTTCCGCTACGCGCGCTCGCCATACGCCGATACCGGATTCCGCGACATGCTCCGCGCCGTCGTGCGCAAGCTGGTTGGTCCGCTGGGCGATCAGGGACTTTTGATCGCGCGTGATCACTACGACCGGATCGGCGGCTACCCGCCCCAGGCCCGCCGCTCCGAGGCACGGCTGCTGCGGCGGCTCGGCCGCTCCTCCCGGACCATGCTGCGCAGCCGGATCGTCATGGTCGGCTGAGGCCACCAGATACTTGCCAACGTCAAATAATTATTTGACTATGGCAAATATCGAGGTGAACCATGCCGACCAACGGTACCGACGACCACATCGCAGCGGTGCGCACCTTCAACCGCTTTTACACCCGCAAGCTCGGCGTGCTCGACCAGCATCTCGGCAAGAGCCCGTTCTCGCTCAGCGAAGCCCGCGTGCTCTACGAGCTCGCGCATCGCGACGACCTTGCGGCAAAAGAGATCGGAAACGAGCTTGGTCTTGATCCCGGCTATCTCAGCCGCATCGTCCAAGGCTTCGATGAGAAGGGACTCATCACGCGAAAGCCCCTGCCCGCGGACCGCCGGCAATACCAGCTCAGTCTCACCGCCAAGGGGCGCCAGGCCTTCGCCAAGCTGAACCTGGGCTCGCAAAACGAGGTCGCCGCAATGCTGGCTCCGCTTTCGGCCGGCGATGCAGCGCGGCTCACGCAAGCCATGGCGACCATCGAGGACGTGCTGGAGCCGCGCCGGAGCCAGCCCGCGGCGTTCATGCTGCGCAGCCACCGTGTCGGCGACATGGGCTGGGTGATCTCGCGGCAGGCCGCCGCCTATGCCGCGGATTACAACTGGGACATCAGCTACGAGGCGCTGGTCGCCAAGATCTGCGCGCAATTCATTGAGAACTACGACCCCGCGCGTGAGCACTGCTGGATCGCGGAAGCCAATGGCGAGCCGATCGGCTCGATCTTTCTGGTCAAGGCCACGGACGAGATCGCCAAGCTCCGCCTGTTGCAGGTCGAGAAGAAAGCGCGCGGGCTCGGTGTCGGCCGCGCGCTGGTCGAGCAATGCATCCAGGGCGCTCGCGAGCGAGGCTACAGCAGGATGACGCTGTGGACCCAGAGCATCCTGGTGGCCGCACGCGGCATCTATCAAAGTGCGGGCTTCAGGCTGGTCGCCACTGAGCCGCATCACAGCTTCGGGCAAGATTTGGTCGGCGAGACCTGGGAGCGGGATCTGTAGCTGCAGGAAGCGAGATGGGCATGACTGCGCCCTCGCCCCTTGGGGGAGAGGGCAGCGAAGCCGGTAGACACAAGCTCACTTGGGTGAGGGGTATGTCGCCGCGAACATCCGTGCAAGTGGATAGATACCCCTCATCCGGCGATTCGCGCCACCTTCCCCCGCAAGGGGGGAAGGGAAGTAAGCAATTACACCGTCGCGCCCTGCGCCTTGGGTCTGCGCAGATGTTCGTCCAGCCGCGGCATGATCTCGACGAAATTGCAGGGACGCGTGCGGTAGTCGAGCTGGGGTCTGAGGATGCCGTCCCAGCCGTCGCGGCAGGCGCCGGGCGAACCGGGCAGGCAGAAGATGTAGGTCGCGCCCGCAACGCCCGCGGTGGCGCGGCTCTGGATCGTCGACGTTCCGATCTTGGCGTGACTCATCATGTGGAAGGCGATCGAAAAGCCGTCCATGCGCTTCTCGAACAACGGCTCGATCGCCTCGGGCGTGACATCGCGCCCCGTGAAACCGGTGCCGCCGGTGGTGATGACGACGTCGATGCCGGCATCCGCGATCCAGCGGCGGATCACGGCCCGGATCGCCTCGACATCGTCGGTGACGATCTCGCGCGCGGCAAGGTGATGGCCCGCCTCGGTGACACGATCGGCCAGCGTCTGACCGGATTTGTCATCGGCAAGCGCACGCGTGTCGGAGACGGTGAGCACCGCGATGTTGAGCGGGATGAACTGTTTTGACTCGTCGATGGAGGCCATTGCTTCACACCTTCTTTCCAAACCCACCGCCGTCATCCCCGGACGACGCATTCGCGTTCGCTCGGGAGGTGCGCGCGCAAGCGCGCCTCGAAGGATGGGTTACGGGCTCCGCCATCCTTCGAGGCTCGCCAAGAGGCGAGCACCTCAGGATGACGCCACCAATAGCTTACGATCCGCTGCCAAACGTGTTGCAGGCCTGCACCGTGCCCTGCTGGTAGCCGGTCATGAACCACTGCTTGCGCTGCGCCGCAGAGCCGTGGGTGAAGGAATCGGGCACGACGCGTCCCGTGGACTGGCGCTGCAGCGTGTCGTCGCCGATCGCGCTGGCCGTGGTCAGCGCGGCGTCGATGTCGCCCTGCTCGAGGAAGTTCGGCCGCTTCTTCGCCTCGCGATTGACCCAGACGCCGGACAGGCAGTCGGCCTGCAACTCCACCTTGACCTGGAGCGCATTGGCTTCGGCCTTGCTGCCGGCCTGCTGCTGCATCCGCGTCACGCGCGGAATGATGCCGAGCAGGTTCTGGATGTGATGGCCGGCCTCGTGCGCGATGATGTAGGCGGTGGTGAAATCGCATGCCGACTTGCCGGAGCAGCCGCGAAAGCGCGTCTCGACCTCGCGGAAGAAGCCGGTGTCGAGGAAGATGGTCCGGTCGGGCGGACAATAGAACGGCCCCATCGCCGACTGCGCCATGCCGCAGCGGCCGCCATTGGTGGCGTTGCGGAACAGGACGATCTTCGGACCGGTGTAGTTCTGGCCGCTGGCCTGGAAGATCTCGCTCCAGCGATCGTCGATCTCGCCGAGGATGCCGGAGATCATGCTGCCCATCTCGTCGGTCGGCGCGCCGCGCTTGGCCGAGGTCGACTGGCGATCGGTCTGGTAGCTGGGCGCCTGGCCGCCGCCGGTGAGGATCTCGGCGCCGCCGATCAGGATGCGCGGATCGATGCCGAAAGCGTAGCCGATCAGGCCGAGCACGATGATGGTGCCGATGCCGAGCCCGCCGCCGCCCATCGGCAGGCCGAACCCGCCCCCGCCACCGCCGCCGCCACCATCATCGCGACGATCTTCGATGTCGTCGCTGCGGCGGAAATCATCGTAGCGCATGGCGGCTTCCCTCAAGTCCTTGATGGCGTCAATCTGGCGCGCAGGAGCGCGAAAGCTCAACGCGCCACATACGTAAAATTTCCGTTGCCTTTATCAATATCGTGGTCGGCAAAAATTGCCTAGTGCGACGGCATGCCGACGCCAGCAATTTTTTCCTGGGGTCGTGCAGTTTTTTCCGAGAGAAATTTGGAGTCTTTCCGGCGCTCCGGTTGCCCCCGCAGCGCGAAGAAGCACGAAATACACCGCAAAACTCGACGAATATGCGCAACGAACCACGCGCAACGCGCGATGCGAGGCCTGCTTACAAAAGCAGCGGGTTAAGTCGATTTTTACTTTGCCGCTTCATTGTAACGGTCAGTCGGTTGTTTGGTCCCGCGTCGCCGACAGCGTCGCCTGAGTCAGAGTTCTTGAGTCATGGTAGAGTCGCGTCGCGGGGCGTCTGCAAGGGCGCCCCGCACAAATTTCGAGTCCTCGTCGCATCGCATCATCCTCGGTGATTGCGTCGCCGAGATGTCGAAGCTTCAGGCTGGTTCGGTCGATCTGGTGTTCGCAGATCCGCCCTACAACCTCCAGCTCAAGGGCGATCTCAAGCGCCCCGACGAATCCCATGTCGATGCCGTCAACGACGACTGGGACAAGTTCGACTCATTCTCCGCCTATGACGATTTCACCCGCGCCTGGCTGCTTGCCGCCCGCCGCGCGATGAAGCCGTCGGCGACGATCTGGGTGATCGGCTCCTATCACAACATCTTCCGCGTCGGCGCGATCATGCAGGACCTCGGCTTCTGGCTCCTGAACGACATCGTCTGGCGCAAGTCGAACCCGATGCCGAATTTCCGTGGCCGCCGCTTCACCAATGCGCACGAGACCATGATCTGGGCCGCGCGCGACGAGAAAGCCAAGGGCTACACGTTCAACTACGAGGCGCTGAAGGCCGCGAACGAGGACGTGCAGGCACGCTCCGACTGGCTGATTCCGCTCTGCACCGGCGAGGAGCGCCTCAAGGGCGCCGACGGCAAGAAAGTGCATCCGACGCAGAAGCCCGAAGGCCTGCTCGCGCGCGTGCTGCTGTCGTCGTCGAAGCCCGGCGATCTCGTCATCGACCCCTTCAACGGCACCGGCACCACCGGCGCGGTCGCAAAACGCCTCGGCCGCTCCTATATCGGCTTCGAGCGCGACAAGACCTATGCGAAGGCGGCGGAAGCGCGCATCGCCAAGGTCGAGCCGCTGCCGGAAGCAAGCCTCGCCCCGTTCATGACCGCCCGCGAAGCCCCGCGGGTGGCGTTCTCCGAGCTGATCGAGCGCGGCATGATCATGCCCGGCGCAAAGCTGTTCGACGCCAAGAAGAAGTTCGGCGCGCTGGTCCGTGCCGACGGCGCCATCATGTTCGGCGACAAGGTCGGCTCGATCCACCGCATGGGCGCCGTGGCGCAAGGCGCGCAAGCCTGCAACGGCTGGACCTTCTGGCATGTCGAGACCAAGAAGGGCCTCAAGCTGATCGACGAGCTGCGCGCCGAGATCCGCGCCGGCATGGGCGCGGAATAGTTCCCTCTCCGTCGTCATTCCGGGGCTCGCGAAGCGAGAGCCCGGAAGCCATCCAATCACAGCATATGCGGCCCAAATGGATTCCGGGCTCGCGCCAAGAGGCGGCGCCGGAATGACCGTGGTGGTTGTCCGGCGCGCCCTTACGGCGGCGATCGGCCTTTGTTACGCCGGCTGATCTGCGCCGCGCGCAGAGACCGCATGGCAAACTCGCCGGTTGCGCTCCCGGGCCATGTTCAGGCAGAGAAAGCCACGACGCTGCGTTCGTTCTCTAAAAAGGGAATTGGGGAGACAAACATGCTCAAATTCTATTTCAACGGATCGCCGAACCCGACCAAGGTCGCGCTTTATCTCGAAGAGGCCGGTCTGCCCTTCGAGCCGGTGAAGATCGACACCCGCAAGGGCGAGCAGTTCGCGCCTGACTATCTGAAGATCAATCCGAACGGCAAGGTGCCGGCGATCGACGACGGCGGCACCATCGTGTTCGACTCCAATGCCATCCTGCTCTATCTCGCCGAGAAGACCGGCAAATTCCTGCCCGCCGCCAGCGTGCGCGGCGAGACGCTGTCATGGCTGATGTTCATCGCCACCGGCGTCGGGCCCTATTCGGGCCAGGCCGTGCACTTCAAGCACTTTGCGCCAAAGGACCAGAACCACGACTACGCCCATAACCGCTACCAGTACGAGACCGATCGCCACTACAAGATTCTCGACGGTCATCTCGAAGGCCGCCGCTACATGGTCGGCGACAGCTATTCGATCGTCGACATGGCGCTGTGGGGCTGGGCGCGGATGCTGCCGTTCAAGCTCGGCGACGACGCCTTTGCGCGATACCCGAACGTGAAGCGGCTGGTGGACGAAATCTCGGCGCGGCCGGCAGCTAGCCGCGCGATCGCGCTGAAGGACAAGTTCACCTTCAAGGCCGAGATGGACGACGAGGCGCGCGCCAACATGTTCAGGCACATGGCGACCAAGGTCGCCTGATTTCATCGCACCGCTACAAGAGGCCACGCGCATGCGCGTGGCCTCTTGCCTGACAGACTTAGGCGGCGTGGACCGAGTTCAGGAAGTTGGCGACTTCCTGCTTCAACCGGTTGCTGTCGGAAGACAGCGAGCGCGCCGCCGAGAGCACCTGCGAGGAAGCCGAGCCGGTCTCGGACGCGCCGCGCTGCACGTCGCCGATATTGGTCGACACCCGCTGCGTGCCGTGAGCGGCCTGCTGGACGTTACGGGAAATTTCCTGCGTCGCGGCGCCCTGCTCTTCCACCGCCGCCGCAACCGTCGACGAGATTTCCGACAGCCGCGCGATGGTGCCGCTGATTTCCCGGATGGAGCCGACCGACTCCTCGGTCGCGGCCTGGATGCCGGAGACCTGCTGGGCGATCTCGCCGGTCGCCTTCGCGGTCTGCTCGGCCAGCGCCTTGACCTCGGAAGCGACCACGGCAAAGCCGCGGCCGGCTTCGCCCGCGCGCGCGGCCTCGATGGTGGCGTTGAGCGCCAGCAGGTTGGTCTGGCCGGCGATGGTGCTGATCAGCTCGACCACATCGCCGATGCGGGCGGCCGCCTTGGACAACTCGCTGACGCGCTCGTTGGTCCTGCTCGCCTGCCCCACGGCCTCGCCGGCGATGCGGGCGGATTCCTGCACCTGGCGCGCGATCTCCGAGACCGAGGAGGACAGTTCCTCCGTCGCCGAGGCAACGGCCTGCACATTGGCCGTGGCTTCCTGCGATGCAGAGGCGACCTCGTTGGACAGATCCTGCGCACGCGTCGCGGTCGATGTGAGCGTTCCGGCAGACGCCTCGAGCTGGTGCGACGCCGACGACACGGTGTTGACGATCTCACCAACCGCCTGCTCGAACCGGTCGGCCAGCCGGACCATGTCCGCCTTGCGGCTTTCCGCCTGCCGCGCCTCGACCTCCACCTGCTCCGCGCGCATGCGCTCGGTGTCGATCATGTTGGTCTTGAACACCTCGATCGCCTTGGCCATGTCGCCGATCTCGTCGGCCTTGCCGCGCCCGGGGATCTCGACCTCGAGATTGCCACCGGCAAGCAGCCCCATCGCGCGCGTCATCGAGGTCAACGGACCCACGATGCTGCGGGCGATCAGGAAGGCGACGATCACGCCGAACAGGATGGCGAGCCCGCCCGCGATCTCCTGGATGGTCGTCGTACCGTCGATCACAGCTTCGGCGATGGCGCGCGAATCCTTGTAGTCCTTCTTCAAGGCGGTTTCCGCCACCTTCAGCTTGGCGATGCTGTCCACGATGAGGGGCGCGAGGTTCTTGTGGTAGATCTCGTCGGCCTGGAGCATCGCGGCGGACGTGGTCTCGAACGCGGATTTGTAGATCCCGAGCGAGGTCTTCACCGGTGCGAGCGTGGTTCGCAACTCCGTCGCCTGCGGGCTCTTTTCGATCGCCGTGAGCCGCTGCATGGCCCGGTCCACATTCGTCCTGAAGTTGGCGGGCCCCTTGGTGTCGCGCAGGGCCAGGAAGCGCCAGTTGGCGATCTGGACGAGGAGCAGCCTGGATTCGAGATCCGCAACGAGGGCCGCGGTGTCTTCGTCAACGGCGGCACGCGCCGTATCGACCAGCTTGCCCATCTTGACGGTCAATTCGTCGCCGCTCGGCAACAGGGTGGCCTTGCCCGTTCTCGCCTCGTTGACGGCATCGCCGAGATTGTCACGCAGGCTTCGCATTTTGGCGATGTCGGCGATCAGGTCGTTGTAGAGCTTGCGCCGCTCCTCGGAGAGCGTTCCCTTCGCCCCAACCTGCAACAGCTCGGTCGCCGCCGTCTCGCGCTCCGCCGCTTCCCGCATCGCAGGCTCGTTGGCGTCGTAGATGTAGCGCAGATTGGCGCGCTGGATCGCCTGAAGGTGGGTCGAGATCTCCAGCACCCGCGCCGTGCTGTCCGAAAACGCCGAGGCCTTTGCGACCTGGTACTGCACTGCCCGCAAATTCCAGACGGCGACCACCGCCATCACGAGACCAACCACCACCAAGGCCATGAAGCCTGCGTACAGGCGTCCCCTGATCCGCAAACGAAAGTTCGGCATTCCCACTGTCCACCCAGAAGCATGTGAATTCGAGCGGCCGAACGCGTCAGGCGATCGTCACGGCCACCCTGGCAGCCGCGGGTCGATTCTCGGCGAACCACGCTGCACTGCGACACAATGGGGGAGACTTGTTAATTGAACCTTCCAAATTTTCGCGCAGACTCGCAGCGACGCGCGCAATATCTGCTGATTTTATGGACAGTTGCGCAAGCATTTAGCGTACGGCCGCATGTGCATGCAGCCCGCTGCAAACGCCGTCCGGTTGAACGTCTTGTTAGCTGCCTGCCGGCATCAATTTGCCGAGCGCATTTTCGACCACTTCCAGCGTGTAGGGCTTCTGGACCACCGGCGCCGAGGCCAGATCCACCGGGATCGGCGCGCGCTCGCCATAGCCGGTCGCGAACATGAAGGGTACGCCGATCTCCTTCAGCTTCTGCGCCACCTTGATGCTGCTCTCGTTGCCGAGATTGAGGTCGAGCAACGCGAAGCTCGGACGCGTCCGCTCGATCGCTCGCAGCGCCTGGTCGACGCTCGCCGCGGTATCGACGTGGCGTGCGCCGAGATCAAGCAGAATGACCTCAGCCGCCATAGCGATAATGAGATTGTCCTCGACGATCAGCGCCGTGTCGGAAATCCGCGGACGGGTGGATTGCTGTTCTTCTACGCGCATTGCGGCTCCTGCGATCGATGGCACCAACTCGACGAAGTTTGGTGGAATGATGAACTTCGCCTGCACCCCGAGCAGGTCGAAACGAATCTCGGCCTCGCCCTTGAGGTCGTACGGCACGGAGCGCTCGATGATCGTGGTCCCGAAGCCGCGGCGTGACGGCGGCTGCACCGGCGGACCGCCGCTCTCCTTCCATTCGATCTCGAGGCTCGAATTCGGGTCGATACGCCACGCCACCTCGACCTGACCGGTCGAATCGGCGAGCGCGCCATATTTGGCGGAATTGGTCATCATCTCGTGGACGACGAGCGCCAGCGTCGCGAACGCCCTGGGATCTAGCGACACGTCCGGCCCGTCGATCTTCACGCGGTCCGCGCGCGCGCCGAGATAGGCGCCTGCCTCGGATTGGAGCAGCATGCGCAGCGCCACCGGCGCCCAGTTGAGATTGGTGATCTGGTCGTGGGCACGTGCCAGCGCCTGGATGCGGCCACCGAGCACACTGGCGAACTCCTCGACGTTCTTGGCAGTGTCCTTGCTCTGCGCCACCAGCGCGCGGACCAGGCTGAGGATGTTGCGGACACGATGATTGAGCTCGGCGATCATCAGCTCCTGCCGCTCCTGCGCGCCACGGCGCTCGCGGGCAGCGAGATCGGACAGTTTCAGGATCACCTCGAGCAATGTGACGCGAAGGCTCTCGGCGATGCGGATATCGGCCGCCGACCACGGTTTCGACTGGCCTGCCACGGTCTCCTGCCAGAGCTCGAAACTCTTGCGCGGCGTCAGGCGCGGCCCGCTCGGGCCCTCCTCGTAGACCTTCTCGGGGGCGCCGGCCCAGTTGATCGACCGCAGCACTTCGCGCCGGAAGAAGATCAGGCAATCGCGCGGGGTCCGCGAAATCGGGATCGCGAGGAAGCCCGCGGCCCGGTCCCGGAAGGACTGGCCGGCCGCGTAGACCTTGGCGATCTCGGCGCTGGCGAAGATGCGCCCCGGCGAAGTCCGGTTGATGAAGGTGACCAGCTCCTTCACTTCCTCCTCGGTCGGCGTTTCGCCGTCGAGCGTGATCTTGTTGTCGGACCAGACCGCGACGCCGTCGCATTCGATCATCCTGCGATAGTCGCCGACGAAATCGACGATCGCGCGGCGGCTGTGTTCGTGGGTCGCGGCGGTCTCGATCAGCCGCTCCTGAACCTTGTGGGCGCGGGCCTCGTAGGCGACACCGCCCTCACGCTCCCGTCCCTCGACGATCCAGGAGAACATCTGCCCGAACAGCTCGGAGGCCGTGCGCTTCTCGAAGGAGATGTAGCGCGGCGAGTAATGATGGCAGGCAAACAGGCCCCAGAGCTTGCCGTCGCGCAGGATCGACACCGACATCGATGCGCCGACGCCCATGTTGCGCAGATATTCGATGTGGATTGGCGAGACCGAGCGCAGCACGCTCATGGAGAGATCGAGCAGCCCCACATTGTGCGTGGGAGTAGAGAACAGCGCGGCCGGCTTTGCGTTGATGTCGGCGATGATGCGCAGCCAGTTGCGCTCATAGAGGACGCGCGCCTGCCGGGGGATGTCGGACGCCGGATAGTGCAATCCGAGAAACCGTTCGAGCCCGGCTTCCGCCGCTTCCGCGATCACCTCGCCCGATCCGTCCGGGTGAAACTGGTAGACCATGACGCGATCGAATCCGGACAACACCTTGAGCTGGCGCGCGGCCTCGCGGGCCAGCTCCGTCATGCCGCGGGTCTTGCGGATCCGTTCGAGCATCAGGCGCACGAGCTCGCCGGAATTGACGTCGGGCTCGATCACGCTGGGCTCGGCCTCGACGACGAGATAAACGCCGGAGAAATGGATCGAGAGATCGTAGAGCGGCTTGCCGGACTGGATCTCGACGCCGAACACGCGCTCGGTCGCGTCAGGACCGCTCAGCTGGTCGACATGATTGCGAATCATGTCGATCGCGGCTCCTGAAAAGAAATCGGACAGCGGTCGCTGCAGGATGTCGGCGATGTCGGCGATGTCGGCCGCAAGAAAGCTGTTGGCGTTTTCCGAGGTCATGCAGATGGTGAAATCGGACAGCAGCGTCAGCAGGAAGCCGAACGGCTGCACGCTGCCGGGGATATGGATCGGCTCGCGATCGCAATTGGTGAGATTGACCGCCTCGTTCATGCGCGGTCCGCCGCCTGCTCGAACGCGGCAAAGGCCGCGCATGCCGACTCGATCGCTTCGTCCTCGTCGCAGGCCTGTTCGGATGCAAGCGTCGCCAGAAAGCTCTGCCAGAGCCGCTGGCCGGCGCCATGGGCGAGATAGGTTGTGGCCTCGCCGATGCGCGGATCCGCCGCGTCGGCGACCGTCCTGAGCAGGAATTTGGCGCCGAGCCGCGAGCCCTCCAGCACATACATCGTGCCAAACACGCCGCTGCGCGTCAGGGGCTGCACCGGCACCGTGGATTGCGCGGCGCTGCCGAGCCGTGCGAGATCGGCCGCAATCGCGGCGCTGCGCGACCGCACCGGCCAATCCGGAAACATTCTGGCAACGCCTGCCCTGACGAGCGCCGCCTCGAGCGGCAGAAGCGCGCCGGCACTGGCTTGCAGGAAGCGACGATAGCCGGACATGGTGGTGAGATCGAACGACGTCAGCTGCGCATCGAGGTCCCGGTGCTCAGCCGCGGTGGCGTCTCTTAGTCTTTCGCGGAGTCCGGAGAAGCTGCGGCCCACATGTGTCGAAACGTCCGAAGCCCCAGCCAGCATGAAATTCCCGACGCGCGCAATGCCGGGGGCGCGATTGCCCCGGAACGAACCAAACGCCGGGGGAAACCCAAAGGTTCCCGCCCGGCATCGAAAAAATGGGAACGGCGTGTCCCTAGCCTCGCCGACGGGGCCTCCTCAGCTCGTACTCAATCTCGGACCGGGTCATCCCGCAGTCCAGCAGCTCCCGTTCAGTCATGGCTGCGAGCTGATACCGGGCCCGGGACCGCTCCCGCCCGATCCCAACCATCTCGATCAGCGCCCGCCAGGCCCGCACGACCATCGATGGCCGCAACGGACGGGGGTGGTCACGACACGCGACGCGGCTCAATCCGGTCAGCCCGCGGGCCTTACGGGTGTCTGCGGAAAAGGCCCCAGCGCCTTCTCGGTCAGGATCGAGTCGCAGTATTCCCGGATCTCCTTGATCCTGCCGTCCTCGAAACGAAACACCAGACAATAGTCGTTGTCGTAGCGGACGCCCTCCGGCGTGACGTTGTCGCCCTTGGCCTCCACCACGACGACGTCGCCGTCGGCGATGAAGCGGTGAGCGACCGTCCGGGTCCGGTCGGCCAGGCGGGTACGCACATAGGCGTGCAGATCGTTGAGGATCGACTGCTTGCCGGAAAAGGTGCGCGACCAGGAATACTGGCCGGTCACGACCCATTTTGCGTCATCGGCAAGGCTTGCGGTGAACAAAGCGCGGTCGCGCGCGGCCGGATCGGGATCGGCGGCGGCGGCAAAGATATCCTGCATCAGTTTCTTGTTGGCGCTCGCGCTCATGGCGGCATCTCCGTTTGGTGGCAACACGGAGATCATCGTGGGCCGACGAACATTCTTCAAATCGATAGTGAATATGATATCTATTCGCCTCATGAATTTGCATTCACTGGATTTGAACCTGCTGACCGCGCTCGACGCCCTGCTGCGCGAGGTCAATGTCAGCCGCGCGGCCCTGAGGATCGGCCTATCGCAACCGGCGACGAGCCACGCGCTCCAGCGCCTGCGCGACATCTTTGGCGACCCGCTTCTGGTGCGCACCGGCGCCCGGATGGAGCTGACGCCGCGGGCACAGGCGCTGCGCGCGCCGCTGGCACAGGCACTAGACCAGGTACGCGGACTGTTCGTGCCGGAGGAGTTCGATGCCGCGCGCAGCGAGCGGCAGTTCCGCCTGATGATGCCGGATCTCGCGGTCGAGCTGCTGATGCCGCCGCTGATGGAGAAGGTGACGCGAGCCGCGCCGAATGTCCGCATCGACGTCGTGCCGTGGCGGGGGCCCACGATCTTCCATGCCGAATTCGCCCGCACCATCGACCTCGTGATCTCGATCGGCAACGCTTTCAAGGGCTTTCACCGCCAATTGCTCTACACTGACAGCGACGCGCTGGCGGTGCGGCGCGGCCATCCGATGGCTGCGAAGCTGAAGCGGCGCGAGACCTTCCTGGCCGCGCGGCATGTCGGCGTGATCATTCGCGGCCAGCCTGAGGACCTGATCGACACCTGGCTGCGCACCAAGGGCATCGAGCGGCACATTTCGCTGGTGGTGCCGGGCTATCTCGAAGCGCTGCACGTCGCCGCCCGCACCGACCTCGTCGCCTTCGTGCCGCGCCGGCTGATCGCGGCGCTGTCCAGGCAATTCGGCCTGGTCGCGGTGACGCCGCCGCTCGACCCCGGCATCGACGAGCAGTTCATGTTCCATCCGACCCGCGCGCAGATGGACCCGGGCTCGGTCTGGCTGCGGCGGCTGGTGCTGGAGACGGGACGGGAGCTGGAGAAGAAAGAACGGCGTGCTGGGTAGGACACAGCTTCAAAGCAAATGGTGTCGTCCCGGACAAGCGCAGCGAAGCAGAGCGCTGATCCGGGACCCATGGCCCCAGGGTGTAGTTTGACGAAGACTGGTCGTTCGGTACTGCTACCGAGCACGATCGATAGATTCCGCGGTATGGGTCCCGGGTCTGCGCTTACGCTTGCCCGGGACGACACCGAGTTTGTTACGCCTTCTGCGCGTCCATCACCTTGCGCACCGCAGGCCGATCCGACATGCGCTTGAAATGGTCGGCGATCTTCGGCGTGGCGTTGATGTCGACGCTGTCGCCTTCGAGCCAGAGCGAGAGGGTGTGAAGATAGGGATCGCAGGTCGTGAACTGGTCGCCCATCACCCACGGACCTTTGAACATCTTCTGCTCGATCAGGGCGAAGCAGGCGGCCATGGTCTTGGGGACCATCGCCTTCATGTCGGCGAACGAACTCTCCTGCGTCGCCCAGCGCGCGCCGCGCATCTTGTGGGCATGGTTGATGTGCACGGTCGAGCAGAGATAGGAGTTGAACGACTGCACCTGGGCGAAGTCGAAGGGATCGTCGAGCGGCGCGAGCTTCGCCTTGGGGAAGGTCTGCGCGATGTAGCCCAGCATCGCCGGCGTCTCGGTGAGGACGCCGCGGTCGGTCACCAGCGCCGGCACGCGCCCCTTCGGGTTGATTGCGAGATAGTCCGGGCTGTTCTGCTGGTTGTCCTTGAAACTCAGCCGTTCAGCCGTGTAGTCGGCGCCGGCCTCCTCCAGGGTCATGTAGGTGGCGAGCGCGCAGGTGCCGGTGGCGTAGTAGAGCTTGAGCATGTCTGACCTCATGGGAAAGCTGGAAATTAACGGCTGTCGGCAGCCAGGTCTATAGCACGCCGTTCTACGTACTTCGCTCTTCGCAGTTGCCCACATCCGCCCGCCTGTGCCAAGACGCCCGGACTTGGAGGGGTTTGTCATGACGGTACTCATCGCCGGCGGCGGCATCGGCGGGCTGACGCTCGCACTCAGCCTGCACGGCATCGGCGTTCCCGTAAAAGTGTTCGAGAGCGTCGCGGAATTGAAGCCGCTCGGCGTCGGCATCAACGTGCTGCCGCATGCGGTGCGCGAGCTGATCGAGCTCGGGCTGATGGACAAGCTCGATGCCAGCGGCGTCCGCACCCGCGAGCTCGCCTATTTCTCCAAGCACGGCAAGCCGATCTGGAGCGAGCCGCGCGGGCTCGAAGCCGGCTACAAATGGCCGCAATTCTCGATCCATCGCGGCACGCTGCAGCAGATCTTGCTCGACACCGCGGTCGAGCGGCTCGGGCGCGAGAACATTCTGACCAGCCATCATCTGACCGGATGGACCGAGACGGCAGGCGGCGTGCGCGCCGACTTCATCGACAAAGCGACCGGCAAGGCCGCCGGGACCTACGATGGCGCGATCCTGATCGCCGCCGACGGCATTCATTCCGCCGTGCGAGAACAGCTCTATCCGAACGAAGGCCCGCCGATCTGGAACGGCCGCATCCTCTGGCGCGGCGTGACGCCGTCAAAGGCCTTCCTCACCGGCCGCACCATGATCATGGCCGGGCACGAGATCCTGAAATTCGTCTGCTATCCGATTTCGAAGGTGCCGGATGAAGCAGGCAATCATCTGATCAACTGGGTCGCCGAGCGCCACATGCCGCCGACTTACCAGTGGCGGCGCGAGGACTACAACCGCACCGCGCGGCTGGAGGAATTTCTGCCCTGGTTCGAGAGCTGGCAGTTCGACTGGCTCGACGTGCCCGGCCTGATCAGGAACTGCCCGCATGCCTATGAATATCCGCTGGTCGATCGCGATCCGGTGTCGCAATGGACCTTTGGCCGCGTCACGCTGATGGGCGACGCCGCGCATCCGATGTACCCGATCGGCTCCAACGGAGCATCGCAGGCGATCCTCGATGCCCGCACCATCACGCGCGAGATCCTCGCGCATGGACCAACGCAAGCAGCGCTGCTGGCCTATGAGGCCGAGCGGCGGCCGGCGACCACCGACCTCGTCCTGCTCAACCGCAAGAACGGCCCCGAGCAGGTCATGCAGCTGGTCGAGGAGCGCGCGCCAGATGGCTTTGGGGTCGTCACCGACGTGCTGTCGCAGCAGGAGCTGGAAGGCATCGCTGCGAACTACAAGCGCGTCGCGGGGTTTCAGGTCGAGGCGCTGAATGCGAAGCCGCCGATCGTGAGCAAGGACGCGCGGGCGAAGGTGTGATGCTCTCGCTCAAAGCGAGATGTGCATGAATGCGCCCTCGCCCCTTGTGGGAGAGGGTAGCGATGCTGGCAGATGCGGGCTCAGTTGGGTGAGGGGTCTGTCTCCGCGAATCCAATCCGCATTTGAATTCGCCGAGAGATACCCCTTATCCGGCGCTTCGCGCCACCTTCGCCCACAAGGGGAGAAGGGAAGTGGAGTGCGCGGCTAGCTATTTCCCCACCACCCTCGCCGCTTCCAGCAGCCGCTCGCTTGCGCTCGCCGTCGCCAGCACCGTGCCGTCTTCCGCCATCAGCCGGGCTTCGACGAACGCGATGGTCTTGCCGAGCTGCGTCACCTTCGCCTCGCCGATAATCGGGCCGGGTTTTGCGGGGCTGAGAAAATTCACGGTCATGCTGATGGTGGTGGTGTAGAGCCGGCCCTCGCTCATCACCAGCACCGCCGGCCCCATCGTATCGTCGAGCATGGCCGAGAGCATGCCGCCCTGGATGAAGCCGGCGGGGTTGCAGAACTCCGGCTCGCCCTCGAAGGCGAGCCTGATCCAGCCTTCCTCAGGACGGGCATCGAGCAGGCGCCATCCGAGCAATTCGGCGCAAGATGGCTTACGAAAATTGTCGAGCGCGGTCTTGACCATGGGGCTGTCTCCCTCCCATACGCGATAGCGTAGTCCTGCTGCCAACGTGCTGTCAGGAGGATGGGTCCGATCAAAGGTCCAGCGCGTGCGCGATCACCTTGCGCATGACGTTCGGCAGCGCTTCGCCGGCAAGGGTCGCGACCGGCACCCAGCGCATGCCCGCGGGTGCCCGGGTGCGGGCCTCGGCCTTCGCCGTGTAGACCACCAGCTCCAGCGGAAAATGCGTGAAGACGTGGGTGACGACGCCCACCTTGCGCTGCCAGCGCGACAGCCCTTTCAACGCCGGCGCCTGCTGTTTCGCTGTTGCATCCTCTTGTCCGGCGAGCCAGTCCGAGCCTGGCACTTCCGTCATGCCGCCGAGCAGGCCCTTTTCGGGACGGGATCGAACCAGCAGCTCGTCACCGCGCGTGACGACAAAGGCCGCGCCCCGTCGCAGCGTCCCGCTCTTCTTCGGCGCCTTGCGCGGAAAGCTCTCCTGGGTGCCCTGCGCACGCGCGGTACAATCCTCGTTCAGTGGGCACAGCGAGCAGGCCGGCTTCTTCGGCGTGCAGATCGACGAACCCAGATCCATCAGCGCCTGCGCGCTGTCGCCGGCGCGAGAGTTGGCGAGCAGCGTCGCCGCCAATTGCTGGATCAGTGGTTTTGCCTGCGGGAGTTCTTCTTCGACGGCAAAGAGCCGCGACACCACGCGCTCGATATTGCCGTCGACCGGCATGGTGTGACGATCGAACGCGATCGCCGCAATCGCCGCGGCCGTATAAGGCCCGATCCCCGGCAACGCGCGCAGGCCCTCCTCGGTGTCGGGAAACACGCCGCCATGGTCGCGCGTCACTGCGACCGCACAGGCGTAGAGATTTCGCGCACGCGAGTAGTAGCCGAGCCCGGCCCACATCCGCAGCACGTCGTCCTGCGACGCCCGCCCCAGCGCGGTGACCTCGGGCCAGCGCGCGACGAATTTCTCGAAATAGGGGCCGACCGCCTTCACGGTGGTCTGCTGGAGCATGATCTCCGACAACCAGACGCGGTAAGGGTCCGACGTCTCGCCGGGAGCGGCCCGCCACGGCAATCGGCGGCGGTGGCGGTCGTACCATTGGAGCAGTGCGATCGGGCGCGACGAGATCTCCGCCTGACCGGGTTCCGATTTCGCCTTCAGCGCGGATTTGTGGCTCATGCTCACACTGTAGCGATGTCGCTCCGATCTCTCCACGTCAGGCCCGCGCTCGTCCCTGGCATCCACGTCTTTCTTCACGACGAGGAGCCTGTGGGTCGCGCCCCGAAGTGCTATAAGGGTCCATGTCCAGATTCCCTCCAAGGCCCGGCCCCATCAGCGCCAAGCCGCTGGCGACCCTGCTCAACGATGTCTTTGCCGAGGCCTACGCCAAGCAGGGCTTTGCCTCGCGCGAGCTGGTGACGCGGTGGGCGCAGATTGCCGGGCCGGAGATCGCGGCCCATGCCGAGCCGCTCAAAATGCAATGGCCGCGGCCGGTCGAGGGCCAGCCGCAGGAACCGGCGACGCTGGTGCTGCGGGTCGAAGGGCCGATGGCGCTGGAGATCCAGCACTCGGCCGACGTGATCCTGGAGCGGGTCAACCGCTTCTTCGGCTGGAGCGCGGTCGGCAAGCTGGCCTTCCGCCAAGCCCCCTTGTCGCGGCCCCGGGCCCGGAAGCGCCCTGGCCCGCCGGACCCCAAGGCGGTCGCCAAGGTGGCGGAGAGCCTGGGCGACATCGAAGATGAAGAACTGAAGACGGCGCTGGCCCGGCTCGGGGCCGCTATCAAGCGAAATTGAGCCTCATTTTGCGGTCAATCTGGACCTGTCCTTGCGGCGCGCCATTGCCACAAACCACGTTTCAAGCTAGCGACAGGCCGCCTGAACTGGAACTTCGGGCGAGACCACGCCAATCCGGGAGCCGACCTTGATCATCACCCGCCGCGCCTTCAACACGATGCTGTCGCTGACCGGGCTTGCCGCGCTCGCCGGGCTGTCCCCCCTGGGCTTGATCTCCGATGCGATGGCGCAGGCCGCTGGCGACGTCGCCAAGCCCGTGTCGCTGCCCGACATGATGCTCGGGTCGAAGGACGCCGCCGTCACCATCACCGAATTCGCCTCGATGACCTGCCCGCACTGCGCGGCGTTCAACGAGCAGGTGTTCCCCAAGATCAAGTCGGAATACATCGACACCGGCAAGGTGCGTTACATCTTCCGCGAGTTCCCGCTCGACATCAAAGCCGCCGCCGGCTCGATGCTGTCGCGCTGCATCGCCAAGGACGACGCGCCGAAATACTTCGCCGTCACCGACATGCTGTTCCGCCAGCAGAACGACTGGGTGTTGAAGAACACCACCGAGACCCTGACCCGGATCGGCAAGCAGGCCGGCCTCACCCAGAGCCAGGTCGAGGCCTGCCTGAAGGACCAGGCGCTGCTCGACAAGATCGCCGCCGACCAGAAATATGCGAGCGACGTTCTGAAGGTGGATTCGACGCCGACCTTCTTCATCAACGGCGAGAAGATCAAGGGCGAGACCTCGTTCGAGGAATTCGCCAAGAAGATCAATCCGCTGCTGAAGAGCTGATTCGCTCGTCAAGATCCTGATTCGCATCTCGAAAGCCGTATCTTTCCCGTCATAAATCCCTTGGGAAAAGCGGCTTTCGCCGGTTGCCCTCGCAACGCACCGCGGCCATTGTCCAGCCGCATGAGGCGCCTCGCGCGACTCGCCCGGATAGCGACATTGCCTTCCATGGTATTGTCCCGGCAGGGGGATTCGCGCCTGCCAACAGAGATGCGTGCTTATGAAAATCACCCGCCTGCGCCTTCACGGCTTCAAGTCCTTCGTTGAAGCCACGGACTTCGTCATCGAGCCCGGCCTGACCGGCGTGGTCGGCCCCAACGGCTGCGGCAAGTCGAATCTCGTCGAAGCGCTGCGCTGGGCGATGGGCGAAACCTCGTACAAGTCGCTGCGTGCCGCCGACATGGACGCGGTGATCTTCGCAGGCTCCGGCAACCGTCCGGCGCGCAACCACGCCGAAGTGACGATGACGATCGACAATTCCGATCGCACCGCGCCGGCGGCGATGAACGACAGCCAGCTTCTGGAAATCTCTCGCCGCATCGAGCGCGAGGCCGGCTCGGTCTATCGCATCAACGGCCGCGACGTGCGCGCCCGCGACGTGCAGATCCTGTTCGCCGACGCCGCCACCGGCGCGCGCTCGCCCGCCCTGGTCCACCAGGGCAAGATCGGCGAGATCATCCAGGCCAAGCCCGAGCAGCGCCGCCGCGTGCTGGAAGACGCCGCCGGCGTCGCCGGCCTGCACGCCCGCCGCCACGAGGCCGAGTTGCGGCTCAAGGCCGCCGAAACCAACCTCACCCGCGTCGAGGACGTGATCGGCCAGCTCGCGGGGCAAATGGAAGGCCTGAAGAAGCAGGCCCGCCAGGCCGTGCGCTATCGCGAGGTCGCGGCCAAGGTCCGCAAGGCCGAAGCAACCCTGTTCCACCTGCGCTGGATCGGCGCCCATGCCGACGTCAGCGAATCCGGCCAGACCCATGATCTCGCCGTGCGCGAGATGGCCGAGCGCACCCACCACCAGGCCGAGGCGGCCCGCATCCAGGCCATCCGCGCCACCGAGATGCCGGCGCTGCGCGATGCCGAGGCGCGCGCCGCGGCCGGGCTGCAGCGCCTGACCAATGCCCGCGAGCTGCTCGACCGCGAGGAAGAGCGCGCCAAGGAACGCGTGGCCGAGCTCGAGCGCCGCCTGGCGCAGTTCGAAGGCGACATTTCCCGTGCTCAGCAACAAACCATGGACGCCGACGTCGCGCTGCAGCGGCTCGACGCCGAAGACGCCGAGTTGAAGGAAGAGATCAAGTCGCGCGTCGAGAAGCGTTCCGGCGTCGACGAGCGCGTCGCGGAAGCCGAGGCAACGCTGACCGAAACCGAGCAGCAGTTCGCCGAGCTCACCACCGCGCTCGCCGACCTCACCGCCAAGCGCAACCAGCTCGAAGCCAATGTCCGCACCCACCGCGACAAGCTCGCCCGGCTCGACCAGGAAATCACGAACGTCGCGGCCGAGGAGCAGAAGCTCGCCGAGGAGACCGGAGGCTTCGGCGCTCTCGACGAGCTGACCGCGACGGTCGAAAACGCGGAGCAGACGCTGGCGGCTTCGGAGGCCGCCGCGCAGGCGAGCGAAGCCGCCCACGTCGCCGCCCGCCAGACCCTGGAATCCTCGCGCTCGCCGCTCGTCGAAGCCGACAAGCGCGTGCAGCGGCTCGAGACCGAGGCGCGCACGATCTCCAAGATCGTCAACGGCGAGACCAAGAATTTGTGGCCGCCGATCATCGACGGCATCACTGTCGACAAGGGTTTCGAGAAGGCGATCGGCGCCGCGCTCGGCGACGATCTCGACGCACCCGTCGATCCGTCGGCGCCGATGCGCTGGACCAATGCCGGTGTCACCGAGGGTGATCCGGAGCTGCCCGAGGGCGTCGTACCGCTCGCCAACCATGTGCAGGCACCGACCGAGCTGGCCCGCCGTCTGGCGCAGATCGGCGTGGTGCCGCGCGAGCGCGGGGCCGAGCTGATCTCGCAGCTCAAGACCGGCCAGCGGCTGGTCTCGCCAGAGGGCGACGTCTGGCGCTGGGACGGCTTTGTCGCAGCCGCTCACGCCCCGACCGGCGCGGCACGGCGGCTTGCCGAGCGCGCCCGCCTCGTCGACATCGAGAACGAGCTTGAGCAGGCCCGCATCGACGCGCAGATCAAGCGTCAGGCGCTGGAGAATGCCGAAGCCGAACTGCAGATGGCCGCCAGCACCGAAGGCGCCTCGCGTGAGGCCTGGCGCGCCGCGCAGCGCGAGCTGAACGTCGCGCGCGAGCGCCATGCCACCGCCGAGCGCGAGATCAGCCGTCACGCCGCACGCAAGGCGACGCTGTCGGAAGCGCACAGTCGCCTTGCCGCCGACCGCGCCGAAGCCGAAGCCGCCTACGAATACGCCGAGGCCGGCATCACCGAGCTGCCGTCGAGCGAGGACACCGAGACCCGCCTCGCCGCCGTCCGCAGCGACATCGAAGGCCACCGCCGCATGGCCGCCCAGGTCCGCGCCGAGGCGCAGGCGCTGGCGCGCGAGGCCGAGCTTGCCGACCGCCGCGTGCAGGCGATCCTCGCCGAGCGCACCGAATGGGCGAACCGCAAGGAGAGCGCGGCCTCTCACATCGACACCATCCAGGCTCGTATTGCCGAACTCACGATCGAGCGTAGCGATCTCGAAAACGCGCCGCAGGTGTTTGCCGAGAAGCGCAGCGCGCTGATCACCGAGATCGAATACGCCGAGAACGACCGCCGTATGGCGGCCGACGCGCTCGCCACCGCGGAAGCCGCGATGGCGGAGACCGATCGCGTCGCCAAGCTGACGCTGGAAGCACTCTCCAGCTCGCGCGAGGCCACCGCCCGCGCCGAGGAGCGCATGGAAGGCGCGCGGCGCCGGCTCGAGGACATCGAGCGCGAGATCCGCGACATGCTCGAAGTCGAGCCGCAGGCCGTCGCTGGCCTCGCCGAGATCGAGCCCGGCGCGGAGCTGCCGCCGCTGCACGACATCGAGGAAGACCTCGAAAAGATGCGCCGCGACCGCGAGCGCCTTGGCGCGGTGAACCTGCGCGCCGAGGAAGAGCTGCGCGAGGTCGAGACCCAGCACACGAGTCTGGTTACCGAGCGCGACGACCTCGTCGAAGCCATCAAGCGGCTGCGCCAGGGCATCCAGAGCCTCAACAAGGAAGCGCGCGAGCGGCTGTTGACCTCGTTCGAGGTCGTCAACAACCACTTCAAGCGCCTGTTCGTCGAGCTGTTCGGCGGCGGCGAGGCGGCGCTGCACCTGATCGAGAGCGACGATCCGCTGGAAGCCGGCCTCGAGATCATCGCCAAGCCGCCGGGCAAGAAGCCGCAGACACTGTCGCTGCTGTCGGGCGGCGAGCAGGCACTGACCGCGATGGCGCTGATCTTCGCGGTGTTCCTCACCAACCCGTCGCCGATCTGCGTGCTGGACGAAGTCGACGCGCCGCTCGACGACCACAACGTCGAACGGTACTGCAACCTGCTGCACGAGATGACCAGCTCGACCGACACCCGCTTCATCATCATCACGCACAACCCGATCACGATGGCGCGGATGAACCGGCTGTTCGGCGTCACCATGGCCGAGCGCGGCGTCTCGCAGCTCGTGTCGGTGAGCCTGTCAGAGGCGGTGGACATTCTCGACCAGAACGTGGCGTGAGATCTCGGTCGCGCCACACCCATTGACGTCATCATCCGCGAAAGCGGATGATCCAGTACGCCGCGCCCTCTCGGCTTTGACGGCACTGTCTCGGAGTACTGGATGCCCCGCCTTCGCGGGGCATGACCACGAATGATGATTGCTCCCACACTTCCACCTGAACTGAAAGCCGCCCTCGACGGCAAGCTCCAGGGCTTTTCGCGCACGGATGCCGCGCAGCGCTCGCAGAAGATTTCGACCACTTACCGGGCTGGCGGCGGCTCCGGCACGATCAAGTCGGACGCCGATGCACTCGCCTACGCGCTGGCGCGGATGCCGGCGACCTACGCGGCGGTGGCCGCAAGCCTCAATGCACTGACCGAGATTGCACCGGACCTTGCCCCGGAAACACTGCTCGACGTCGGCGCAGGCCCCGGCACGGCAAGCTGGGCTGCCGCTGAGGCCTTTCCGTCGCTGCAAGATTTCACCCTGCTCGATGCCAATGCCACGCTCAGCCGACTCGCGCTCGAACTGGTGCGCGACAGTACGCGCCTCGCCGACTGCCGCTACTTGCCGGGCGACGCCGGCGGCAACCTCGCCGAGGCCTCGCAAGCCGATCTGGTCGTTGCGAGCTACGTCATCGGCGAGCTCAGCGAGGCCGGCCAGCGCAAGCTCGCAGAAGCCATGTGGGCCAAGGCACGCCATGCGCTGGTCGTGATCGAGCCCGGCACACCCGCCGGCACCGCCCGCATTCTCGCTCTGCGCCAACAGCTGATCGCCGCGGGCGCCCACGTCGCTGCGCCGTGCCCGCACGAAAAGCCCTGCCCGCTCACGGCGCCCGACTGGTGCCATTTCAGCCAGCGCCTGCCGCGCTCCCAGGCCCACCGCCAGATCAAGGGCGCCGACGTGCCGTTCGAGGACGAACGCTTCATCTACGTCGCCCTGACCCGTGCAGCGCCTGCGAGCCGCGCCTCGCGCGTGCTGGCGCCGCCGGATCTCGGCAAGGCCGAGATCACGGCCAAGCTCTGCACCGAACACGGCGTTGAGCTCAGCAGGATTCCGCGACGCGGCAAGGCCGCCTATGCCAGCGCCCGCCGGTGGCGCTGGGGCGATGCCGTCATTGCCGAAAGTTAACCTCGCTCGGCGCTATAGCCTTGAACTCGGATGGCTCCCGGGCCGACCAAATCTGACCTCTCCTCCGCGCCGGGGCTCTCGCTCCGCGCCAATTTGGTCTAGGCTGCGCCCGCCTTCTTCCCCCTTCAGGAGTTCTCCATGTCGACCGGCTGGATCGTTCTCGGCGTCATCGTCGTTCTCGTGTTCCTGGCGTTCAGCGCCTACAACCGCCTGGTGGCGCTGGGCCAGCGCGTGAGCCAGGCCTTTGCCGATATCGACGTGCAGCTCAAGCAGCGTCACGACCTGATCCCGAATCTGGTCGAGACCGTGAAGGGTTATGCCTCGCATGAGCGCGGCACGCTCGACGACGTCATCAAGGCGCGCAATTCGGCGATGTCGGCGCAGGGCCCGGCGCAGGTCTCCGCCGCCGAGAACCAGCTCTCCGGCGCGCTCGGCCGGCTGATCGCGCTGTCGGAGGCCTATCCCGACCTCAAGGCCAACGCCAATTTCCAGCAGCTCGCATCCGAGCTCTCCGACCTCGAGAACAAGATCGCGGCGAGCCGCCGCTTCTTCAACAGCGCGGTCCAGGAGTACAACACCGGCATCCAGCAGATGCCTGCCGCGTTGTTCGCCGGCATGTTCGGCTTCACCAAGAAGGACTTCTTCGATCTCGGCGCCAGCCGCACCGAGGTCGAGGCGACGCCGCAGGTGAAGTTCTGATTGCTGCGTGAGCGACCTCTCACCTTCGTCATTCCGGGGCGCGTCGAAGACGCGAACCGGGAAGCTCGACCGAGACACTAAGCTCTGGATTCCGGGTTCAGGCCTGCGGCCTGCCCCGGAATGACGGGAGCTAACGGAAGCAGCCATGGCCGCGTATGGTCTCTACACGCACATCGCCTCGAACAAATTTCGTTCGATGCTGCTGCTCGCCGGCCTGTTCGCGCTGGTCTATGTGCTGGTCTATGCCGGCGCGCTGGTCGCCGAAGTCGTCATCGACGGCAACGAGACCGTTGCGTTTTATCTGAGCCATGCGTTCTATGATCTGAAAGTCGCAGCGCCGGTCGCGACGATCGTGGCGGCGGTCTGGATCGTGATCGCCTATTTCTTCCACCAGTCGATGATCGATGCCGTCACCGGCGGCCACGACGTCACCCGGCAGGAGGAGCCGCGGCTCTACAATCTGCTCGAAAATCTCTGCATCTCGCGCGGCATCACGATGCCAAAGCTGAAGATCATGGAGAGCCCGGCGCTGAACGCGTTCGCGACCGGCCTCAACCCGCGGCAATATTCGATCACCGTTACCACCGGCCTCCTCGATGCGCTTGATGACAAGGAGATCGAGGCGGTGCTGGGCCATGAGCTGACCCACATCAGGAACGGCGACGTGCAGTTGATGGTCGTCGCCGTCATCATCGCCGGCGTGGTCGGCTTCTTCGGCGAATTGTTCTTCCGCCTGTTCACCAATTTCAGCTGGAGCTCCGGCGGCTCGTGGTCCTCTGGGTCGTCGTCGCGATCGTCCTCGTCCAGCAGCGACAGCAAGAACTCCGGGGGCGGCGCGGTGATCGTGATCATCATCGCGGTCGTGCTGATCGTGGTGGCCTGGCTGATGTCGCAGGTGGTCAAGCTGGCGCTGTCGAGGTCGCGCGAATATCTCGCCGACGCCGGCTCGGTCGAGCTGACGAAAGATCCCGACGCCATGATCTCGGCGCTGCGCAAGATCGAGAACCGCGGCGAGCTGCCGGGCGCGACCTCGGCGGTGATGGAGCTGTGCGTCGACAATCCGCGCGAGGGCTTTGCCGATTTGTTCGCGACTCATCCGTCAGTGCAATCCCGCGTTGACGCGCTGGTCAAGTTCGCCGGTGGCCGCGATCCCGGCCCGCTGCCGCCGCCCGGCGACGAAACCGAAGAGCCGGAGCAGGACGCCGACCAGCCCGATGCCCCGCCGCCGGTGGCGAACGGACCGTGGAACGATGCTGGCGGCTCGGCCAGTCCACCGCCCGTGCCCGCACCCAGCCCGGCCGGAACCGCAGCGGGACGCCCAATCGATCCCATGGGCCCCTGGGGTCGCCATTGAGCGCGTGATTTACCGCCGCGTGCGGCGGGTTTTGCGGGACTTCAGAAAAACTCCGGGAATTGCCGGAGCCGGCTGCCAGAGATTTGAATTCTCCCTTGTTTCTGCCATGTTCGCGCCCAACAGCAGACTCGGGATATCGATTTGGGGCCCGGCCGGTTGCAGCTGCGATCGGAGGGCACGTGAGGGGACAGCAATGGCAAAGCCGGCAGTGGTTGTGGTGGGCGCGGACAAGGGCGGGGTCGGCAAGACCACAGTATCGCGCACCTTGCTCGATTATTTTTCCGCCAACAACGTGCCGACGCGCGCGTTCGACACGGAGTCGCCGCGCGGAACGCTGAAGCGCTTCCACCCTGACATCACCGAGATCGTCGACATGACGACGACGGCCGATCAGATGAAGATCTTCGACACGCTCAACGCGACGAGCCCGTCGGTCACCGTGATCGACGTCCGCGCCGGCCTGCTCTCGCCGGCGCTCGCCTCGCTGCGCGACATCGGTTTTCTCGACGCCGCCAAGGCTGGCCAGATCACCTTCGCGGTGTTCCACATCCTCGGCCCCTCGATCGCCTCGCTGGACGAGATCGCCGAGACCGCGGGCTTCATGGGCGGCGCGAAATATTTCCTGGTGAAGAACTTCATCAACGACACCCAGTTCTTCCAATGGGACCAGGCGACCTACCAATCGTATTTCAACCGCATCAAGGACGCGACCGAGCTGACCATCCCCAAGCTCAACGAGATGGCCTATGAACAGGTCGAGGTATCGTCCGTTCCGTTCCTGAAATTCGTCGCCAACAAGGGCATTCACGACGAAGCCGCGAACTACTCGTTCGTGCTGCGCGGTTATGTCCGGCACTGGCTTGCGAACGTCTGGAGTGAATTCGACCGGATCCACCTGACCGATATCGTCGGTGCGAAGCCCGGCCGCAACAGCGAAAAATAGTTGCGAAAGCCGGGCGGATGCGGCTGGATTGAGCGGTGAATCCGCGCAGATATAGCTGTCGATGCCCGCGACGCCCCTCTACATCATCTGTTCGCCCCGCCCGCAGGTCGGCAAGACGCTGCTGGCGCGGCTTCTGACCGAGTTTCTGCTGCTCAAGAACGGCGACGTCGCGGCCTTCGATGTCAATCTGAAGGAGCCGTCGCTGCTCGACTTCCTGCCGAAGGTCACCGAAACGGCCGATGTGATCGACACGTTCGGCAAGATGCAGCTGATGGACCGCGTCATCCTCGATGATGGCCTTGCCAAGGTGATCGACCTCGGCTTCCACGCCTTCGACGAGTTCTTCAAGATGACCGACGAGATCGGCCTGCTCAAGGAGGCGGCACGCCGCCACGTCGCGCCGATGATCCTGTTCATGGCGGACACCGACCGCGCCTCGGCTCGGGCCCATGAGATGCTGCGCGACCAGATCCCGCGGATGAACCTGATCACGGTGGACAACGAGCACATCGTGCGCGGCGAGCTGCCGGCTGCCATGGCGGCCGGACGGGTGTTCCGCCTGCCGGCGCTGCCCGGCTTCCTGAAGACCTATATCGACCGGCTGAACTTCTCCTTCACCGGCTACCTTCGCCAGGAGAAGGATTCCTCGACCGAGCTCCACCAGTGGATTCGGCGCAACTACCTCGCCTTCCGCGAGCTCGAGCTCAGCCTGATCCTGCAGCGGTCGTAGGCGATAATTTTACCCGGATATTATTGACTGCGCGCCAGACCGCGTTTATGGAGGACGCCCATCGTGTCCTTCAACAAGGTCTTCCCCGTGAGCATTGACCGAAAAGCAGCCATCGCCGCCTACAAGGAGCGGAAGACCATCGCGGGCATCTTCGTCATCCGCTGCGCGGCCTCGAGCGAGGCCTGGGTCGGCCAGGCGCCGAACCTCGAAACGATCCAGAACCGCATCTGGTTCTCGCTGCGCCAGGGCAACCACGCCTGCCGCAGCCTTCAGGCCGCCTGGAGCGCGCATGGCGAGGCGGGACTTACGTTTGGCGAATGTGAGCGCCTGGAAGACGAGGAGAACGCCTATGTCAGGAACGCGCTCCTGAAGGAACGCATGCTGCACTGGCGGGCCGAGCTGAAGGCCGAGGCGATCTGACGCTCTCAGTGCCCCTCGAACGTCATCAGCGTGCGCACCGGCACGTCCATGGCACGCAGCTTGGCGGCGCCGCCGAGATCGGGCAAGTCGATGATGAAGCAGGCCGCGACGACATTGGCGCCGATCTGGCGCAGCAGCTTCACCGCGCC
Source organism: Bradyrhizobium betae (assembly GCF_008932115.1). Taxonomy (NCBI): domain Bacteria; kingdom Pseudomonadati; phylum Pseudomonadota; class Alphaproteobacteria; order Hyphomicrobiales; family Nitrobacteraceae; genus Bradyrhizobium; species Bradyrhizobium betae. Next base: position 1,545,860 of record NZ_CP044543.1, read on the forward strand.
TTCTGCGGTGCCGCCGGTGGCGATGAGGTCGTCGACCAGGATCACGCGCTCGCCGGGCGAGATGGCGTCCACATGCATCTCCATCTCGTCGATGCCGTATTCCAACGAATAGGCGATGCGCACGGTGGTGTGCGGCAGCTTGCCTTTCTTGCGGATCGGAACGAAGCCGGCCGAGAGCTGGTGCGCCACCGCGCCGCCGATGATGAAGCCGCGCGCTTCCATGCCGGCGACCTTGTCAATCTTGTTGCCGGCCCAGGGATTGACGAGCTCGTCCACCGCGCGGCGGAACGCGCGTGCATCCGCGAGCAAGGTGGTGATGTCTCGGAACATGATCCCCGGCTTGGGATAGTCGGGGATGGTGCGGACGCTCGCCTTCAGATCAAAGGTCATTCGTGCCTCTCAATTGACCGGCGCATCGAGCCGGAACGCATTCTCGACGATACGCAAGCCCACCTCGTTGCCGAGCGACATCAGCGATTCCGGGTGGAATTGCACGCCCGCGACCGGCAGGGTCTTGTGCTCGAGCGCCATGGCGACGCCGTCCTCGGTGCTGGCGGTGACACTCAACACCTCCGGCATGCTGTCGCGCTCGACGAAGAGCGAGTGATAACGGCCGATGACGATCTCGTTCGGCAGATTGCGCATCAAGCGCCCGCCGCGCACCTGCACCCGCGAGGGCCGGCCATGGGCGGGATGCGTGAGCTGCCCGAGCTCGCCGCCGAAATATTCGCCGATCGCCTGCACGCCGAGGCAAACTCCGAACACCGGCAGCTTGTTCTCGAGCGCCGCATCGATGGTCTTCTTAATTCCAAAATCTTCGGGGCGACCGGGGCCGGGCGACAGCACCAGCAGGTCCCACCTCTTCTGCTTGAGCATGTCGAGCGCATGCACATGCCGGACCACGGTGACGCTGGCGCCGACCTGGCGGAAATAGTCGGCGAGCATGTGCACGAAACTGTCGTCGTGGTCGATCAGCAGCACCCGCTTGCCCGAACCCGTGGCGTCGGGCGCAAAGGCCGACAGCGGCTTCGGCGGATCGCCGCGGAGCGCCTGGAACAGCGCCGCGGCCTTGACCTGGCATTCGCGGTCTTCCGCGGCGGGATCGGAGTCAAACAGACAGGTGGCACCGACGCGGACTTCGGCGAGACCGTCCTTCATGCGGATGGTGCGGATGGTGAGGCCGGTGTTGATGCTGCCGTCGAAGTTCACAGCGCCGATCGCGCCGGCATACCAGCGCCGCGGCGAACGTTCGTGATCCTCGACGAACTGCATCGCCCAGAGTTTTGGCGCGCCGGTGACGGTGACGGCCCACGCGTGAGTGAGGAAGGCGTCGAGCGCGTCGAAGCCGGGGCGCAGCATGCCCTCGACATGATCGACGGTGTGGAACAGCTTTGAGTAGGTCTCGATCTGCCGCCGCGCCAGCACCTTGATCGTGCCGGGGACGCAGACGCGGGCCTTGTCGTTGCGGTCGACGTCCGTGCACATGTTGAGCTCGAACTCGTCCTTCTCCGAATTCAGGAGCTGGCGGATCTGCTCGGCGTCGCCGATCGCATCGGTGCCGCGCGCGATGGTGCCGGAGATCGGGCAGGTCTCGACGCGGCGTCCGTCGGAGCGCACGAACATCTCCGGCGAAGCCGAGACGAGAAACTCGCCCTCGCCGAGATTCATCAGCGCGCCGTAGGGCGACGGGTTGATGATGCAAAGCCGCTGGAACACTTCGGCAGGCGAGCGCTCGCAGGGCTCGGCGAACAGCTGGCCCGGCACCGCCTCGAACAGATCGCCGCGGGCGAAGGCCGCGCGCGCGGTCTCGACGGTGGCTTGGTATTCGCCGGGCGCGTGATCGGCAAAGCCCTGGCGCGGCGTCTTCTGATACGGGCTTTCGGCCGTTTCGTGCGGCAGGCCTGCGGTGGACTTGCCCTTCCAGGCGAAATCGTAGGTCAGCACCACGCCGCGGCCGGTGGCGCGGTCATAGGCCAGCAGGCGATCGGGCACGTAGAGCACGATGTCGCGCTGGTCCTGCTCGCGCGGGCGCTTCTGCACGAGATCCTCGATCTGGAACACCAGGTCATAGGCGAAGGCACCGAACAGGCCGAGCAGCCCGTCGTCATTGGCGGAGAATGCGGCGACGATGTCGCGCACCAGCGACATCACGCTGGCGCGCCGCGTGCGCTGGTCTTCCTCGACCGGCGCGTCGCCGCGGATGATATGGCCTGACAGCCGCGAGGCGGTCTTCTCGGAGATGACCACGCAGGGTTCTAGCAGCACCTCCGCGAGGAAGGCGATCAGCACCTGCCCTCGCTCGTTCAGCGCTTCCAGCTTGAAGTTGACGCCGGTCGTTTCGAGCTTGAGCGGCGGGTCGGAGAAGCCGAGGTCGAAGCTCTCATAGCGGCCCGGCACGGTCGTGCCGGAGGACAGCACCACGCCGCGGCGACGATCGAGCAGGCTGACGAGATCGTCGAGCCTGTTGGCGCCGCCGGTAAATTGCTCCGCCACGCGCGTGATCGCGAGACCTGCGCGGGTCACGTATTCGCTTCGAGCCGGGAGCGCAAAGACTGTCCTGTTCATGTCGTCCTCTTACGAAACTTGCCGAGGAAACGCCACACAGGACAAACGATCAGGCCGCCGCACTGCGTGGCGACCTCAGACGATTTTGGGAGAATAAATCGCACCGGCCACCTCTTTAGGAGGTGCGCCACCAAAGACGGGCTGGGCGGACGACGGTGCTCATGGGCGGATACTCACCATGGCGCGGGGACGGCGTCAAGGCTGACCGCCCCACGCGGCTTCCGGCCGTTTACCCCAAATGCTTCCGGAAAAACTCCGTCGCCCGTCCCCAGGCGAGTTCGGCGGCTTCGCGGTCGTGGACGGCCTGGCGCTGCTCGTTGACGAAGGCGTGCTCGGCGTCATAGCGGAACAGCTCCAGCGACTTGCCGGCGGCCTTCATGGCCTTTTCGAAGCCGTTGACCAGCTCCGGCGTGCACCAATCGTCCTTGTTGGCGAAATGAGCCTGGAGCGGGATCTTGACGTCGGCCGGCCTGGCGGCCTGCTCCGGCGGGATGCCGTAGAACACCACGCCGGCGGCGAGCTCCGGCACATGCACCGAGCCGATGATGGTGACGGCGCCGCCGAGGCAGAAGCCTGTCAGGCCGACCTTGGCGCCGTTGCGCGACAGATATTGCGTGGCGCCACGCACGGTCTGCGTGGTGGCGTCCATGAAGTCGAGGGAGTTCATCTCTTTGCCGGCGGCGTCCGTGTCGTGATACGGCACCACCTTGCCTTTGTAGAGATCGGGCGCCAGCGCATCGAAACCGGCCAGCGCGAAGCGGTCGCACAGGCCCTTGATCTGGTCCGACAGGCCCCACCATTCCTGGATCACGACCACGCCCGGCGCGTTGCCGCGCGCGGCATTGGCGAGATAGCCCGACGCGTCCTTGCCGTCCGGGCGCTTGAAGGTGATGGCGGTTCCCATGGTGTCCTCCGATGAGTTTCTGGGGAAGCGGTTGCGGGCATCTTGGCGGGTGCGGGCGCGCGGCGCAATCAACACTCTCGTCATTCAGGGCTCGATGCTGCGCATCGCCCCGGAATGACGGCAACAAAAAAGCCCCCGTTCGGGGGCTTTTTCATTCTCGCCTCGCGCCGCTCAGTGCGAGTCGGCCCAGACCTTCTTCTTGGTGAAGTACATCAGGCCGGCGAAGATGATCAGGAAGATGAAGACCTGGAAGCCCAGGCGCTTGCGCGCTTCCATGTGGGGCTCGGCGGTCCACATCAGGAACGTGGTGACGTCCTTGGCGTACTGCGCGACCGTGGCCGGCGAGCCGTCGTCATAAGTCACCTGGCCGTCGCTGAGCGGCTTCGGCATCTTGATGGCGTGACCCGGGAAGTACTTGTTGTAGTAGGAGCCCTCCGGAATGGTCACGCCTTCCGGCACGTGATCGTCGAAGCCCTGGAGCACCGCCGAGACGTAGTCCGGGCCCTGCTCCTGGTACTGGGTGAAGAAGTCGACGATGAACATCGGGAAGCCGCGGCCGTAGGAGCGGGCTTTGGTGATCAGCGACAGGTCGGGCGGCGCCGCGCCGCCGTTCGCCGCGCGAGCCGCCTGCTCGTTCGGAAATGGCGAGGGGAAGTAGTCCGCCGGCCGGCCCGGACGCTCGAACATGTCACCGGAATCGTTCGGACCGTCCTTGACCTTGTACTCGGAGGCGAACGCGGCCGCCTGCGCCACGGAATAGCCGGGGCCACCGTCTTCCGCGAGGTTGCGGAAGGCGATGTAGGACAGGCCGTGGCAGCTGGCGCAGACTTCCTTGTAGACCTTCAGGCCGCGCTGCAGCGCACCGCGGTCGTACTTGCCGAACGGGCCAGCGAACGACCATTTGTTGCCCGGCGGCTTGTCGCTGCCTTCGGATGCGCGGGCATCCTGCAGGCTGCCGAGGAACAGCGCACCGGCGGCGACGAGCGCGATGGCGATCGAGGCCACGGCCTTGCCGCTCCTGGCCAGAATCGCCTCCGAGATCGAGTTCGGCACCGGCCGCGGCTTCTCGATGCGCGAGAGCAGCGGCAGCACGATCAGGAAGTAGGCGAAGTAGCAGACCGTCAGGACCCGGCCGGCGATCACGTAGATGCCTTCCGGCGGCTGCGCGCCGAGATAGCCGAGCAGGATGCAGACCGCGACGAAGATCCAGAAGAACTGCTTGGCCAGCGGACGGTACTTCGACGACCTGGTCCGGGCGGCATCGAGCCAGGGCAGGAAGCACAGGATGATGATCGCCGAGAACATCCCGATCACGCCCGCGAGCTTGTTCGGGATCGAGCGCAGGATCGCGTAGAACGGCAGGTAATACCATTCCGGCACGATGTGCGGCGGCGTCACGCCCGGGTTCGCCGGGATATAGTTGTCGGCGTCGCCGAGATAGTTCGGCATGTAGAAGATGAACCAGGCGTAGAGCAGCAGGAAGCAGGCAACGCCGAACCCGTCCTTGATGGTGGCATGCGGCGTGAACGGAACCGTGTCCTTTTCCGTCTTCGGCTCGACGCCATCAGGATTGTTCTGGCCGGCAACGTGCAGCGCCCAGACGTGGAGCACGACGACGCCCGCGATCAGGAACGGCAGCAGGTAGTGCAGCGAGAAGAAGCGGTTCAGCGTCGGGTTGCCGACCGAATAGCCGCCCCACAGCAGCGTCACGATGCTCTCGCCGACATAGGGGATGGCGGAGAACAAATTGGTGATGACGGTGGCGCCCCAGAAGCTCATCTGGCCCCAAGGCAGCACGTAGCCCATGAAGCCCGTCGCCATCATCAGGAGGTAGATGATGACGCCGAGGATCCACAGCACCTCGCGCGGCTCCTTGTAGGAGCCGTAATAGAGGCCGCGCAGCATGTGGATGTAGACCGCGAAGAAGAACATCGACGCGCCGCAGGCGTGCATGTTGCGCAGCAGCCAGCCGTAATTGACGTCACGGACGAGCAGTTCGACCGACTTGAAGGCGAGATCGGCATGCGGCGTGTAATGCATCGCCAGGATCACGCCGGTCAGGATCTGCATCCCCAGCATGAAGGACAGGATGGCGCCGAAGGTCCACCAGTAGTTCAGGTTGCGCGGGGTGGGATAGACGACGAAGGAAGAGTGCATGAGGCCGAGGATCGGCAGGCGCCGCTCGAGCCATTGCAGGGCCGGATTGCTCGGCTTGTATTCGGATGGTCCGCTCATGATGCGATCCTGAGGAAATAATACGACGAGACGGCGCGAAGCTTCGGACGCGGGTCCGAAGCTCAGCCGATCTGGATTTTGGTGTCGGAAACGAAAGTGTACGGCGGCACCGGAAGGTTCGCGGGCGCGGGCCCCTGTCGGATACGGCCGGACGAATCGTACTGCGAACCATGGCAGGGGCAGAAGAACCCGTCGTAATTGCCCTCATGAGCGATCGGGATGCAGCCGAGATGGGTGCAGATGCCGATCACGACCAGCCATTGCTCGTGGCCGGACTTGACCCGGGCCTCGTCGCTCTGCGGATCGGGCAGGCTCGCCACGTTGACGGCGCGCGCCTCGTCGATCTGCTTCTTGGTGCGGTGGCTGATGTAGATCGGCTTGCCGCGCCAGAACACCTTAATGTCCTGCCCCTCGGCGACCGGGCTGAGATCGACCTCGATCGGCGCACCGGCCGCGATGGTCGACGCATCAGGATTCATTTGGGAGATAAAGGGCCAGAGCGCAGCCGCGCCCCCTACTGCTGCAGCTGCCCCGGTTGCAACGAATAAGAAATCACGGCGTGTCGGATGGTCCGCCGAAGACGCTGTCGTCACGATTCCAACCCTTTCTTCTTATGCTACCGGTGGAACCGCTCCGGAGGCCCCCAAGGTCCCCAGAACAGGCTGCCGGCGCCCGCGGCCCCCCGCGGCGGCAGAACTTCACGTGTCCCCACCAAAACAAGGCGAAAACAGCAGTCCAGAATCGTTCTATTGGCACCCTTGCCGGGCGAGCGCAAGCCCGCTAACGGCGGGGAGACGTGCAATGCACGAATTCCCGCGCCGGCGATGTTTTATTGAGACATTTCTCGCGCTCAACAACCCGCCCGCCCGCCATGCAGATCGCACTTTTCCAACCCGACATCGCCCAGAACACCGGCACGATTCTCAGGCTTTGCGCCTGCCTGGGCATGGCCGCCCATATCATCGAACCGGCGGGCTTCCCGTTCTCCGACCGCCTGTTCCGCCGGGCGGGAATGGATTACCTCGACCATGTCAGCGTGACCCGCCACGCCTCCTGGTCGAGATTCGAGGACTGGCGCGCGGCACAGGGCTACCGGCTGCTGCTGTTCACCACCAAGGCGGCCACCGATTACCGCGATTTTCATTACCAGAGCTCGGACATCCTGCTATTCGGGCGAGAGAGCGCTGGCGTCACCGAGGCGGTGGTCGAGGCCGCCGACGCGCGGCTGGTGATCCCGATCACGCCGGGGCTGCGGTCGCTCAATGTCGCCATGACCGCGGCGATGGCCGCAGGCGAGGCGCTGCGGCAGCTCCGGAACCCGCAAGTTTGATAAGGCTGAGGAGAGACGATTGAGTTACGCGGTCAAGGAAATCTTCCTGACCCTGCAAGGCGAAGGCGCCCATGCCGGGCGCGCGTCGGTGTTCTGCCGTTTCGCCGGCTGCAATCTCTGGAGCGGGCGCGAGGCCGACCGCCTGGAGGCGACCTGCAAGTTCTGCGACACCGATTTCGTCGGCACCGACGGCACGCTCGGCGGCCGCTATGCTTCCGCCGCGGAACTCGCCGATACGATCGCCGCGCAATGGACGGCCAGGGGCGACAACCGCTACGTGGTGCTGACCGGCGGCGAGCCGCTGCTGCAGGTCGATGCCGCCCTGGTCGACGCGCTCCATGCGCGCGGGTTCGAGATCGGCGTCGAGACCAATGGCACCATCGCGCCGCCGGAGGGCCTCGACTGGATCTGCGTCAGCCCCAAGGGCGGCAGCGAGCTCGTGCTGCGCCGCGGCCACGAGTTGAAGCTGGTCTATCCGCAGACGCTCGCCGCGCCCGAAGCCTTCGAAGGCCTCGCCTTCGAGCGCTTCTCGCTGCAACCGATGGACGGCCCCGAGGTCGTCCAAAACACCGCGCGTGCGATCGATTACTGCCTGCACCATCCGCAATGGCGGCTCAGCGTGCAGACGCATAAATCGCTCGGCATCAGATAGGATTGGTTTTCGAACAGATGTGGGAATTGACGAAATCGTTTCGCTTCGAGGCGGCGCATTCACTGTCGGGAACGACGTTCGGAGCGGCCAGCGAAGAGATCCACGGCCACTCCTTCCGCGCCGAGGTGACGTTGCGCGGCACGCCGGACCCTGCGACCGGCATGGTGGTCGATCTCGGCCTCGTCCAGCGCGCCATCGAGGACGTGCGGCTTTCGCTCGACCACAAGTTCCTCAACAAGATCGAGGCGCTCGGCAAGCCGACGCTGGAGAACCTGTCGCGCTTCGTCTGGGAGCGGCTGCAGCATATCGGCGAGCTGACCCGCGTCAGCATCCACCGCGACAGTTGCAACGAGAGCTGCACCTATTACGGTCCACAGGGCTAACGGCATGGCATCGACGACAGACCCGAGCTTGATCGAAGACCGCAAGACCCGCGCCCGCGCCTGGTTCGAAGCCTTGCGCGATGACATCTGCGCCAGCTTCGAGCGGCTGGAGGATGACGCGCCGCAGAGCCTCTATGCTGGCGAAGCGGGCCGCTTCAAACGCACGCCCTGGCAGCGCACCGATCACAGCGGCGCGGCCGGCGGAGGCGGCGTGATGTCGATGATGTCGGGCCGCCTGTTCGAGAAGGTCGGCGTGCACTGCTCGACCGTGCACGGCGAGTTCGCGCCCGAGTTTCGCGCGCAGATTCCGGGCGCGGCCGACGATCCGCGGTTCTGGGCTTCCGGCATCTCGCTGATCGCGCATCACCGTAATCCGCACGTACCCGCCGTGCACATGAACACGCGCTTCGTCGTCACCACCAAGGCCTGGTTCGGCGGCGGCGCCGATCTGACGCCGGTGCTCGACCGCCGACGCACGCAGGACGATGCCGACACGCTCGCCTTCCACGCCGCGATGAAAGCGGCCTGCGACCAGCCGAACGGCATCGCCGACTACGACAAGTACAAGAAGTGGTGCGACGAGTATTTCTATCTGCCGCACCGGAAAGAGGCGCGCGGCATCGGCGGGATCTTCTACGACTGGCACGACAGCGGCGACTGGGGCGCCGACCTCGCCTTCACCCAGGACGTCGGCCGCGCTTTTCTGAAGATCTACCCCGAACTCGTCAGGCGAAATTTCGCGAGCGCCTGGACCGCCGACGATCGCGAGGAGCAACTGATCCGGCGCGGGCGCTATGTCGAATTCAACCTGCTCTACGACCGCGGCACCATCTTCGGGCTCAAGACCGGCGGCAATGTGGACTCCATCCTGTCGTCGCTGCCGCCGGAGGTGAAATGGCCATGAGCGCAATCAAGCCATTGCCGCGCGCGATGCTGATCGACATGGACGACACCATCCTGTCCGCCTATGGCCGGCCCGAGATCGCCTGGAACACGATCGCGCACGAGTTCGCCGAGGAGCTCGCGCCGCTGCCGCCGGGCGAGGTCGCGACCACTGTGCTGGCTTTCGCAAAGAACTTCTGGGCCAACGCGGACGCCTCCTGGCGGCTCAAGCTTGCGGAAGCGCGGCACCTGACCGTCAAGGGTGGCTTTGCCGCGCTCGCCGCCGCCGGCCATCGCGCACTATCAGACGATCTCGCCATCCGCCTCGCCGATCGCTTCACCACCTATCGCGAGGAGGAGATGTTCGTCTTCCCCGGCGCGCATGAGGCGATCGACCGGTTGAAGGCGCTCGGCATCAAGCTTGCGCTCGTCACCAACGGCGCCGCCGACACCCAGCGCGCCAAGGTCGAGCGCTTCGAGCTCGCGCACCGCTTCCATCACATCCAGATCGAGGGCGAGCACGGCTTCGGCAAGCCCGAGGAGCGCGCCTATCTGCACGCGATGGACGCGCTCGGCGTCACCGCCGAGGACACCTGGATGATCGGCGACAATCTGGAATGGGAAGTCGTGACGCCGCAGCGCCTCGGCATCTATTCGATCTGGATCGACGTGCATGGCGACGGCTTGCCCGAGGGCTCGACGGTCAAGCCCGACCGCATCATCCGCTCGCTGACCGAGCTGGTGCCGGGCTAGATCGCGAAAACAACCCCATGCACAGTAGCCGGCCGCAGCAAATTCAATAGCTTGCAGTAAATGCGGGCACGACTGCTGATTTTACGAAATCATTTGACGCGTCGGACAAAACAGGTGCATGGTGTCACCATCGCGGCGCATGGGACGGATAAGCCCCTGCGCAACCCATCGAGCAGGCGCCATCGCCTCCGTCATGGTCCCGCTCCCGGCCTGAAGCTCTGTCATCGGTGTTTCAATTGCCTGACAGCGGATGCGCGCTGCCGCAGCACATCCACTGATCCCGCCCGTCGTGATCGGCATGTCATGCCGGCCTGCTAGCTTCTCTCGTCAATCAACCTGAAAGGACCATCCATGGAACTAAAAGCCGGCGATATCGTCATGCTGAAATCCGGCGGCCAGCCGCTCACCGTCGCCGAAGTGAAGGGCGACGACGCGGTCTGTGTCTGGATGGGCGTCGAAGGCGATCTGTTTCGCGAGACATTGCCGCTCGCCGTGCTCGAACAACTGGAAGAGTTGGACGAGGACGACGAGGATGAAGAAGACGACGAAGACGAGGAATAGGCGCGGCCAGAACCTCATCCTGGCAGCGCGGGAACCAAACCAAGAGGCGTCGATTAGGATGTCATGATCCTCCGCACGCCTCAATTCGCCGTTCGGGCCGGAAGCCTTGCGATGATCGCGCTCGTCGCAGCAATGGCAGGCTCTCGCCCGAGCGGTGCGGACCTCTCGTCCGCTTCCACAACACTGCGGAATGCCGCCGAATTTTCCTCGATTTCAAATCAAGCCGATCGCTCGCGCGCGCTGTTCGAGGAAATCGGCAAGGTGCTCACCAACCCGCGTTGCATGAATTGCCACCCGGCCGGCGATCATCCGCTGCAGGGCAACGACGGCCACGAGCATGTCCCGCCCATATGGCGTGCCGAGACCGGGCATTTCGAGGTCAGCTGCTCCGGATGCCATAGCGGAAAGAACTTCTCGCTTCACGAAGCGGCCACCTATCGAAGCATTCCCGGTCATCCGCGATGGGGCTTCGCGCCACTGTCGATGGCGTGGGAAGGCAAGTCTCTGGGCGACATTTGCCGCCAGTTGAAGGACGTCCAGCGCAATGGCGGTCGTGACCTCGCCGCGCTGCAGGAACACATCGCCAAGGACGATCTCGTCGCGTGGGGTTGGAATCCGGGCGAAGGCCGCAAGCCGGCTCCGGGCAGCCGGAAGGGAGCCGGAGAACTGGTACAAGCCTGGATCGATACCGGCGCGGAGTGCCCACGCTGACGCAGGCAAGTATCCGGGCGTCGCGTCGCCCATAACGACCACAGCGGACCTCCCGGGGCGTAGACGGCCAGGCCATCAATGGAACTCCCGGGAACATTGGCCGTTTGCATTTGTTCCAAAACCGGGAGACGCGCGCGTGAATCGCCGAGACCTTCTTCGCGCATCTGCTGCTGTTTCAGCCGCAGTCATATTGCCACGGGCTGCTGGCGCGCAGACCAGCGATGCTACGTCCTTCAGCCCATCCACCGTGCGCGAGCTGGCGCGCGCGCTTGCGGCCAAGCCGTTCGTGGCCCCGGACGAGAAGCTTCCGGATGCACTGAAGAATCTCGACTACGACCAATACCGATCCATTCGGTTCGCCCCCGAAAAGGCGCTGTGGCGGGACGAAAAACTGCCATTCGAGGTGCAGTTTTTCCACCGCGGCTTCTTCTACAAGAACAGGGTCGACATCTTCCAGGTGGCGAACCGGAGCGTCACGCCGGTCTCGTATCGGCGCGCCGACTTTTCGTTCGGCGAGGGACTCGGACAATGGCCGGATGCGGACCTCGGATTCTCCGGCTTCCGCATCCACACACCGATCAACCGACCGGATTATTACGACGAACTTTGCGTATTCCTTGGTGCCAGCTACTTCCGGGCCGTCGCGAAAGGACAGACCTATGGCCTGTCCGCGCGAGGGCTCGCGATCGATACCGGCGAGAGCAAAGGCGAAGAATTCCCGGTGTTCAAGGCCTTCTGGCTGGAGAAGCCTGCGCCCAACGCCTCCTCGATGGTGGTCCACGCGCTGCTCGACAGCAAGAGCGCGGCAGCAAGCTACCGTTTCACCATTCGGCCCGGCCAAACCACGGTCTTCGACGTCGAGATGGCGCTCTATCCGCGGGTCGACGTCGCGCATGCCGGGCTTGCGCCGATGACCAGCATGTTCTTCTTCGGTCCGAACGATCGGAAGGACTTCGACGATTTTCGTCCCTCGGTTCACGACTCGGACGGACTTTCGATCTTCAACGGCAGAGGTGAGCAGCTCTGGCGACCGCTCAACAATCCGCACGACCTGCAGGTCAGCAGTTTTGGCGACGTCAATCCCGGCGGCTTCGGCCTCATGCAGCGGGAAAGAAACTATCTCGCTTATCAGGATCTGGAATCCAGTTTCGAAACACGCCCGAGCCTCTGGTTCGAACCGATCGGCGATTGGGGCGAAGGCGCGGTGAAACTGTTCGAGATACCGACCAAGGAGGAGGTCCACGACAACATCGCCGCGCTCTGGCAACCGAAACAGCCCCTGACGGCAAAGAGCGAACACATCTTTACCTATCGACTGCACTGGGGACCGGACGCGCCGAAGGTCGACGCGCTCGCGCGATTCACGCGAACGGGAATCGGCAGCCGGGGAGATGACGGCAAGCTGTTCGTCCTGGAGCTGATGGGCGACCGACTCAAAGGCGTCGATCCCAAGACCATGAAAGGGGTGGTGACCGCTGAGAAAGCTGAAATCAGCAACATCGTCACGCAACCCAATCCCGTGACCGGCGGATGGCGTCTGAGCTTCCAATGCGCGGTCAAGGGCCAGGCCTCGATCGAGCTGCGCGCGTTCCTGGCGCAGAACGATGCGCCGGTCTCCGAAGTATGGATCTATCGATGGACGCCCTGAAGCAGTCGCAGGCGCCGCCGCCAAGCGCCCCCGCCCGCCCGTTTCTGCCGCAGGAAAGCCCGCTGTCGATGCTGCCGTGCCGGCTGGACCGCGCGGCCGACGTCAGGCGATCGCAAGCGCTCACGAACGCAAGCTTGGTGGCTCGCCGTCTCCTCATCTTTGCCGGAACTGCCCTGCTGACGCTTGCAGGCGGCTACGGCATGTACGACGTCGTGAAGGTCGGCGGTGTGACCTTTCTCGAGGCGCTGCTGCTCGGTCTGTTCCTCGTGCTGCTCGCCTGGGTCGCGTTCTCTTTCATGTCCGCCCTTGCCGGATTCTTCGTGCTGCTGACGCGCGGGCAAGTCAGCCTGCCGATCGCCACGACGGGCCCGCTACCCTCCATCAGCACGCGCACCGCAATGCTGCTGCCGACCTACAACGAGGACCCGCATCATGTGATGGCGCGGCTGCGCGCAATGTATGAGTCCATCGAAGCCACCGGATATGGCGCACAATTCGACTGGTTCTTGCTGAGCGATACGACCGACCCGGATATCTGGATCAGCGAAGAAATGGCCTTCATCCAGTTGCGCCGCGCCTGCGGCGGCGACCGGCTGTACTACCGGCATCGCTCCGACAATACCGCGCGCAAGTCCGGCAACATCGCCGACTGGGTCACACGATTTGGCGCGGCCTATGATCACATGATCGTCCTCGATGCGGATAGCCTCATGGAGGCTGACACGATCGTTCGCATCGTCCACGCGATGGAACGCCACCCTGCTTGCGCGCTGATCCAGACGCAGCCCGTCATCGTCAACGCGCGCACCCTGTTCAGCAGGCTGCAGCAATTTTCGGGGCGCGTGTACGGCCCCCTCATTACGGCGGGCAATGCCTGGTGGCACGGCGGCGACAGCAACTATTGGGGCCACAACGCCATCATCCGGATACAGGCCTTCGCTGCGGAAGCCGGCCTGCCTGAACTGCGCGGTCGCAAACCGTTCGGGGGACACATCCTCAGCCATGATTTCGTCGAGGCCGCGTTGATGCGCCGCGCCGGTTGGGCGATCTATATGGTCCCGGCGGTTCGCGGCAGCTTCGAAGAGGTCCCGCCGTCGCTGCTGGACTTTGCGGGGAGAGACCGCCGCTGGTGCCAGGGCAACCTGCAGCATCTCGCGGTCCTGCCCGCGCGCGGGCTGCACTGGGTCTCGAGGCTGCATCTGCTCACCGGCATCGGCTCCTACGTGACGGCGCCGCTGTGGCTTCTGTTCCTGTTGCTCGGTCTGCTCATCTCGCTGCAGGCGCACTTCATCCGGCCCGAATACTTTCCGAAGGGCTTCAGTCTGTTTCCCACCTGGCCGCAACAGGACCCGGTGCTTGCGGCCTGGGTGTTTGCCGCGACCATGGGACTTCTGATCCTGCCGAAGCTGCTGGCCTATCTGGTGCTGATCAGCAACCGTGACGAGCGGACCGGATTTGCAGGAAGCTTTCGTACTCTGGCAGGAGTCGTTTGCGAGACGTTCGTGGCGGCTTTGCTTGCGCCCAGCATGATGATCCTCCAGACCAAGGCCGTCGTGGAAATTCTCGCTGGCCGGGATGCGGGCTGGCAGGTGCAGCGCAGAGGCGATGGACAGCCTGCCCGCGGCGAAGTCTATCGAAAGCTCGCCGGGCCGACGCTGTGCGGCCTCGCCCTGTCGCTCTGTGCCTATGCGGTCTCCTTGCCCCTGCTGCTCTGGATGTCGCCAGTGCTGCTGGGGCTGCTGCTTTCGATTCCGCTGGGGATCATCACGTCTTCGCGGCTGGGCGCGCCCGGGGTCTTTGCCACGCCGGAAACCAACAGCCCGCCTGCCGTGGTGCTCCGCGCGAACGAGCTCGCCGCATCAGGGCGCGCTGAAATGGCCGGAGCTCTACGCCAGCTCGGCCGGGATCCTGAATTGCTGGTCGAACATTTGGGCTCGTTATCGCCCGCCAGCCCGCGCAGATTTGCTCCCATCGACGTGCCTCTTGCGACGGCAACCGCCAAGGTCGAGCAATGCGAAAGCCTGGAGGATGCCGCGGCCTGGCTCGACAGATCGGAATTGCACGCCGTTCTTGGCCATCCGACGCTGCTCAAACAAGTCCTCGATATGCCCCAGGGCAGGCTAGAGTAGCAGTCCAATGCCACATCGAAAGGCGATCAATCCGCCTGCGAGCTGAGCGAATCCTTGGCTCAACACTGCCTATACAGAATGACCGGAACTTCCGGGACAAGTTGGTTCAAGAAGTCGAAGTCGCCGATATTCCTCGTCAGCACGCTGGCACCGATACTCCGCGCCTGAAGATGGATGAGCGCATCGTTGAGATATTTTCTCTCGTGACCAGCGCCCTTCGGCGCGCCGCAGAGACGAAAAAGTTCGCCTGCAAGCATTCCCGCTTCGCCCCACGTCGCGGTTTCCGGAGCTTGCAAGCGATGCGGCGGAATGTCCTGGATCAGTTCCCGCATCGTCTGCAGGCCCTCGTAGAAGGATTAGCCGGCTCCAGCCTTCCGAATACATGCGTTAATTCGGCGAGGCAGACGGCCGAGTGGTGGCAGACGCGATAAGTCAGCAATTGGTCAACGGCGTCCGGCGTGCGCGCCTGCAAGACGTCGAGGTAAACGCTGGTATCGAGAATTATGGCGCCACCGATGAGCGGCTGGTCGGATGCCCAGGCAAGTTCCGAATCCGCCCGCCTCGTCAACCGCTCCGAACGTTTCTGCGGCTTCAGCCTCCGCAGCGTTGCCTGGAGATCAAATGGCAAGATCGATATCTGCCGGGATGCTTCCCTTGCGCCGGACAAGACGCGCGCCGAAATCGTCCTCGAGTGCCAAGCGCGACAACGCAAGCTCGAGAAGCTCAGTGTCGGAAGATATGTGAGCCCGCTTCTTTGCCGCCTCGATCAGGCCTGCCGGCACGCGGCCGGACAAGCGCGTGTTCTTTGCCGCTCCGAGCAAACCGACGGCGCGCGCCTGCTCGAGCACAAGCCGGTTCCGCTTGAGCGCAATGTGCTCCTCGGTCTCAGTCGACGCGCGGCTCCGCACAACCATGACGACCTCCAATGTTGGACAAAAAATAACAATTGTTCAACATCCTTGCAAGGCTGCCCGCGGCGGCTCAATTCACCTGCGCGCCCGAGTTCTTCACGATCGGCGTCCACTTCTGCACCTCGCTCGCGACAAAGGCCTTGAAGCCCTCGGGAGTCGAGCCCTGCACGATGAAGCCCTGCGCCGCAAAGTAGGCCCTGATGTCGGGGGATTGCAGCGCCTTGTTCACTTCCGCGCTCAGCTTTTCGACGATCTCGGGCGGCGTGCCGGCCGGCGCAAACAGGCCTTGCCATGACAGCGCCTCGAAACCCTTCAATCCGGTTTCGGCCCGGAGCGCGCCACCGGCGAGGATGTCACCAGCACGTTCCTGATGGATGTGCCGATCCGGGTGGTCTGCTCGGCGAAGCACCCGCTGGCGCAGCAACGCGCCGTCTCGTGGAAGAAACTGCGCGACGAGCGCTGGGTGATCTATTCCAGCGAGTTCAACCGGCACCTGGAGAGCCTGCTGCACGCGCATGACAGCTCTCTCTCCATCCAGACCGCCGTCGAGGTCAAATATCTGACCACCGCCCTGGCGCTGGTGGGCGTCGGGACCGGCCTTGCGGCCGTTCCCGACTATGGACGGCTGTTCGCGCCGAATTTCGACGTGCGTTTCATCAAGTTGCGCGCGCCGGAAATCCACCGCCGCTACTACATCTATCAACGGCGCGGGCTCGTGCTCTCACCGCCCGCGGAGGCGTTCGTCAAGCTGCTGCGCAGCGCGGCGCGCAGCGATGGATGAAGCCGTGCCACGAATTTTCGGGCGCACAGGGCAATGCGGATCGCCCACGCGCCAATTGCGTTGGGCCAAAAGGCTGACTAGGACGTTTGGATGAGCATCGAATCGCCTCCGAGTTGGCCGGTCGTGGAGCCGCCGCCCTTTCTTCCCGCGCCTCGCCGCCGATGGCCGTTTGCGCTCTTCGTGGCCGTTGTTCTGGCACTCGCAGGCGCAGGGGCGGCTTATACCTGGCTGAACCCGGGATTGTTCATTCCGTCCGCGGGGCGCGAGGCCGCGGAAGCTGACGCCGGTGCCAATGACAGCGCGGTCATGACCGAACTGCTCGCCGCGCAACAGAAGACAGCCGACGACCTGGCGGCGATCGACAGGACCATCGCCAACCAACAGGAGCAGTTGAAGGCAATCGTCAGTCAACTAGCCGAGCTCAGTTCGAAAATTGACGCTCTGAAGAGCCCGGCCCCGCAGCCACCGGTCGCACCGTCTCCTTTTCCTGGGCCCACTGTCGCGAGGCCATCGGCTTCAGTGCCTCCCGTCGCGCCAGTTCCGGCAGCGCGCGTCGTCCCGAAGCAAAAGAAGCCGCCGCGCGCAGCGACCCCGACGGGTCCGATCTCGGTCGGGGGAGCGCCGCTGCCCCCGACGCCCGACGCGACCGTGCGCTGAGCCGGGGTTCTCCCCATCTCAACCTGACGAAGAAGTTGCATTCATCTCCGATGGTCTCGCCGGTTCGTCCAAATTCTCCCAGGATTTTCTCACCACTCACGCTGCGCTCCGTCCGGATGTCTGCCTGATCGACGTGATGTTGATCAGCACGCAGAAGGTGGCCCTTGAGCGCGGCATCAATTTCGCCGTCTTCAATCATCTGGCCTGGATCACAGAAGGCGGCTGTATCGGATTTCTGAACTCCCTCGTCGCCGGCGTGACAGGAAGCGGGGCGGGCTCGCCGCTTTTCGATCTTCTCGATCGCGCCCCGCTCGTGCTTGCAGCCAGCTATCCGGAGTTCGGAACGCAGATCTCCACATCTCCCCGTGTTCATTTCGTCGGGCCGATCCGGGAGCCGGTCGCATCTGCACCGTGGCCTCGCCGATTCCCGGACCGGCCCCTTGTGCTGGTCAGTCTCAGCAGCACCTTCCAGGGCCAGGGATCGACGCTGCGCAACATATGCACCGCCCTGGCGCCGCTGCCGCTCGAGGTTCTGGTCACGACAGGACGGGGCTTTGCGCCGGAGTCACTGCCGATTGCGGGCGCGGTGGAGGCTCGGTCATTTGTTTCGCACGACGCGGTGCTTCCGTCGGTCGATCTCGTCGTCACCCATGCCGGACTGGGTACACTGATGTACAGCGCAGGCGCGGGCAAGCCCTGCCTGTGCTTTCCGAATGGGCGCGACCAGAACGACAATGCCGCCCACATCGAGGCGCTCGCGCTGGGACAGGTGCTTTCGCCCGATGCGGCACCGGCCGGGATTGGTGATGCCGTGATGGATATGCTTGGCGATCAGGCGACACTTGCGGCCTGTCACGCGTTCGCCTCCCGGGTCAGGCGTTTTGGCGACCTCGCGCGTGCAGCCGATCTCGTCGAGGAGCTGGTGCGAGTTGCTTGAAGAGCGGCGGCCTGGATCAGGGCGCCAGCGATGCCACGTAGGCGGCCAGGGCGATCATGTCGTTCGCGGACAGCTTTTCCACGGTCGGCTTCATCAGAGCGCTCGCGCTTGCGACGCGTCCCCCGGTCTGGAATTCATGAAGCTGTCGCACGATGTAGGTCGGCGATCGGCCTGCAATTGGTGGAATCTCACCAGTGCCTCTCAGATCGGAACCGTGGCAGCCGGCACAGGCAACGGTCGTGCCCGCCCCGCCGGTCTTCGCGAGTGTTTCTCCCTTCACGAGGCTTCCGACCGGCACATACGCCGTGAAGGTCGATCGTGAGTCGCGAAGCTCGAACTGTTCTGCGTTGTCCGGCATCTCGACAATGCGCTCGCCGAGCGCTTCGGAGCCGCCCTCCGGGCTCTTGACGTAAAACATGCGAGATGGCCCGGTCCTGGGAATGATCTCGCTTTCGACGACCTTGATCAAACGCCTGGGCTTCAGCCCGGCAAAATACTCCGCCGCGGCGTGCATCTCGGCATCGGTCATGGCCTTGGCCGAGGCCACCATGGTTTTGGGCGGTCTCTCCGGCCCCGACATCTTTCGGGCGCCACTTTTGAAGTCGGCGAGCTGCTGGACCAGATAGTTCACCGGCAACCCCGCGAGACTCGCACCTTCAGGACCACCAGTGCCCTCGACGCGATGGCAAGCTCCGCAGGCGCGGACGTCCGGCTTGCGCCCGGTGGCAACGATCTCCGGCATGGCCGGGTGGTCATCCGGATGCCAATCCAGCGCAAGGAAAAGATCTCTCGCCTGCTTCCAACTGAAGGAGGCGTTGCTGCCGGCGAGTTGGTTGGGTCTGTCGTCCGGCGGGGGCACCTTGACGGACGGGTCCCACAGGAACGCCCAAGCCGGAAACCCGTCAGACGGAGGGGCAGCGTTGGCTTGCTGCGCAATAGCAGCCGGTGCAATGAAGATGACGGTGATCAATAGCATCAGCGCGGGCAAGTTCACGGCAATGGCTCTCTCTTCAAATGGATCGAACAGAATTGGAAATGTGAAATGGATCGAACAGAACGGCGATGAACAATGACGATGACCCAGGTCTCCCGAGCCGAGCAGCCCTCGCGCTTTGAAAACCAAAGGCGACTGGTTGGGCTGGCTTGTCCGCAAGATAGGCGCAATCGCTGGAATGATCTGCGGAAAACATTGCGTGGATCGCAGCGAGCCAATAGGCTCCCGAAAGGCTTAAGCTGAGGGGCGATCGTGGAACGGGAAGAACTCGAGCGCCTCGTTGGCGGCAGGTTGCGGCTTGGATTCGACGAGATCTTGAACCATCCGAGACTGCCGGAAGCGCGTCACGCCTATCTTTCGCACTTCGTCGGCCTCTATGAGGGTGACCCGTTTCTGGTTCGTCTGCTGCTTGAGGCAGGCCGATTTTTCGTCTTTCATTGCGCGGCGGTGATCGAGACAGCTCAGGACCCGGCGAGACGGGAGACATGGTTCACGGTGGCTGCCTTGAAGGAGCAGCTCGCCATTTTCGGCTATGCGAGCGGCCGGCAAGTCGATCATCTCGTCGCGCGATTGCGCGAGGTTGGATATCTGGAGCAACATCGAGCACCCGGCGACGGGCGCGTTCGGCTGCTTGCGTCCACGCCAAAGCTGCGCGCGCATCACACCGAATGGCTGGCGACGCACTACGTCCCGCTTGCGATCCTCTTCCCCCATCATGACTACCGCCCGGTGCTGTCGCGGGACCGCGCATTCCACGCGCTGCACTGCGGCACGTGCCTGCCATTCCATCCGGTGGCAGCGCGCCTGATGATGACGCTGGCAGAGCGCCTGCTGTTTTTCACGCACGCGGCGGGACCGCTCATCGAGAATGTGGTGCTGAAGGCTGCGATGGATGCTGCCGATCCAACCGCCGCGGTCCCCTACATCGACGCCGCCGATCGTTTCGGCGTTTCCCGAACGCATGTCCGCAACCTGATGCAGGATGCGGAACGGGCCGGTCTGGTCAAGATCACCGGACGGGGCGGTCGAAGCATCCTGATCCTGCCGCGCTTCTGGGTCGCCTACGATCACGGATTGGCCGTGGGGATGTATCTTCACGATGCGGTCAATGTCGTCGCGATGCAGCGGTGGGCCACGTCCAACAAGGAGGGCGATACGACGGCGCCGCCCGATCGCACCGTGACGGCCAGTCATTCGTCCTAGATCAAAAGCCCCAGCTTGATTTCGCGGCCGCTACATCGCGGCCGGCGAGCCGCCGATGTTTCGGCCGCGAGGACATATGCGCAAGGTTTTCCAAGCGCGGGTCGCAATCCCAAGGCTATTCTGCGGTCGCGTCCGGAATATCCGCTCGCAAGCCACCCGATTTCCTCAGCGCCCTCATTGTTCAAGAGATTTTCATGGCCAAAGCCAATTCCAGTATCGATACGTCCCGTCCCGACCGCTTCCCGCTCCCTGCAACCGGCTATGCGCTCCTCTTTGCCGGCCTGGCGGCCTACGGGCTGTACGCGTTTTTCATCTCCGGCCCTGCCATGCGTGACGCCGCACGCGCCGACCTCGAACGGGCGATCGCGGACGAAAATCGGCAATTCTGCGAGACGTTCGGAATGTCCCCAACGAGCGCCGCGTTCGCCACCTGCAGCAAAGAGCTGACGATCATCCGCCAAAAGCAGGTCGATCGTGACAACGCGGCCGCTCAGGGCATTCTCTAGCAACCCTCTCGCGGCGACCGTCATCGCCACATGTCGCGTTTCGCGACTCGCACATTGTCCGGCACGGGATCCCCGTGCCCCGGTCCCAGTTTCTTTCCGATCCCCCATGAAGGAATTTTGTTATGGTTCGACGTACAGCGCTTGGCTTAGGTCTCGCGACGATGTGGATCGTGTCTGCCGCCGCGCAGGAGTCCGCTCCATCCTATCAGGCCGACCCAACGACCTATAAGGTCATCTTCGAAGATCAGAACTTCCGGGTGATCGCCGGCACCTGGAAGAAGGGCACGACCGACAAGCCGCATTCTCATCCCGTTCCCTTCGTCGTCTATGCGCTCAACGATTGCACCCTGCGGATTCATAATCCGGACGGCACGATTCACGAGACCAAGAGCGTGGCCGGCACGGCCTTTTCGGGACCAATCACACCTTCGCACACCGCTGAAAATGTCGGCGCGTCCGATTGCCAGGCCATTTTCGTCGAACGCAAGTAATTCACCCCAAGACGATCGGAGGTGCGACCAGGGACGCACCTCCTCTCTTCAGACCAGGCGCGAATGCCGATTGGTCCGGGAGCCTCTACGCCATCAACTGGCGCGCCGCAGCCGTGATCATCACCAGGCCGCCGGTGATCACGGCGACGTCGAGGATCGCGGTGTGAATGTGCACCGGCATCCGCTCGACAAAGGCCTTGGCAAGGAACGCGCCGGGGATCGCGATGCCGCCGATCAGGAGCGCGAAGGCGAGCACCTGGGCGGTGACGGCGCCGGCGAGGCCGAACACGGAGATCTTGATGAGGCCGGTGCCGAGCGAGATCATCGCGTCGGTCGCGATCACGGCGGCGCCCTCGAGGCCCGCGGCCATCAGCAGCGACAGCAGGATCACGCCCGAGCCCGAGGTACCGCCGACCAGCACGCCGTAGCCGACCGAACCGGCCGCAAGGCCCGCGTCGCCGATTCTGACCTGGCGGCGGCGAAGCACGCGGCGCAGCGGCACGCTCAGGATCAGCATCGAGCCGATCACGAGCGCGGCGCCCGCGTTGGTGAGACGCGTGTAGCCGTAGGCACCGAGCGCGGTCGTCAGCGCAGCGCAGGCGAGCACGACAGCTGCGCGGCGGCGATCGGCATAGCGCAGATAGGCGAGCGCACGGCTGGAATTGGTGAGAATCGCGGAGATCGCGATGATCGGCACCACTGGCTCGGCGCCGACCAGCGGCACCAGCACCAGCGGCATCAGGGCGCCGGTGCCGTAACCGGCGAGACCACCGATGATCGATGCGAACAACGCCATCAGCGCGACCAGCAGGAGCTGGAAAATCGAGATGTCGGCGAAGCCTGAGACGATGGTCAATGTTTCTGGTCGCGGCTGACGCGTGCCGCAGCTTGATCTGCGATGGAAGCGAGCGCCGCTTCCTCTAGTGGAAAATCCGCCGCAAGCCAAGCGTCCTCGGCGAGCGTCAACACATGTCCGAGCGCGGGCCCTTCGGCCATGCCGCGCGCGATGAAGTCGGCGGCCTTCAGCGGAAATTTCGGCGCGGTCCAGCGCTGCGGCAGCTCGGCAAGCGCGCGCCAGTGCGACGAACGCACGTCGCTCTCCACCCGCGCCCAGCCGAGCAACACGCGATCGTGATAGCGCTCCGCGCCAAGCCGGTAGAGCAGCCGCCGCGCGTTGGCCTCGTCCTTGGCGACGAAACGCCACCAGCGATGCCCCATCGAATCCAGCGCCTTGGCTTCGGCGTTGGAGAGCCGGAAGCGCAGCGCGACGCGCCTGGCGTCTTCCGTCACCGCAACCGTCATCGCCGCGAGGCGGCGCGTGGGACTTGGCGGCAGCCCGAGCTCGCGCTCGATCGCGATCATGGTCGCGAGCGGCCCGGTATAGGCGACACCGCCGATCAGCGCCTGCAGCAATCCGCCATCGGCCATGGCCAGCGCCGCGTCAGATGCGCCGCCGGCCAGCAGCAGCTTCAGCATCTCCATCCGCACCCGTTCGGCCGACAGGCTGGCAAGCCCCGCACGTCCGCGGATGCAGGCGAGATAACCGTCACGATCGGGCGCGCCGGCCCCGAAGGCGGCGTGGATGCGAAAGAAGCGCAGGATCCGCAGGAAATCCTCGGCGATGCGCTGGTCGGGATCGCCGATGAACCGCACGCGGCGCGCCTCGGCATCCGCGATGCCGCCGACATAGTCGTAGACGACGCCGTTCGCATCGACCGACAGGCCGTTCATGGTGAAGTCGCGCCGCTCGGCGTCCCTCACCCAGTCGCGGCCGAACGCGACCTTGGCCTTGCGGCCGAAAGTCTCGGTGTCCTCGCGCAGCGTCGTGACTTCGTAAGGCTGACCGTCGATGACCAGCGTGACGGTGCCGTGGTCGATGCCGGTCGGCACGCTCTTGATGCCGGCAGCCTTGGCACGCCGCACCACTTCGTCCGGCAACGCGGTCGTTGCGATGTCGATATCGCCGGGCATCAGGCCGAGCAGCGCGTTGCGCACGGCGCCGCCGACCACCCGCCCCTCCTCGCCATTGGCGTTGAGCAGCGCGAGCACGCGCGCGGTCCCGCCTGCGGTCAGCCAGGGCGCGTCGGCGAGTAACGGCTTCGCGCTCATCATGCCGCCCCTATTTCTCCACGCCCGGCACCAGCCGGCCATTCTCGACATGGGCCGGAATGTAGGTCGAATCTGGCGCGGCGCCGGAGAAATGCGCAAAGCCGATCAGCCCCGCGATGACCAGCACGAGCGCGACCAGGACAAGGCGCGCGACGACCGTGACCGGCCAGGACGATTGCACGAACAGGCCGGATCGGGTGGCGGCCAGGAACAACGCATAGACGGCAAACGGGACGAGGAAAATTCCGATCTCGGTCAGAACCGGCCGGATCATGATGAATAGATCCGCTCATAGAGTACACGCAGCATTCCAGCCGTCGCACCCCAGATGTAGCGTTCCGCGAACGGCATCGCGTAGTAGGAGCGCTCCATGCCGCGGAATTCCTTGCTGTGCACCTGATGGTTCGCCGGGTTCATCAGGAAGGATAGCGGCACCTCGAAGGCGTCATCAACTTCTGAATGGTTGATGGTGAGCTCGAAGCCGGGCCGCACCCTGGCGACCGTCGGCAGGATACGGAAGCCGAACGCGGTGCCGTAGAGATCGAGATAGCCGAGCGGCTCGACGAAGTCTCTGGACAGCCCGACCTCCTCCTCGGCCTCGCGCAGCGCCGCATCGAGCGGCGAGGTGTCGATCGCGTCGATCTTGCCGCCGGGAAAGGCGATCTGGCCGGCATGATCGTTGAGATGCGCGGCGCGCTGCGTCAGCAGGATGGTCGGCTCGGGATGATCGACCACCGCGATCAGCACCGCCGCCGGTCGCACCGGCTGCTCGCGCGCGATGATCTCGAGCATCTTGTCTGTGCCGGGATCGCCCGAGGCCGGAACGATGTTCGGATCGTACAGGCCGGACGGAACGTCGAAGCCGAGCTTCGCCCTGGAGCGGGCGAAGAAATCCGCAGCGCCAAGCACGACGGGCTGGTGACCAGGATCGTGACCAGGCTCGTTCTTGGAGATAGGCTTGTTCAAAGCGCGGCCCTCACCTGCTCCGCGTCGGCCATGGCGAAGAATTCG
Source organism: Bradyrhizobium betae (assembly GCF_008932115.1). Taxonomy (NCBI): domain Bacteria; kingdom Pseudomonadati; phylum Pseudomonadota; class Alphaproteobacteria; order Hyphomicrobiales; family Nitrobacteraceae; genus Bradyrhizobium; species Bradyrhizobium betae. The sequence goes on from NZ_CP044543.1 coordinate 1,570,213, forward strand.
CCGGCCGACTCGACGCCAAACATCGACTGGCCATCGACCATCCGCTCCTCGCCCATGTCAACCAGATCGTAATAGAGCGCGCGGGTGACCTTGGCCCAGAGATCGGCACGGACATGCAGATAGGGCGTCAGACCGCCGTCTTTGGCCTGCTCGAAGCGCAGCCGGTGCGCGGCATCGCAGGTGACCCAGTCGTCGACATTGGTGCGGAAGCTCAGCACGCGATGGTGGCCCTCACCGTCCTTCTGCATCTCGACCGCCATGAACGGCGCGTCGTCGACGCGAATGCCGACCTTCTCCACGGGCGTGACGAGGAAATACTTGTCGCCTTCCCGCTTCAGGACGGTCGAGAACAGGCGGACCAGCGCAGGACGCCCGATTGGCGTCCCCATGTAGAACCAAGTACCATCGGCAGCGATTCGGATGTCGAGATCGCCGCAAAACGGCGGATTCCACAGATGCACCGGAGGCAGGCCCTTTTTGGCGCCTTCGGCATTGGCAGCACTTTTGGCGGCGGCAGTCAGCCCCTCAAGTCCATGATCGGCGCTCTGCCCTTGGTTCGCCATGGTTTGCCCTGACTTTGTCTTTGGCACGATTGGTGCAGGCCTGATTTGTACGTCTACGTTGTATATCGCGGTAGGGTTCCACCCCGGATTAGTCCGGTGTGGAGGTCGCCACTTCGTGATGCCCTACATATGCCTAAGCCGATAAGGTGGGGATAGGTTAATTCAACGAATACATGGCCTTCCTGCAAGTCTAGCATAAGGCCCATGTGAGGGAATGACGACGCAAGAAAGCGCGGCAGGCTGAAGGAGCTGACGGATGGCGGAGAGTGTCGAGAAGCTCGAGGACGGGATCGTCCGTTCGGCCGAGCAGGTGTCGGCCCAGGTTCGCGCGGCGAAAGACGCGATCGCGTCCGTGATCTTCGGCCAGGATCGCGTGATCGAGAATACGCTGGTCACCATCCTCTCCGGCGGCCATGCGCTGTTGATCGGCGTGCCGGGTCTTGCCAAGACCAAGCTGGTCGAGACGCTCGGCGTTACGCTCGGCCTCGATGCCAAGCGCATCCAGTTCACGCCCGATCTGATGCCGTCGGACATTCTCGGCGCCGAAGTGCTGGACGAGAGCACCGCGGGCAAGCGCGCCTTCCGCTTCATCTCCGGCCCGGTGTTCGCGCAACTCCTGATGGCCGACGAGATCAACCGCGCCAGCCCGCGCACGCAATCGGCGCTGCTGCAGGCGATGCAGGAGCAGCACATCACCGTTGCCGGCGCGCGTCATGATCTGCCGAAGCCGTTCCACGTGCTCGCCACGCAAAACCCGCTGGAGCAGGAAGGCACCTATCCGCTGCCAGAAGCGCAGCTCGACCGCTTCCTGATGGAAATCGACGTCGACTATCCCGATCGCGACGCCGAGCGCCGTATCCTGTTCGAGACCACCGGCGCAGACGAAACGCTGGCCAAGGGCTCGATGATCGCGGACGCGCTGATCACCGCGCAGCGGCTGGTTCGCCGCCTGCCGGTCGGCGATTCCGTGGTCGAGGCGATCCTGTCGCTGGTCCGCTCGGCCCGTCCCGGTCAGGAGAGCGGCGAGACCGGCAAGTTCATCGCCTGGGGCCCCGGACCGCGCGCCAGCCAATCGCTGATGCTCGCCGTGCGCGCACGCGCGCTGATCGACGGGCGTCTCGCACCGTCGATCGACGACGTGCTCGACCTCGCCGAGCCCGTGCTGAAGCACCGCATGGCGCTGACGTTCCAGGCGCGCGCCGAAGGCCGCACGATTCCGGACGTGATCAAGCAATTGAAGACGCGGATCGGTTGATGGCCGCAGAAAACGGGCACGCAGCGAAGGAGACAGTTGCGATCCGACGTGCCGATGGCGAAAGCCGTACGCTCGCCGCTTCGCTGCCGCGCCTGGTGCTCGAAGCCCGTCGTATCGCCGCCAACGTCATCCATGGCCTGCACGGAAGGCGCCGCGCCGGCTCCGGCGAGAATTTCTGGCAATACCGCCGCTTCGTCTCCGGCGAGCCGGCACAGAACGTCGACTGGCGGCGCTCGGCGCGTGACGACCATCTCTATGTCCGCGAGCTCGAATGGGAAGCCTCGCACACGGTCTGGATCTGGCCCGACCGCTCGCCGTCGATGGCATTCGCCTCGAAGACCGCGCGCGAATCCAAGCTGGAGCGGACGCTGATCGTCGCCTTCGCGCTGGCCGAGCTGCTGGTCGCCGGCGGCGAACGCGTCGGCATTCCCGGCCTGATGGCGCCGACCACGAGCCGCAGCATCATCGACAAGATGGCGCAGGCGATGATGCATGACGATGCCGACCGGCTGAGCCTGCCGCCGTCCTTTGTGCCCGCGGCGCTGGCCGAGACGATCGTGCTGTCGGATTTCTGGTCACCGATCTCGGAGATCAGGACCACGCTTGCGGGGCTCTCCGGCTCCGGCGCGCATGGCACGCTCGTGCAGGTCGTCGATCCCGCCGAGGAGTCGTTCCCCTATTCCGGACGCGTCGAATTCGTCGAGCCGGAAGGCTTCGGCGTGATCACCGCCGGCCGCGCCGAAAGCTGGGCGCAGGATTACACCGCGCGGCTCGCGCTGCACCGCGACCAGATCCGCGCCGAGACGCGCAAGCTCGACTGGCTGTTCACGACACATGCGACCGACCGCTCCGCTGCCGAGCTGCTGCTGTTCCTGCACGCCGGCATGCAGGTGAGCAAGTCGGGCGCCCGCACCACCTCCATCAAGGCGGGGCCGGCCGCATGATGGGATTGCCGCTCGCCTTCACCGAACCGCTGCTGCTGATCGGCCTCGTCAGCCTTCCGGTGCTGTGGTGGCTTTTGCGCGTGATGCCGCCGCGGCCGCGCCGCATCGAGTTTCCGCCGACGCGCCTGCTGTTCGACATCGCACCGAGGGAAGAGACGCCGTCGCGGACGCCGTGGTGGCTGACCGCGCTGCGCCTGCTGGCTGCGGCGCTGGTCATTTTCGCCGCCGCCGGCCCGACCTGGAATCCGCAAACAGGCATCGCGGGCAGCAAGGCGCCGCTGATGATCATGCTCGACGACGGCTGGAGCGCGGCATCGCACTGGGACGTCAGGATCAGGGCCGCCGACGAGCTGATCGCCAGCGCCGACACCGACCGCCGCGCGATCGCGCTGGTGCCGCTGTCGGAGCCGAACCGCGACATCACCCTGATGCCAGCGGGCGCGGCGCGCGTGGCGTTGCGGCAGCTGGCGCCAAAGCCCTATTCGATCGATCGCGTCGACACGCTGACCGCTGTCGACCGTTTCCTGAAGGCCACCGGCGACTGCGAGATCGCCTGGCTGTCGGATGGCATCGACACCGGGCGCGGCGAGGACTTCGTGCAGGCTCTCGGCAAGACCGTCGGCGACCGCAGCCTGACCGTGTTCGAAGGCGGCACGTCGTCGCCGCTGGGGCTGGTCGCGGCCGAAAACGCCGCCGCCAAGATGACCGTGAAGGTGCTGCGCACCGACAGCGGCATCACCATCGGCACCGTGCGCGCGCTGGACCAGAAGGCCTCGCCGATCGGCGAAACACGCTATTCGTTCGGCCCGCAGGACAAGGAGACCGAAGCCGCGTTCGACCTGCCGGTCGAGCTGCGCAACGACATCACGCGGCTCGAGATCACGGGCGAGCGTTCGGCTGGCGCGGTGCAGCTGCTCGACAAGCGCTGGCGCCGCCGCGCCATCGGCATCGTCACCGGCACGACCAGCGAGACCGCGCAGCCGCTGCTGGCACCGACCTTCTACCTCACCCGCGCGCTGGCGCCGTTCGCCGACGTGCGGCTCGCCGACAAGGGCTCGCCGCAGCAGGGCATCACGCAGTTCCTCGACCAGAAGCTGCCGATGATCATCCTCGCCGATGTCGGCACCGTCGCCCCTGAAATCCGCGAGCGCCTCAATGCCTGGATCGAGCAGGGCGGCGTGCTGGTGCGGTTCGCAGGTCCTCGTCTGGCGCAGGCCGAAGACGATCTCGTTCCGGTCAAGCTGCGCAAGGGCGGCCGCACGCTCGGCGGCAGCCTGACCTGGGAGAAGCCGCAGCATCTTGCATCCTTCGCAGCCGACGGGCCGTTCTCGGGCGTCGCCGTGCCCAAGGACATCACCGTGAGCCGGCAGGTGCTGGCCGAGCCCGACGCCGTGCTCGCCACCAAGAGCTGGGCCTCGCTGGAAGACGGCACGCCGCTCGTCACCGGCGAGCATCGCGGCAAGGGCCTGGTCAGCCTGTTCCACGTCAGCGCCGACATGCGCTGGTCTGATCTGCCGATGTCCGGCACCTTCGTCGAAATGCTGCGGCGGATCGTCGACATGTCCGGCTACACCGCCAAGCCCGGCCCCGGGGTCGCGGGCGAGGCGACTGCCGAGACGGTGGCGCCGCTGCACATCCTCGACGGCTTCGGCGCCTTCGGTCCGCCGCCGGCCACCGCCAAGCCGCTGCCCGCGGACTATCGCGACCGCGCCACACCCGATCATCCGCCCGGCTTCTACGGTCCGGCAGAAGGACCGCTCGCCGTGAACACCCTTGCTAGCGCCGACCGCATCGCCGCGCTGAACACCGCGAGCCTGCGCGCCCGGCACGCCACCTATACCAATGCCGAGCCGCGCGATTTGCGCGGCTGGCTGCTGTCGACCGCGCTCGCGCTGTTCCTGATCGACGCCATCATCGTCGCAGTGCTCGGCGGCGGCATCGCCGCGCTGCTGCGCCGGCGCGCCGCGCCCACCATGATCGTGCTCGGGCTGCTGCTTGCAGGCTTCGGCGCGTTCTCGCCGACGCCGGCGCGCGCCGACAGCGCCTCGGACGAGTTCGCCATGAAAGCGGTGTCGCAGACCCGCCTCGCCTATGTCGTCACCGGCAATGCCGACGTCGATTCCATCGTCAAGTCCGGGCTATCGGGACTGACGCAGTTCCTGGCGCAGCGCACCGCGCTCGAGGCCGGCGATCCCGTCGGCATCGATCCCGGCCGCGACGAGCTCGCCTTCTTTCCGCTGATCTACTGGCCGATCGTGCCGGGCGCGCCCAAGCCGCCGCAGGATGCCATCAACAAGATCGACGCCTACATGAAGCAGGGCGGCACCGTGCTGTTCGACACCCGCGACGCGATCGAAGCGCTGCCCGGCGAGAACGGCGCCGCGCAGACCCCTGGCATGCAGACGCTGCGCGAGATCCTGTCGTCGCTCGACGTGCCCGAGCTCGAGCCGGTGCCGCGCGAGCACGTGCTGACCAAGACCTTCTATCTGCTGCGCGACTTTCCGGGCCGCTTCAGCACCGGCCAGACCTGGGTCGAGGCCCTGCCGCGCGACGAGGACGAGGACAGCGCGCAGCGGCCGGCACGCGGCGGCGACGGCGTCTCACCGATCATCATCACCTCGAACGATCTTGCCGGCGCCTGGGCGGTTCGGCTCGACGGCCAGTACATGCTGCCGGTGGCCGGCGGCGACGCCCGCCAGCGCGAATTCGCCTACCGCGCCGGCGCCAACATCGTGATGTACACGCTGACCGGCAACTACAAGGCCGACCAGGTGCACGCACCGGCGCTGATCGAGCGGCTGGGGCAATGAGCACCGTCGTCATCCTGAGGTGCGAGACCGGCGGTGCGCTCGCACCGCTGGCCGAGCCTCGAAGGATGGGCCACACCCACTGGCCGAGCATCCTTCGAGACGCGTCGCAAGTGCGACGCGCTCCTCAGGATGACGCCAACATGCTGGATCTCACATGAATTACGGCATTGCGTTCACGCCGCTCGTCCCCGCCATCGTCTTGTGGCTCGCGCTCGCCGCGATCGTGGTCATTGCGATCGTGCTGCTGGTGGCGCGTGCGCGCGGCGCCGCCGTGCGCGTGGCCGCGCTGGCGCTGTTCCTGCTGGCGCTCGCCAATCCCTCCTTCACGCGCGAGGACCGCGATCCCCTCACCTCGGTCGCCGCAGTCGTCATCGACAAGAGCCCGAGCCAGAATTTCGGCAAGCGCAACGAGGAAGCCGCCAAGGCGCAGGAGGCGCTGGTCGACGGCCTGAAGAAAATCAAGGGGCTGGAAGTCCGCGTCGTCGACGCCGGCCAGGCCGATGGCGAAACCGACGGCACCAAACTGTTCGGTGCGCTGGCCTCGGCATTGTCGGACGTGCCGGTCGACCGCGTCGCCGGCGCGTTCCTGATCACCGACGGCCGCGTCCACGACATCCCGGCGAGCGCCGCAGCGCTCGGCTTCCAGGCGCCGGTGCACGCGCTGATCACCGGGCAGAAGGACGAGCGCGACCGCCGCATTGCGATCACGGCCGCGCCGCGCTTCGGCATCGTCGGGCAGAAACAGACCATTACCTACCGGCTCGACGACCAGGGCGTCACCGGCGAGCGCGCCAAGGTCACGATCCGCCGGGACGGCGAAGTGCTCAGCGAGCGCACATTGTCCAGCGGACAGATCGCAAGCGTCGACGTCGACATCAAGCATGCCGGACCGAACATCGTCGAGATCGAAGCCTCGCCGCTCGAGAAAGAACTGACGCCTGTCAACAACCGCGCCGTCGTCGCCATCGACGGCGTGCGCGACAAGCTGCGCGTGCTGCTGGTCTCGGGCGAGCCGCATTCGGGCGAGCGCACCTGGCGCAATTTGCTGAAGTCCGACGCCAGCGTCGATCTCGTGCACTTCACCATCCTGCGTCCGCCGGAGAAGCAGGACGGCACGCCGATCAACGAATTGTCGCTGATCGCGTTTCCGACCCGCGAGCTGTTCCAGCAGAAGATCAACGAATTCCAGCTGATCATCTTCGACCGCTACGCCCGCCAGGGCGTGCTGCCGATCGCCTATTTCGACAACATCGCGCGCTATGTCCGCGCTGGCGGCGCGGTGCTGGTCTCGGCCGGCCCCGACTATGCCTCCAACACCAGCATCTGGCGCACGCCGCTGGATTCGGTGCTGCCGGCTGAACCGGTCGGCGTGACCGAGAAGCCGTTCTATGCGCATCTGTCCGACGTCGGCAAACGCCATCCGGTCACGCGCGGCCTGGAAGGCTCCGCCTCCGAGCCGCCGCGCTGGAGCCGCTTCTTCCGCACCGTCGACACCCGCAATGCCGTCAACCCGCCGGTGATGACCGGCGTGGACGGCAAGCCGCTGCTGTTCCTGTCGCGCTTCGGCGAGGGCCGCGTCGCGCTGCTGCTCTCCGACCACATCTGGCTGTGGGCGCGCGGCTATGAGGGCGGCGGCCCGCATCTCGACTTGCTCAGGCGGATGTCGCACTGGCTGATGAAGCAGCCGGATCTCGACGAGGAAGCACTGCGCCTGCAGGTGCAGGGTAAGGACCTCGTGGTGGTGCGCCAGACCATGGCGGACAGCGTCCAGCCGGTCAGCGTCACTTCGCCGTCGGGTGTGGCGCACGATCTGACGCTAAGCGCCGGCGATCCCGGCGAGTGGCGCGCCAGCCTTCCTGCGAACGAGCTCGGCCTGTGGCAAGCCACCGACGGCACGCTGAAGGCGCTGATCAATGTCGGCCCGACCAATCCGAAGGAGTTTTCGGAAGTCACCTCCACCATCGACACCTTGAAGCCGCTGACGCAAGCGACCGGCGGCAATGCCGTGCGCGTCGTCGACGGCGCCAGCGTCGAGCTGCCGCGCATCGTGCCGGTGCGCTCGGCCGGCATGTTCGCCGGCGACGGCTGGATGGGCGTGCGGATGCGCGACGCCAGCGTCGTCAAGGGCGTCGGCGTGCTGCCGATCTTCGCCGGCCTGATCGGCCTGCTGCTGCTGCTCGGCGCATTCGCCGCGACCTGGGTGCGCGAAGGGCGCTGATCTTTCAGTTGCAGGAACGACACATCGCGGGCTGGCCTGCGCGCGTGGGTTCGGCGGCGGTTGACATCCACTCACCGATCGGGCGATGTTACAATATAACATCGTGAAAGCCCGAGGGGATCGGCGCTTCGCGATGCGGGGTGGCGTTTCCAGATGAAGTGGTTCCGGTCGAATATCAGGCACGGCGCCCGGCTCGCGTTGTTCGCGATGCTGGTGCAGCTCGCGCTGACGTTCGGCCACAGCCATTGGTTCGCCCAGGCGACGACGCTCGCCCAGTCCTCGCTTCAGCAAGCCGATAGCGCCAAGAGCGTTGCGCCGGACGACCGCGCCGCGGTCCAGAAGCAATCGCCCGCGGGCCCCGACCGCGAGCAGCCGGGCGACGACAATTGCGCGATCTGCGCCGTCGTCGCGATGGCGGGCACCGTCGTCTCCGCGACGCCGCCTTTGCTGCTGCTACCGCAGGCGATCGAGCTGCTCTATCTCACCCTAGATGCCGAATTCGTCCATCTGACATCGGCTGCCACGGCGTTCCAGCCGCGCGCCCCTCCCGCGTCCTGATCTCCAACGCTTGATCATGCCCAGGCTCGCCGCGTTTCGGCGAATGCCCGGGAAACGTTGAAGTCGAATTCCGTCGCACCGCGACGGCAGGCCGCCTCCGATCAGCAACCCCATCTGCGGACGGCGCCTGAGTGGAATCAGGACCATGTCATTTCAATTGCGACGCGCGCAGCGTCTGGGCGGAGCAAGCCTGCTCCTGCTCGGCGCCGCCGCCACTCCGGCGCTGGCCCAGGACAAACCCGCGGCGACCGAGCTTCCCGCCGTCACCGTGACGGCGCCCAGCCCCATCGTGCGCCGGGCCATCGTGCCATCACGCACGGCAAGCCGCGCCACGCGTCCTGCGCCAGCGCGCAACCGCGAACGCACTGCCGAACCCGCGCCGGCGGCACCCGCCGCGCCGCAGCCCGGCGTGCTGCCTGTCGTGACCAACCAGTTCGCCACCGTCACGGTGATCCCGAACGAGGAGATCCGCCGTCAGGGCGGCGGTCAGCTCGGCGATCTCCTGTTCTCCAAGCCCGGCATCACCGGCTCGGGCTTCGCACCCGGCGCCTCCAGCCGGCCGATCATCCGGGGTCTCGACGTCAACCGCGTCGGCATCGTCGAGAACGGCACCAATGCGGGCGGCGCCTCCGATCTCGGCGAGGATCACTTCGTCCCGATCGATCCGCTCGCGACCAACCAGATCGAAGTGGTGCGCGGGCCGGCCGCGCTGCGCTACGGCTCGACCTCGATCGGCGGCGTCGTCAGCGCCACCAACAACCGGATTCCGGACGCCCTGCCGGCTTGCGCGCCGTCGTTCCAGGCTTACGGCCTGCCGGCCAAGGCCCCGCTCGCAGCGGCCGCGACGTCGCCGTGCGTCACCGCCGAGACGCGCACCGCGTTCTCTTCGGTCGATCGCGGCGTCGAGAGCGGCGTGCTGCTCGACACCGGCGGCGGCAATTTTGCCTTCCATGCCGACGTCTATGGCCGCACCACCTCGGACTATTCCATCCCGAGCTATCCTTACCTGAACGACCAGACGCGATCCGTGAACGGCCGCCAGCCAAACTCGGCGACGCGCTCGGACGGCGCCTCGATCGGCGGTTCCTACTTCTTCCAGGGCGGCTATATCGGCGCATCGATCACGCAGAACGACTCGCTCTACCACATCCCCGGCATCGACGGCGCCGACCACAACACGCGGATCGACGGCCACCAGACCAAGATCAACGTCAAGGGCGAGTATCATCCCGACGCGGCCGCGATCGACGCCGTCCGCTTCTGGGCTGGCGCGACCGACTACCGGCACAACGAGATCGGGCTTGCCGATCCGGCCGATCCCACCAGCGACGGCGTGCGGCAGACCTTCACCAACAAGGAGCAGGAGATCCGCACCGAGGTGCAGCTGATGCCGTTCAACGCGCGCTTCGCCGAGGTGACGACGGCGCTCGGCTTCCAGGTCGGCCATCAGGAGCTGAGCGCGCCGAGCCCGGACAATCCCGGCACGCTGTTCAATGGGCTGTGGGACCCCAACAACAGCACGCGCGTTGCGGCTTACGCCTTCAACGAGTTCAAGTTCACCGAGCAAACAAAGGCGCAGATCGCCGGCCGCATCGAGCATGTCGAGCTGCACGGCACCACGCCCGACTTCCCGGCGGATTACCTGCCTGACGGCACGCCGCAGGCGGGCACTGCGCGCAATCCGTCGTTCACGCCGAAGAGCGGCAGCATCGGCCTGTTGCAGGATTTGCCGGGCGGCATGGTCGGCAGCATCACCGCGCAATATGTCGAGCGCGCACCGAAGGCGGCCGAGCTGTTTTCCCGCGGCGGCCACGATGCGACCGCGACGTTCGACATCGGCAATCCCAGCCTCACCATCGAGACCGCCAAATCGGTCGAGCTCGGCGTGCGCAGGGCGACGGGACCGTTCCGCTTCGAGGCGACCGTCTACTACACGCATTTCGACAACTTCATCTATCGCCGGCTCACCGGCGTGATGTGCGACGGCGACTTCGCCTCGTGCGGCACGCCGGGCGCCGAACTGAACCAGGCGGTCTATTCGCAACGCAATGCCAACTTCCGCGGCGGCGAGTTCCAGTCGCAGCTCGATGTCGGCGCGTTCCAGGGCGGTATCTGGGGCATCGAGAACCAGCTCGACATGGTCCGCGCCACCTTCACCGACGGCACCAACGTGCCACGCATTCCGCCGCTGCGGATGGGCGGCGGCGTGTTCTGGCGCGACGACAACTGGTTGATGCGCGTCAACCTGTTGCACGCCTTCGCGCAGAACAACGTCGCCGTGATCGCGGAGACGCCGACCCCGGGCTACAATCTGTTGAAGGCCGAGGTCAGCTACAAGACAAAACTCGACCGCAGTTGGTTCGGCGCGCGCGAGATGACGGCTGGCATCGTCGGCAACAACCTGCTCAACGAAAACATCCGCAACTCGGTGTCCTACACCAAGGACGAGGTCCTGATGCCCGGCATCGGCGTGCGGGCGTTTGCCAACTTCAAGTTCTAGCCGCGATCGGGTCGGGGCCTGCGGGCCCCGATCAATCTCGGGCACGTGCATCGGAGCCCGGAGCTACGCCCGCGTAAGCCGCTTCTCGAAGCGCCACTGCTCGACGGGGAAGGGCCCGTTCGAGGTCTCGGACAACATCATGAAGGTGCCGGCATTGCGCCAGCCGCTTTTCTCGTAGAACCGCGCGGCCCGCGCGTTGCCGACGGCACAGGCCAGCCACGCCAGCTCCACGCCGCGCGCGGCGAGCCGCGCTTCCGCGTCGGCGATCAGCGCCGCGGCCACACCCGTGCCGTGCGCTTCGGCCGACACGAAGAGCTGATTCAGCTCGTCCCCCTTGAGCGCGCAGAAGCCGAGTGGCGCACCGGCCGGGCCGACGACGCAGACATCGGGAAGCTTGACCGCGAGCCGGTCGCGAAAGCTTGGGACGGTCCGGAGCCGGACCAGCTCGGGCGGCGCCAGATGCGCATGCGACCCATGCCAGGCATCGTGCCACACTAGCGCGAGATGATCGATCTCACCGGCATCAGCGGGGCGCACCTGCATCGTCGACACTCCCTCAGGCATTGGTTGCAGCCCGGATCGAGCGACACGCCCTACCCTGCCCGCGCCTTGCTCCAGTCGGGCCCGACCGCTCCCGATACGCCCGCGAAGGCGCCATCGACCAGCTCGAACACCAGGATGCGGGCGGCATCGACCGGGCCCGGCATGGTGATGCGGCCCTTGTCGACCCGCTTGAAGCCGACGCGGCTGTAATAGGGCTCGTCGCCGACCAGCAGCACGAGGCGGTGACCCTTTTCCTTTGCGTCCTTCAGCGCGCGCTCCATCAGCAGACGGCCGACGCCGCGGCTGCGGAACGGCGGCTCGACGGTGAGCGGCCCGAGCATCAGCGCAGGCGTCTCGCCGATCAGAATCGGCAATTGCCTGACCGAGCCGACCAGCAGCGTGCCGATATGCGCAGTGAAGGACAGTTCGAGCAGATGGTCGACATGCTCGCGGATGCGGTAGGCGCTGAGCACGAAGCGGCCGGGGCCGAAGGTACGTTCGTGCAGCCGTTCGATCGCATGGGCGTCGCCAGCGGCTTCGGGATGGATGGTGAGCGAGAGATCGGTCATGTTGACCGGCGGGATAACATCTCAGAGGGCCGTGGTCCACCGGGCTCATGGTCCATCCTCCCCTGTGCCGGGCCGCGGGTAAGGACCGCCGCGAACAGCAGCGTCCAGAGCGACAGCATCAGAGTGGGAATGACGTAATACGGCGTGAAGACGGGATGCGTGGCAAAGAACGCGAGATTCAGCGCGAGATTGCCGGCCACCAGCAGCGTGAGTTTCCTGACGCCGGCATGGCCTGCGAAACGCCATAACAGCGCGGTCCAGACACAGGCGATTACGATCACCGGAAACTGTGTATCGCCGAGATAGGCCCGCAGCACGGCAGGATCGAGGCTCCGCGGGGCCGTATCCTGGCCGCCATAGGCCGAGACCAGCGGATTACCGGAATTGACGAGATTGGCCGCGAAGACCGGCAGCAGGCCGACCAGAAACGCCAGGCCGAGCGTCAGACCCGATACGAAGGTTTCGCGGGTGCGGCATATCAGGAACGACAGGCCGAAGAACAGGAAATAGCCGGCCGACAGAACCACGTTCGCGATCCTGAAGCTCGCGGACAGGCCGAGCAGAACGCCGACGGCCGCGACCATCAGGAGGCGGCGCCGGCCGTCATCGACGAACAGCCTCGCGGTGAACAGGCCCGCCAACGCGCAGATGACCATGGTCGGCGCGATCGAATAGCTCGCCTTGGCCGGGTTGATCATGAAGATGATCGACAGCGCGCCCAACAGTGCGGCCGCTGTCAACGACGCAGGCTCCCGCGCACGCCACAGACCGTACAGCGCGAAACCGGCGATGATGGTGGTCGCCAGCGCATATAGCGGAACGACATGGAATCCCTCCGGGAAAAGCGCCAGCACGAAGCCCGTGCCCGGCGGCGGCGTCATCACCCATTTGCTGCCGTCGGCAGTCTGGGTGTGGCAAGGCGCCCGCGTCGGATCGCGCCAGTTCGGAAAATCGATGCTGCGCAACTTGTTCGCGAGATAGCCGTCGGTTTCACGGGCGAGGCTGGTGTCGAGCCCATGCCATCCGAAGCGCTGGAACAGATGCGCTTGCCTGAGATAGCAGATGTCGTCATAGACGCCGCGGCTTTCGCTCCAATGCGAGATCAGCCTGATGTTGCTGGCCAGAATTGCCAGAAACACAATGGAAAAAAATACTTTGACAGCTCTCATGGGCTCTCGCCGGGCCTGCCGGCCTAGCCTGGAAACGGTCCGCCTGTACAGGAAAAGCACCGGCAAGTATAGCAAGGTGGGGATTTTGGAGGTGGGGCGGCCGTGGCCGACATGAGTTTGGGGCCGGACTTGGGTTCAAGCGACACGTGCCGCAGCGCCGCAAGGCAGGCCGGCGCGCCGCGGGTCCTGCTCGTCATTCCCTGCTTCAACGAGGAGGCCTCGATCGGCGGCCTCCTGAGCGAGATCGCCGCGATCGGCCGCGGCTACCACACCCTCGTCGTCGACGACGGCTCGTCCGATGCGACGTGCGCGGTGGCAAGCTGCCGCTCGCCCGTTGCCCGCCTCGCGCAGAATCTCGGCATCGGCGGCGCCGTGCAGACCGGCATCAAATACGCGGCGGGGCACGACTTCGATTTCTGCATCCAGATCGACGGCGACGGGCAGCATGATCCGCGCGCGATCGAGACGCTGCTCGATGCCTATCGCAGCCACCCGACCAACATCACCATCGGAAGCCGCTTCATCGACCATTCCGGCTTCTGCTCGACGCCGATGCGCCGTGCCGGCATCAGGCTGATCGTGCTTGCGCTCAACGGGCTCTTCACCGGCGGCCGCATCACCGATCCGACCAGCGGCATGCGGCTGCTCGACCGCTCGGCCATCGCCTTGTTCGCGAAATCCTATCCTGCGGATTTTCCGGAGCCGATTTCGCTGGCCTGGGCGATGCGCGCGGGGCTGACCGTCAGCGAGGTGCCGGTCGAGATGCGGGCGCGGGAGGCCGGCGTCAGCTCGATCGACGGTTTGAAGTCGGCGAGCTACATGGTCCGCGTTCTCGGCTACATCCTGCTCGCGCGTCTCGTGAGAGCGCCATGACGCCGAGACTTCCAGTGATGATTTGCGATCCTATCATTCCATCGAACATTTCGAGGAGGCAGCCGTGACAAGTGCCATTCCGAGCCCGGAGACGGTCGTCGTCATCTCCGCCTTTGCACTGATCTACATGCTGGTGCTGCTGCGCAAGACGTTGCAGGGCAAGTTCGACCTCTATGACTTCATGATGCTGTCCATGGTGGCGATCATACCGGCAGGCTTCGCGCTGTTTCCAAACCTGGCCTATCTGGTCAGCCATTTGACCGGCGTCGTATTTCCGTTCGTCGTGATGTTCGGCGCGCTGTTCCTGGTGGTGTTCGCGTTCATGCACAACATGACGGCGCGGCTGCACCGGCTGGAGCGGCAGAACTGCGCGCTGATCCAGGAGCAGAGCCTGCTGGCGCTGGAGCTGAAGGAGAGCGGGCAGACAAGCGGGACGAATGTTGCCTGAATAGAAGCAAGCCGACCGAGCCCAATTCATCATGTCCTCGGCATTTGCCGCCACGTCGCCATCAGCGGCTTGCCGTCCAGGACCTCCGCGAGCCTTTGCCGCGTGCCATGCGTGGTCCCCTCCGGCAGCGCCGTGATCGCAAAGAAGCCGCACTCGACGATCTCGTGGTTCGGCTTGGGCAGGCGATCCTGCCTGAACTGCCTGACCACGTAGACCGCGACATGATCGCGGCGGGAGACGTGGCTGTTGAGGAAGATGCCGTGCAGCACGGCCTCTCCGGTGAGATCGATATCGCCCTCCTCCTTGAGCTCGCGCCGCATCGCCTGCTCCATGGTCTCGCCGAGATCGACGCCGCCGCCGGGCAGATACCAGCCGCTGACGTAGCTGTGCCTTACCAGGAACACCCGGTTCTCGTCGTCCAGCACCACGGCGCGGACGCCGAGCGTCATGCCGCGAACCAGCAGGAAATAGGCGTGAAAGATTCGCCGCAGCAGCGGTTCGAATTTTCGTCGGACGCTGTTCAGACGATCCCCCATCAGGCTCCCTTGGCGCCCCGCTTCAGGCTTTGCTTGCGCGTCGCACGCGACCTTGCCATTACAGCGGAGCAATAGCGAGGCAATCGCCCGTCATGACTGACCCTACGCTGGGCCCCTTCACGCTCGCCCATTTGTCCGACCCGCATCTGCCGCCGCTGCCGAAACCGCGGCTGGTCGAGCTCGCGGGCAAGCGCGCGCTCGGCTACGTCAACTGGACCCGCAACCGCCACAAGTACCAGCGCCGCGAAGTGCTCGACGCACTGGTCGCCGACGTCAGGGCGCAGGCGCCCGACCACATCGCCGTCACGGGCGACCTCGTCAACCTGGCGATGGAGGCGGAGTTCGCGCCCGCGCGGGCCTGGCTCGACGAGGTCGGCCCGCCCGACCGGGTCACCACGATTCCCGGCAATCACGACGCCTATGTCCGCGCCACCTTTCATCGCTTCGGCGAGACCTTTGCGCCCTATCTTGCCGGCGACGACGGCAGCACCGGGTTTCCGAGCCTGCGCCGGCGCGGGCCGCTCGCGCTGATCAGCCTGTCCACGGCGGTGCCGACCTTGCCGCTGATGGCGACGGGCACGCTCGGCCGCGAGCAACTGGCGGCCCTCGAACAGGTGCTGGAACGGCTTTCGGCCGAGGACGTCTTCCGGGTGCTGCTGGTGCATCATCCGCTGAAGTCCGACGCGCGCCAGAAGCGGATGACGGATTCCGCCGATCTGCTGGCCCTGTTGAAACGCCACGGCGTCGAGCTGATCCTGCACGGGCACGACCACATTCATTCGACGATGTGGTTCGAGGGCCCCAACGGCAACATCCCCGCAGTCGGCGTGCCGTCGGCCTCCGCGCTCGCGCACGGGCGCTACCCGGCCGCGGCTTATAATCTGTTCACGATCGAGAAGGACAATGCCGGCTGGCGCTGCGAGCAGACGGTGCGGAGTCTCGAGTCCGGATTTCAGATCCGGCAGATCAAGCATGCAAGGCTGGTTTAGCTCTCTGTCATTCCGGGGCATGCGAAGCATGAGCCCGGAATCCATCGAGCCGCAGCGCATGAGGACAAATGGATTCCGGGTTCATGCTTCGCATGCCCCGGAATGACGGCGAAGGGTACCTCACCAGCTCCGCAGGGCCGCCAGCACGGCAACCCCGAACAGCGCGGCGGCACCGAGCACGAATCCGAACACGAACGGCCAGACGCGCGAGCGGCGTGGCGGCGGCGCGGCCTCGGACTTCGGCTCCGATGGCACCACCATCGCGCGCTCGCGTTCGATCATGCGGCGGGCGACGTAGTCGGTGACGGCTTCGACGATCACGGAAATGTCGTGCGATTCGGCGAGCACGATGCGGCCGAAGCGGGTGTCTTGGACGAAGCGGTACATCCGCTTGTCGCGCCCCATCAGGATGTGCGCGACGACGTCGATCCAGAGCCTCGGCGTATCGCCCTGGCTGACGCCGCGGTCAAACAGGTCGATCTGATCAGGCACTTGGGCGAACAGGGGATCGAGAGCGTCGTTGAGGATCTCGAGCCGCGCCACCTCGGCGTCGCGCAGATCGACGACTACACCGGTCCGGTCAGCAGCCTCGATCCGCGCGCGCAGCAGCGCGTCGCGCAGCCGCACCGGGCGCGGCTGGCTGGGATGGGTCCCGCTGGTCTCGGGCTCTGACATTGTCGGCCTCGTCCTCACTATCCTCCATTAACCTATCAGCAACCACTCCTTCCGCAAAGGCCCCACAATTCCAGAGACTTACGGCGCCGCAGCCGGCTCACCTGTGCCAAAAACAGACGATCCCACCCAGGCAGAGCCTGGATGGGACCATCCGTCCTTGGACGTCTTCTTGAATTCGGGCCGTCAGGCCGAGACGCGCGCCGGCTCTTCCACGATCGAGAAGCGGACGCCGGCCTTGTGGCGGTTCTCTTCCGAGACGGTGCGCCAGGCATCCTCGGCTTCCGTGCGGGTCTTGAACGGACCCTGCACCTGGGCCGAGCCTTCCACGAGCTTGTGGAAGTTCATCGAACCGAACTCGCCGCCGATCACCCAGAAATTGCTGCCTTTGGTCATTGTCACTCTCCTGTTTGGTAGCGTGATGCGTTAGCCGAACTGGTTCATGGTGTTGTGAGCGCCGCCCGCCTTCAGGGCAGCCTCGCCGGCGAAGTATTCCTTGTGGTCGTCGCCGATGTCGGAGCCGGCCATGTTCTGATGCTTGGCGCAGGCGATGCCCTGACGGATTTCCGCGCGCTGGACGTTCTTGACGTAGCCCAGCATGCCCTGCTCGCCGAAGTACTCGCGTGCGAGATTGTCGGTCGAGAGCGCTGCCGTGTGATAGGTCGGCAACGTGATCAGGTGGTGGAAGATGCCGGCACGCTTGGCGGAATCGGCCTGGAAGGTGCGGATGCGCTCGTCGGCTTCGATGGCCAGCGGCGTATCGTCGTATTCCGGCTTCATCAGTTCGGCGCGGTTGTACTTGCTGACGTCCGTGCCCGCTTCCTTCATCGCGTCGTAGACCTGCCAACGGAAGTTGAGGGTCCAGTTGAAGGACGGCGAGTTGTTGTAGGCGAGCTTGGCGTTCGGAACCACCTTGCGGATCCGATCGACCATCTTGGCGATCTGCTCGATATGCGGCTTCTCGGTTTCGATCCACAGCAGATCAGCGCCGTTCTGCAGCGAGGTGATGCTGTCGAGCACGCAGCGATCTTCGCCAGTGCCGGGACGGAACTGGTAGAGATTGCTGGGCAGGCGCTTCGGACGCAGCATCTTGCCGTTCCGGTTGATGATGACGTCGCCGTTGCGGGCGTTCTCCGGCGTCACTTCCTCGCAATCGAGGAAGCTGTTGTACTGATCGCCGATATCACCCGGCTTGTGGCTGACGGCGATCTGCTGCGTGAGGCCGGCGCCGAGCGAGTCGGTGCGGGTCACGACGACGCCGTCTTCGACGCCCAGTTCGAGGAACGCATGGCGGCAGGCCCGGATCTTCGCCAGGAACACCTCGTGCGGCACGGTGACCTTGCCGTCCTGGTGGCCGCACTGCTTCTCGTCCGAAACCTGGTTCTCGATCTGCAGCGCGCAGGCGCCCGCCTCGATCATCTTCTTGGCGAGCAGATAGGTCGCCTCGGCGTTGCCGAAGCCCGCGTCGATGTCGGCGATAACAGGGACGACATGGGTCTGGAAGTTGTCGATCTTCTCGATCAGCTCCTTCTCGCGGGTCTTGTCGCCTTCCTTGCGCGCCTTGTCGAGGTTGCGGAAGATGTCGTTCAGCTCGCGCGAGTCGGCCTGACGCAGGAAGGTGTAGAGCTCTTCGATCAGAGCCGGCACCGAGGTCTTCTCGTGCATCGACTGGTCCGGCAGCGGTCCGAACTCGGAGCGCAGCGCCGCGATCATCCAGCCGGAGAGATAGAGGTAGCGGCGATCGGTCTTGCCGCCGAAGTGCTTCTTGATCGAGATCAGCTTCTGCTGGGCGATGAAGCCGTGCCAGCAACCCAGCGATTGGGTGTACTTGGTCGGATCGGCGTCATAGGCCGCCATATCGGCCCGCATCAGCGCCGCAGTGTAGCGGGCGATGTCCAGACCGGTCTTGAAGCGGTTCTGCAGGCGCATGCGCGCGACGGCCTCGGCCTTCACCCCGTTCCAGGTCGGCTTGGTTTCGAGGAGCGCCTGGGCCGCCTCGATCTCGCTCTGATACGAGGCCGGGCGCTGCAGGGCGTTGATGCCACGGGGCTGGTAGTTCATGTGCTCGATCCTTTCGCTGATGACAAAGCGCTTGGCATTGTCATCGACATTTTTGACAGTGCATTGCGAAATGCGTGTCCCGAGCTAAACGCGAGAAAGGGAAGTTCGTATAGAGGGCTTGTATTTGAATGGTGATGTCATGTAACATCGGAACATGTAATAGATGTTATTTTGTAAATCTTGTAACAAAACAGGACAGTGATGCTGTCCTTTGCGCCTCTGGAGACCTGAAGATGCCCGCCGAGCCCGGGAAGAAACTGTTCGTCGGTCCGCGCTTCCGGAGGATCCGGCAGCAGCTGGGGCTGTCACAGACCCAGATGGCCGAGGGACTCGGGATCTCGCCCAGCTACGTCAACCTGATCGAGCGCAACCAGCGTCCGGTGACCGCGCAGATCCTGCTGCGGCTGGCCGAGACCTACGACCTCGACCTGCGCGACCTCGCCACCGCGGACGAGGACCGCTTCTTCGCCGAGCTGAACGAGATCTTTTCCGATCCGCTGTTCCGCCAGATCGACGTGCCCAAGCAGGAGCTGCGCGACCTCGCCGAGCTATGCCCGGGCGTGACTCACGCGCTGCAACGGCTCTACGCGGCCTATACCGAGGCCCGCCAGGGCGAGACGCTGGCCGCGGCGCAGATGGCCGACCGCGATGTCGGCACGCGCTACGAGGCCAATCCGGTCGAGCGCGTGCGCGAGCTGATCGAGGCCAACCGCAACTATTTTCCGGAGCTCGAACAGGCCGCCGAAACCTTGCGCGACGAGCTGAACGTGCCGGCCGAAGGGCTGTATGCCGCACTCGCCGCGCGGCTGCGCGAAAAGCACTCGATCCAGACCCGCATCATGCCCGTCGACGTGATGCGCGAAACGCTGCGGCGTTTCGACCGTCACCGCCGCCAGCTGCTGATCTCGGAACTCGTTGATCCGTCAGGCCGCGCCTTCCAGCTCGCCTTCCAGCTGGGCTTAGGGGAATGCGCGCAAGCCCTGGAGACCATCATCGGCCGCGCCGGCCCGCTCGACGACGCGCCGCGCCGGCTGTTCCGCATCACCCTCGCCAACTATTTCGCAGCGGCTGTGATGATGCCCTATCCGGCGTTCCTGGCCGCGGCCGAGGCCTTGAACTACGACATCCATCTGCTGGCACAGCGCTTCAACTCCGGCTTCGAGCAGGTGTGCCATCGACTCACCACGCTGCAGCGGCCGAATGCGCGCGGGATTCCGTTCTTCCTGCTGCGCGTCGACAATGCCGGCAACGTCTCGAAGCGATTTTCGTCCGGCACTTTTCCGTTCTCGAAATTCGGCGGAACGTGCCCGTTGTGGAACGTGCACTCGACCTTCGACACGCCGGATCGCCTGCTCAAGCAGGTGATCGAGCTGTCCGACGGCACGCGCTATTTCTCAATCGCGCAGATGGTGCGCCGCCCCGTCGCGCCGCACCCGCTGCCGCAGCCGCGCTTCGCCATCGGCCTCGGCTGCGAGATCCGCCACGCCTCACGTCTCGTCTATGCCGCCGGAATGGACCTCGAGAAGACCGAAGGCACGCCGATCGGCGTCAACTGCCGCCTCTGCGAGCGCGAAAACTGCGCCCAGCGCGCCGAGCCGCCGATCACGCGCACGCTGATCCTGGACGAGACGACGCGGCGGGTGAGCTCGTTCGCATTCTCGAATGCACGGGAGTTGTGAGGTTTGCCATTGGCCCTGTAGCGGTTCTCGCAACTTCAGAGGAACTTCCGTTTTTTCCCGACGTTGTCCTGGCAGAAGGGCGGCGCGGCTTGTTTGCCGCCGGTCGGCGACATGAAAAACTTTTCAAATGCAGCATTCGCGCCTGACGTGATCGAGGCCATGACCATCGCCCTCGGCGCGGCGGTCGCCACCCTGCCCGAGCCGGTGCATTCGGCGCATATCGACACCATTGCCCAATCCATTCTCCGAACAGCCAAAACCGGCGAGCGCAACGTCGCGGTCTTGCAGCGGATTGCGCTGATGGAGCTCAGCCTTGCGCCGCGCACATGACGAGGCGAATCATGAGAGTCGAGGCCGGCGTCATTGCAGCCATTTTGGCGCTGTGCGGCTCTGCGGTTGTGCACGCGGAAAACTGGACCACCTATCGCATTCCTGAAACCGGGACCACGGTGGACATCCCCGCCTCGATCTTCACGGACGACGCCGGCAAGCCGGACGGCCAGGGCCAGCGGTTTCGCTCGGCCGATGGCAGAGCCGATATGACCGTGCAAGCGGTGCCCCGGACCGGCGAGTCTCCGGCCGCCTTCCTCGCCCGGAAGAATCCACCGTCCGGCATCGTCTACAAGCGGATCACGCCGCGCTTCTTCGTCGTGTCCAGCGTCAAGCGCGACACCATCTGGTACGACCGCTGCAACTTTTCGGTCCGCTATGTCCGTTGCGTGCTGATCAATTATCCCGCGGCCGAGAAACGCCAGTGGGGCGCCGTCGTGACCAGGATCAGCCACAGCCTGGGCGGCGGCTGACATTTTGCGGCCCGCCTTGGTTAATCCCGCACTAATTCGCCCACGCGATCTGCAACCAAGGATTAAGCACGCCTCAACATCGGTCCCATAGTCTCGCCTCACTCACTTTTCGCAAACAACGGTGGCCTATCCTGCCGGGCGAAGTGACATCAGGGGGTTCATCATGCGCATTGCGTTGCTGCTGACCGCAACCATCGTCGGCGCGCTCTTCGCCAGTCCATCCAGTGCCGGATCGCTCGATGCCGATGCAGCGCAGCCGCTGCCGCCGGGCTTCCAGAGCTACCGCGGCTACATGTTCGACGTGTCCGAGAACCGCGACCGCAAGGACGTCGACAAGCTCATGGA
This sequence comes from Bradyrhizobium betae, assembly GCF_008932115.1. Lineage (NCBI taxonomy): Bacteria > Pseudomonadati > Pseudomonadota > Alphaproteobacteria > Hyphomicrobiales > Nitrobacteraceae > Bradyrhizobium > Bradyrhizobium betae. Next base: position 1,591,748 of record NZ_CP044543.1, read on the forward strand.
CAATCTGAAGAGCCAGATCGACGTCGTCGAAGGCGCCGGCCTCTCGCCGCGCGTGCTGCGCTTCTTCCATACCGTTCCGATCGTTGCGAGCGAGCTCGCCTGTCTCGACGAAGGCGCCGCGACCGCGTGCTACGGCCGGGTCACGCCCGACATCCAGCGCACCGCTCCCCGGACGTTGACGGTCTGGGACCCCAGCAAGCAGCGCTGGAGCAATCCCAATGCCGTCGACCTCGCGGTCGATTCGGGCCTCGGCGTGATCATGCTGCGCCCCGACATGATGCGCTACGAGAAGGAAGCCGTGCTGCTGCACGAGATGCTGCACGCGTTTCACGCGCGGCTGCTGCCGGACGGCTACGCCAACAAGGGCGTGATCGGCTATTACGCCCTGGCCAAGTCCAAGGACCAGCTGCCCAAGGACTCCTATACGATGAAGAATCCGATGGAATTCTTTGCCGTGACCTCCAGCATCTTCCTGGCGGGAAAGAGCGAATTCCACGACCCGAAGTCGCGTGAGGCGCTCAAGGAGAAGATGCCGGACTATTACAAATATCTGGTCGGCGTGTTCGGCTTCGACCCCGAGCCGGCGGCGTCAAACGGCCCGGTTGCCTCGCTGAAGTAAGGCGCCTGCGCCAACTCACCCCGAAAGCCGCGCGAAAATGCGCGGCTTTTTTGTTTTGCCAACCGGAAGCTGCGGATGACGCCCCGCCGGGAATTGCCAAGCCGGGGCCCGATCTGCATAGTCCCGCCCGCATCGATACCGTTTTCAAGAGGATACAAGAACATGGCGGACGCCGACCTGGATGTCGTGATCCGGCAACTGGCCAGACAGCTGCATACGGGCCTGATGACCCGCGCCAAGGAGCGGCGGGATCGCTTCAACGGCCTCGCGGCCAAGGCCAAGGGCAAGGAGACGGGCGAGCGCTTCAAGATGCTGGCCAGGGCCAGCATGGAGCAGGCCACCGCCGCCGCCAAGCGCCTGCAGATGTCCGCCGACAACGTCGCCGACAGCTACGCCCGCGCGATGCGCCTCGCCGCCAGCACGCCTGTTCCGGTGAAGGCGGAAAAGAAGGCGAAGGACAAGCCTGCGAAGAAGGCCGCCAAGTCGAAGAAGGCCAAAGCGAAGAAGGCGAAGTAGGCGCGAGGTTCTTCCCTCTCCCACAGGGAGAGGGTTGCAGCGGCGAATGCAGCTCTAGATATCGTCACCGCCGCGGCGCGGCCCCCTGGGTCGGCTCGGCGCTCGCGAGTTCGGCGAGTTTGGCGCGTGCCGCATCGCGGGTGCGGGCGTCCTTGCCGGCCGGCAGCGCAAGTGCGGCTTCGAAATCGGCGCGGGCATCGTCGGCCTGGCCGCGGGCGAGGAAGGCGAGACCCCGATCGAGGCGGGCCTGGGCAACCGACGGATCGAGGCGGATCGCCGTGTTGTAGCTCAGGATCGCGCGATCGAGATCGCCGGTGCCGGCAAGCGCCAGACCGCGCTCGTGATAGGGCGCGGCGAGCTTTGGATTATGCGCAATCGCCTCGTCGTAATCCTCGATGGCGAGCGCGAGGTCGCCGTTCTGCCGGCGCGCCAGCGCCCGGTCGCGATAGAGCGTGGCGCGGTTGGGATTGAGGTGGATGGCCTCGTCGAAATCCGCGATCGCCCGCCGCCAGTCGCCATGGCGCAGCGCGATCCGGCCGCGTCCCTCATAAGCGAAAGCGATCAGCGAGCCGCGCAGCGGCGAGAAGCCGATCACGGCCGAGCAGATGTCGGGCTCGTCCTCGTCCCCGCAATTGACGACCGTATGCGTGGACAGGCCAATGAGCACGCCCAGGACGATCAGCAATGGTACCGCAGCTTTGGTCATCGTCGACGGCGACCGGCATTGGGCCGGCCACGCATCCCCTTTCGAAGAAACAGTCTCGTCGTGCTGTTACCACCGCTGCGGGCGATTCTGTGTGCGCCAGGTCACAAAGCCTGGCGCGATTTCTGGCCTGTTGCATCACCCCCAGGGTCCGCGAGCAGGACCACGCGACGACGAGCGACCCCATGGTCCCCGCGGCGGATAGTTTTCGTTGGCGCCGACGGACGGCGCCGCCCGCGCGCCGAGCTCGCCCGCGAGCTGCCGGAGCGCCGCGACGCGGTTCTGCGTCGAAGGATGGGTGGCGAACAGATTGTCCACGCCATGGCCCGACAGCGGATTGATGATGAACATGTGCGCGGTCGCGGGATTCCGTTCGGCATCATAGTTCGGCACCTGATGCGCGGCGCCTTCGATCTTCACCAGCGCCGACGCCAGCCACATCGGCTGTCCCACGATGCGCGCGCCGAGATCGTCGGCTGCGTATTCGCGCGTGCGGCTGATCGCCATCTGCACCAGCATGGCCCCGAGCGGGGCGAGGATCATCATCAGGATTGAGCCGACGATCCCCGGGCCGCTGTTGTTATCGCGGTGGCCGCCGAAGAACATGCCGAACTGCGCCAGCATCGAGATCGCACCCGCGATGGTGGCGGTGATCGTCATCAGCAGCGTGTCGTGATTCTTGACGTGGGCAAGCTCATGCGCGATCACGCCGGCAAGCTCCTCGCGGCTGAGCTGACGCATCAGGCCGGTGGTGACCGCCACAGCCGCGTTCTCGGGATTGCGGCCGGTCGCGAACGCATTGGGCTGCGCCTCGTCCATCAGGAACACGCGCGGCATCGGCAGCCCTGCGCGGCCCGCAAGCTCGGCGACGAGACCGACCAGTTCGGGCGCACTGTTCCGGTCGACCTCATGGGCGCCGTACATCGAGAGCACCATGCGATCGGAATTCCAGTAGGTGAAGAGATTGGTCGCGGCGGCAATGACGAGCGCGATCATGGCGCCCGAGGCACCGCCGATCAGATAGCCCACGCCCATGAACAGGGCGGTGAGGCCTGCGAGCAGCATTGCGGTACGAAGATAGTTCATGGCCGTCTCCTGGGGCGGCCGCGGGCGAGCCTTTGGCCGGCGCTCTTCAGGTAGGAATGACCCCGGCACCCGCGCAAGGTTTCAGGGTGCGTCGCGGAGCCGCGGCACTGGTTTGCGCTCGATCATTCCATTAAACTTCGTCAAGAATCCAAGCGTCTCCCTCCCCCGGAAACCTCATGCTCCAGATCCGATTTGCGATCGCGGCCGCCGCTCTGCTCACGCTCGCCCTTCCCGCCTCCGCCCAGTTCGTGCCGCCGTCCGGCAAGCCCGCCGTTCCCAAAACCACGGCCCCGAAGGCCACCGCCCCCTCGCCGCGCGCGGCGTCGTGCCACAATGGTGCGAGCTTCGATCGGTTCCTCGCCGACGTGAAACAGCAGGCTGTTGCCGCCGGCGTGTCGCAGCGGACGATCGCGGAGGCCTCGCCCTACCTCGTCTACGACCAGGGCATCGTCAACCGCGACCGCGGCCAACGCGTGTTCGGCCAGCTCTTCACCGAATTTGCGGGCCGCATGGCCGCGCCCTATCGCATGCAGAACGGCCAGCAGCACATCAAGACTCACGCGGCCGCGTTCGCGCGCGCGGAAAAGGAATATGGCGTGCCGCCGGCGGTGATCGCGGCATTCTGGGGCCTCGAAAGCGATTTCGGCGTCAACATGGGCAATCTGCCGACGCTGAAATCGCTGGTGTCGCTGGCCTATGACTGCCGGCGCTCGGAGATGTTCGTGGGCGAGACCATCGCCGCGCTGAAGATCATCGACCGCGGCGATCTCACACCCGACGAGATGATCGGCTCCTGGGCCGGCGAGCTCGGCCAGACACAGTTTTTGCCGGTCCACTACGTCAACTATGCCGTCGACTATGACGGCGACGGACGGCGCGATCTGCTCCGCAGCGAGGACGACGTGATCGGCTCGACCGCGAACTACATCGCCAACGGCCTGAAGTGGCGGCGCGGCGAGCCGTGGCTGGAGGAGATCAAGGTGCCGCAAAATCTGCCGTGGGATCAGACCGATCTCACCGTACAACTGCCGCGCTCGAAATGGGGGCAGCTTGGCGTCACCTATCCCGACGGACGGCCGCTGCCGAGCGACAACCTCGCAGGCTCCGTGCTGCTGCCGATGGGACGCTTTGGGCCGGCCTTCATGGCCTATCCAAATTTCGCGGCCTACACCGAATGGAATAACTCGCTGATCTATTCGACCACCGCTGGCTATCTCGCCACCCGCATCGCGGGCGCCGCACCGATGCGCAAGCCGGCACAACCCGTCGCACAACTGCCGTTCAACGAGCTCAAGCAATTGCAGCAGCTGCTGGTCCAGGCCGGCTTCAATGTCGGCAAGGTCGACGGCGTACTGGGCCAGCAGAGCCGGGCGGCGGTGAAAGCGATGCAGATCAAGTACGGCCTGCCGGCGGATTCCTGGCCGACCGCCGAGCTCCTGGCCCGGATGCGCGGCGGCACGGCGCAGGCCCAGCCGGCGGCGACGGTGCGGTAAACGACCGTACTCGCGGCTGTGCCCTCTCAGTCATGCCCCGCGAAGGCGGAGCATCCAGTATTGCAAAGGCGGCGAGATTCATCACGACCGCCGCAGCGTACTGGATCGCCCGCTTTCGCGGGCGATGACAGCGAGGGTGTGGCGCCAGCCGGCACGGTAGAATTTTCGCATCGCACAAGCCGCTTTTGCGATTGTATTTTTCCATGAGGCTCCCATGTGAGTGGCTCAGGTTTTCTCCTGAGGTTTCCCATCCATTCAAGCGAGCATCACATGTCCTTCCACGACGCCGTCGTCCCCGCGTATCTGCAAATGCTGAACAGCCTCACCGGCCTGCTCACCAAGGCTGAGGCGCATTGCGCGGCGAAGAAGATCGACCCGAGCGTCCTGCTCGGCTCCCGCCTCTTCCCGGACATGCTGCCGCTGTCGAAGCAGATCCAGATCGTCAGCGATTTCGCTGCCAAGGGCTGCGCCCGGCTGACCCATAGCGAAGTGCCCTCGACGCCCGACACCGAGACCAGCTTTGCGGACCTGAAGCAGCGGCTGGCGAAGACCATCGACTATGTGAAGTCGTTCAAGCCCGAGCAGTTCGAGGGCGCCGAGGCCAAGAATGTCACCTTCCCGGCCGGTCCCGACAAATCCATCACGATGACGGGCCAGCAATTCCTGAGCTCGTTCTCGCTCCCGAACTTCTATTTCCACGCCGCGACTGCCCACGGCCTCCTGCGTCACGCTGGTGTCGAGATCGGCAAGCGCGATTTCCTCGGCGCTAACTGACGTATCGCGCGACCGGGCAGTCGAAATTTGCTGCCGTAGCCGAAACTGCACATGAATTATGCTACGCGGCCGCCGCCGCGTAGCTCGCCTGCAGTTTCCGTATGGCTCGTCCCTTGCGCTGATTGCCGCGATGCACAAGTGTTCCGGACCTCTCACCGCCTGAAAGCATTCCCATGAGCCGTCCGACCAAATTGTTTGAGACCTACAAGCTTGGCCCGATCACGCTGGCCAACCGCCTCGTGATGGCACCACTGACGCGCAACCGCGCCGTTCCCGGCACTTTCGTACCGGGTGCCCTCGCCGCCGACTATTACGCCCAGCGCGCCTCCGCGGGGCTTCTGATCACCGAGGCGAGCCAGGTCTCACAGCAGGGCCAGGGCTACCAGGATACGCCCGGCATCTACACCAAGGACCAGGTCGCCGGCTGGCGCAAGGTCACCGACCAGGTGCATGAGCGCGGCGGCAAGATCTACATCCAGCTCTGGCATGTCGGCCGCATCTCGCATGTCGATCTCCAGGCCAACGGCGCGGCCCCGGTGGCGCCGAGCGCGATCCGCGCCAAGGGCAAGACCTTCGTCAATGGCGGCTTCGCCGACGTCTCCGAGCCCCGCGCGCTAGAGCTCTCTGAAATTCCGGGCATCATCGACGACTTCAAGCGGGCGACGAAGAATGCGCTCGAAGCCGGCTTCGACGGCGTCGAGATCCACGGCGCCAACGGCTACCTGCTCGACCAGTTCGCCAAGGACGGCGCCAACAAGCGTACCGACACCTACGGTGGCTCCATCGAGAACCGGGCGCGGCTGATGCTGGAAGTCTCCAAGGCAGTTGTGGCGGAAGCCGGCGCCGACCGCACCGGCATCCGCATCTCGCCGGTGACGCCCGCCAACGACATCGTGGATTCGAATCCGCAGCCGCTGTTCGATCACATCGTCGATGGCCTCAATGCGCTCAAGCTGGTCTATCTCCACGTCGTCGAAGGCGCCACCGGCGGCCCGCGCGACTTCGCGCCGTTCGACTATGCGAGCCTGCGCAAGCGCTTCTCCGGCGCCTACATCGCCAACAACGGCTACGACTTCGAGCTCGCCACCAAGGTGCTGGACGCCAACGCCGCCGACCTGATCGCCTTCGGCAAGCCCTTCATCTCAAACCCCGATCTGGTCGAACGGCTGAAGACGGGCGCGGCGCTGAACGACTGGGACAAGAACACGTTCTACGGCGGCGGCGCCAAGGGATATACGGATTACCCGACGCTGGCGGCGGCGAAGTAGGGGCGGCAGCGGTCCACGCGCAATCCCAATCCGTCATCCTGAGGCGTGAGCCATGCGACGCGAAGCGGCGCTTGGCGAGCCTCGAAGGATGAGCGGCCGGGATGCAGCCGGGCCTGTCGTCCTTCGAGGCTCGTCCTGCGCTGCAGGACGAGCACCTCAGGATGACGGCGATAGCTCGGCATCTCCCGCAAACGTGGCGCGGTAAAAAGAAAAAGGCCGGGATCGCTCCCGGCCTTTCGTCGTTCTGAGACCTCTGCTTACTGCAGCGAGGCGCGCTTGGGCGGGGTTGCCGGCCACGACTTGATCAGCGTGTCGTAGTCGACCGTCTCGCCCTTCGGCTTCTCGTTGGCGAGCTTGCGCTGCGGAGCGAGAGTGCCGTCCTTCTGGGCCTTGGCGTACCAGTACTCGGCCGACTCCTTCTTGTGCAGCTTCGGACCGCACTCCTTCTGCACGCCCGATTTCTCCAGACGCTCCATGACGGAGTCCTGGGCGGCGGCAAGCGAGTCCATCGCGGCCTGCGGCGTCTTCGCACCGGACGACGCATCGCCGATGTTCTGCCACCACAGCTGAGCCAGCTTCGGATAGTCGGGCACGTTGTTGCCGGTCGGGGTCCACTGCACGCGCGCGGGCGAGCGGTAGAACTCGATCAGGCCGCCGAGCTTCGGCGCACGCTCGGTGAACGACTTGTCCCAGATGTCGGATTCACGGATGAAGGTGAGACCGACATGACTCTTCTTCAGCGACACCGTCTTGGAGACGATGAACTGGAGATAGAGCCAGGCTGCCTTGCGGCGATCCGCCGGAGTGGACTTCAGCAGCGTCACGGAGCCGGCGTCCTGGTAGCCGAGCTTCATGCCTTCCTTCCAGTACGCGCCGTGCGGCGACGGAGCCATACGCCATTTCGGCGTACCGTCCGCGTTCATCACGGCGATGCCCGGCTTCACCATGTCGGCGGTGAAGGCGGTGTACCAGAACATCTGCTGGGCGATGTTGCCCTGCGCCGGCACGGGACCGGACTCGGAGAAGGTCATGCCCTGGGCTTGCGGCGGAGCATACTTCTTCATCCACTCGAGGTACTTGGTGATCGAGTAGACCGCGGCCGGACCGTTGGTGTCGCCACCACGCTCGACCGAGGAGCCGACCGGGCGGCAGCCTTCCATGCGGATGCCCCACTCGTCGACCGGCAGGCCGTTCGGAATGCCCTTGTCGCCGTTGCCGGCCATCGACAGCCAGGCGTCGGTGAAACGCCAGCCGAGCGACGGGTCCTTCTTGCCATAGTCCATATGGCCGTAGACCTTGACGCCGTTGATCTCCTTGATGTCGTTGGTGAAGAACTCGGCGATGTCCTCATAGGCCGACCAGTTCACGGGAACGCCGAGCTCATAGCCGTACTTGGCCTTGAACTTGGCCTTGTAGTCCGGGTTGGTGAACCAGTCGTAGCGGAACCAGTAGAGATTGGCGAACTGCTGGTCGGGCAGCTGGTAGAGCTTGCCGTCCGGCGCGGTGCCGAACGACTTGCCGATGAAGTCGTTGACGTCGAGCATGGGGTCGGTGACGTCTTTGCCCTCGCCGGTCATGTAGTCCGACAGCGCGATGGTCTGGCCGTAGCGGAAGTGGGTGCCGATCAGGTCGGAATCGTTGATCCAGCCGTCATAGACGTTCTTGCCGGACTGCATCTGGGTCTGCAGCTTCTCGACGACGTCACCTTCCTGGATGATGTCGTGCTTGAGCTTGATGCCGGTGAGCTCGGAGAACGCCTTGGCCAGCGTCTGCGATTCATATTCGTGGGTGGTGATGGTCTCGGAGACGACGTTGATCTCCATGCCCTTGAACGGCTCGGCCGCCTTGGCGAACCACTCCAGCTCCTTCTTCTGGTCGTCCTTCGACAAGGTCGAGGGCTGGAATTCCGCAATCCACTTCTGGATCGCGGCATCATCGGCGGCGCGAACGGGCGCCGAGACGGCGAACGCTACCGCAATGATGGCTGCCGCACTTGATACGCTCAGCAAGCTGACTTTGGTCAGCGGACCTTTGCTTCTAGACCGTCGCATGTTGTTTCCTCCGTTGCAGCGACAAACTTTTGTACAGACCCGGGTTGGTCCCGGATCTGGCCGTCCCTTCGCGAGTTTCAGACCGTGCGGAAAATGAGCGCGGCCGTGACCAGCGAAATTCCTGATGCGAGCCACAGGCTCGAGATTTCAAAACCTTCCTCGCCGATCGGCACCGTCGCAAGCGCATCGGTGCCCATGAAAGCGATCCACAAGAGGTGAATGACGGCGGCCGTGATCAGCGAGATGAACAGGCGGTCGCCGCGCGTGGTCGGGATGCTGAGCACGCCGACACGCTCGGCTTCGGGATAGACCGCCGCCAGATACGTCATCACGGCAAGCGTGCAAGCGAGCGCGACGAAGAAGATCGCCGTCGGCAGCGTCCAGGCCATCCATGCGATGGATTCCATTGATGCCTCCTCAGACCCGACCCAGCGCGAAACCGCGCGCGATGTAATTGCGGACGAACCAGATCACGAGCGCCCCCGGAATGATGGTGAGCACGCCGGCCGCGGCCAGCAGACCCCAATCCATGCCGGCCGCCGACACCGTGCGCGTCATGATCGCGGCGATGGGCTTGGCCGAGACCGATGTCAGCGTGCGTGCGAGCAGCAGCTCGACCCAGGAGAACATGAAGCAGAAGAAGGCGGCAACGCCGATGCCGCTCGCGATCAGCGGCACCAGGATCTTGATGAAGAAGCGCGGGAAAGAATAGCCGTCGAGGAAGGCGGTCTCGTCAATCTCGCGCGGCACGCCGGAGACGAAGCCTTCGAGGATCCAGACCGCCAAGGGCACGTTGAAGATGCAATGCGCGAGCGCGACCGCCCAGGGCGTATCGAACAGGCCGATCGCCGAATAGAGGTTGAAGAACGGCAGCGCATAGACCGCGGCCGGCGCCATGCGGTTCGACAGCAGCCAGAAGAACAGATGCTTGTCGCCGAGAAAGCGGTATCGCGAGAAAGCGTAGGCCGCCGGCAGCGCCACCGAGATCGAGATGATGGTGTTGAGGACGACGTATTCCAGCGAATTGATGTAACCGGAATACCAGCTCTCATCGGTGAAGATGCGCTTGTAGTGCTGCAGCGTCGGGGTATGCGGCCATAGCGTCATCGTCGAGACGATCTCGGCATTGGTCTTGAAGCTCATGTTGACGAGCCAGTAGATCGGCAGCAGCAGGAAGATCAAAAACAGCGCCATGATGACGCGTCGGCCGGGGATCGAATGCATCACACGGCTCCTTCCTGCGGCTTACGTTCGGCGCCGGCATTGGTCATGACGGTGTAGAAGATCCAGCAGACGATCAGGATGATCAGGTTGTAGACCAGCGACAGCGCTGCCGCCTTGCCGAGGTCGAACTGGCCGAGCGCGATCTTGACCAGCTCGATCGACACGAAGGTGGTGGAATTGCCGGGGCCGCCGCCGGTGACGACGAACGGCTCGGTGTAGATCATGAAGCTGTCCATGAAGCGCAGCAGCACGGCGATCAGCAGCACGCGGTTCATCTTCGGCAGCTGGATCGCCTTGAACACGGCCCAGCGCGAGGCGCCGTCGATCTGGGCGGCCTGATAGTAGGCTTCCGGGATCGACTTCAGCCCGGCATAGCACAGCAGCGCAACGAGGCTGGTCCAGTGCCAGACGTCCATCACGATGACGGTAACCCAGGCGTCGAATTCGTTGGAGACGTAATTGTAGTCGATCCCGATATGGTTGAGGACATAGCCGAGCAGCCCGATGTCGGGCCGGCCGAAGATCTGCCAGATGGTGCCAACCACGTTCCACGGAATCAGCAGCGGCAGCGCGAGGATGACGAGACAGGCCGCCACCGTCCAGCCCTGCCGCGGCATCGACAGCGCGACGACGATGCCGAGCGGCACCTCGATGGCGAGGATCACCAGCGAGAAGAACAGGTTGCGGCCGAGCGAGGCGAGGAAGCGGCCGCCGAGGTCGGTCGAGGGATCGAGCAATTCCTTGAACCAGCCGACACCATTCCAGAAGAACTGGTTGTTGCCGAACGTGTCCTGCATCGAATAGTTCACCACCGTCATCAACGGCAGCACCGCCGAGAAGGCGACGACCAGGAACACCGGCAGCACGAGGAACCAGGCTTTTTGGTTGACGGTCTTGTCCATCAGGCGGCTCCCTCCACCAGAAGGCTGTCGGCATAGACGTGGATATGCGACGGGTCGAATTTCAGCCCGGCGGTGCCGTCCGAACTGGTGAAGCCCGCCGGCGCGCGCGCCGCGAGCTTGGCGTCGCCGAGGCGCGTGCGGGCGAAACGGATGCGGCCGAGATCGTCGATGCGCTCGATCTTTGCCGAGAGCAGGCCGGGCGCGGGCGCGACCGCGTCGACGAATTCAGGACGAACGCCGATTTCGATTTTCGCGCCGGCCGGAAGCTTGTCATAGCTGCGGCCCAGCGCAATGACGTGTCCGCCGACCCTGGCTTCGCGGCCCCTCACCTCGGCTGGAATGATGTTCATGCCGGGCGAGCCGATGAAATAGCCTACAAATGTGTGCGCCGGCTTGTCGAACAGCTCGGCCGGTGTGCCGCTCTGCACGACGCGGCCGTCATGCATGACGACGACGGTGTCGGCGAAGGTCAGCGCCTCGGTCTGGTCGTGGGTGACGTAGATCATCGTCAGGTCGAGCTCGCGATGCAGCGCCTTCAGCTTGGAGCGCAGCTGCCATTTCAGCTCGGGATCGATCACCGTCAGCGGCTCGTCGAACAGCACGGCGGCGACGTCTGATCGGACCAGGCCGCGGCCGAGCGAGATCTTCTGCTTGGCGTCGGCGGTGAGCCGCGTCGCCTTGCGGTTCAGATAGGGTTCGAGATCGAGCAGGCGGGCGATCTCGGCGACGCGCTTGTCGATCTCGGCCTTCGGCACGCCGCGATTCTTCAGAGGAAACGCCAGGTTCTGCCCCACCGTCATGGTGTCGTAGATCACCGGGAACTGGAACACCTGGGCGATGTTGCGCTTCTGGGTTGACAGCGGTGTGATGTCCACACCGTCGAACAGGATTTTTCCCCGCGACGGCGTGATGATGCCGGAGATGACGTTGAGCAGCGTGGTCTTGCCGCAGCCGGAAGGTCCGAGCAGCGCATAGGCGCCACCCTGCCGCCAGGTCATGGTCACCGGCTTGAGCGCAAAGCTGTCCTGCGGCGCGTCATTGCCTGCGTAGGAGTGGGCGAGATCGACGAGGTCAATGCGGGCCATGTCGCGTCTCCCTCAAGAGCTTGGTGCCGCGACCAAACGGTCGGCGGCATCGAAGACGAAGACATCGTTGGGATCGAGCACGGCATCGAGCGTCTGGCCGGGCTCGAATTCGTGCACGCCATGCAGCACCGCAACCCAGTTCGATCCGTCGCGGGTCAAATGCACGAAGCTCTCCGAACCGGTGATTTCGGTGACCGTCACCGTGGCGTGGAAGGCGTGGCGGTCGGCCTCACCGTTGGCGAGCGCGAGCTGATGGGCGCGAAAGCCGACGCGATAGGCGCCGTCGGCCAGCGACGAATAGAGGCCGGAGGCCGGCGACGCGGCGCCACCGGCATATTGCACCGAGCCGTTCCTCTTCTCGATGCCGACGAGGTTGAGCGGCGGATCGGAGAACACCTGCGCGACGCGCAGGGTCTGCGGCTGGCGGTAGACATTCGGCGTCTCGCCGATCTGGAGCGCCTGGCCTTCCCACATGCAGACCGTGTTGCCACCGAGCAGCAACGCTTCGGTCGGCTCGGTGGTGGCATAAACGAAGATCGCGCCCGAGGCCTCGAAGATGCGCGGCAGCTCAGCACGCAGCTCCTCGCGGAGCTTGTAGTCGAGATTGGCGAGCGGCTCGTCGAGCAGCACGAGATCGGCACCCTTGACCAGCGCGCGCGCCATCGCGGTGCGCTGCTGCTGACCGCCGGAAAGCTGAAGCGGCGTACGCTTCAGGAACGGCTCGAGCCGCAGCAGTCTTGCGGCTTCCGCCACGCGCGTTTCGATCTCGTCACGTGGCTTGCCCTGCACGCGCAGCGGCGAGGCGATGTTCTCGTAGACCGTCAGCGAGGGATAATTGATGAACTGCTGATAGACCATCGCGACCGAACGCTTGCGCACATCGACGCCGGTGACGTCCTTGCCGTTGACCAGCACCTTGCCCGCGGTCGGCTTGTCGAGACCCGCGAGCAGCCGCATGATCGAGGTCTTGCCCGACAGCGTCGGCCCGAGCAGCACGTTGAGCGTGCCGCTCTCGAGCGTCAGCGAGACGTCGCGGATGTGCTCGATACCGTCGACGGTCCGGGTCACGTGATCGAGTGTCACGGTCATGAGCGGCCTCCTGCTTCCAGCAGGGGACTTTGCCGCACACCATGGGTTGCAATCCAGTCGCTCAACGCCGCGATCTCGTCGGCAGATAGTCGCAGCCCCAGCTTGGAACGGCGCCAGACGATGTCCTCGGCGGTCACGGCCCATTCGTTGGCCATGAGGTAGCGGACCTCGCGCTCGGTCAACGTCGCGCCAAAGGCCTGGCCGAGATCGGCGGCCGATTTCGCATCGCCGAGCAGCTTTGCCGCCCTGGTGCCATAGGCGCGCGCGAGGCGCCGCGCGTGCTCGTGGCTGAGGAAGGGATAGCCGCGCTGGAGCTCGGCGATCAGGCCGTCGACGTCGGACACGCCCATGTCGCCGCCGGGCAGCGGCGCCTTGCCGGTCCAGCCCTCGCGCGCTTTCGCACTGCGAAGATAGGGCGCGAGCCGTTCCAGCGCCTCTTCGGCAAGCCGGCGATAAGTCGTGATCTTGCCGCCATAGATCGACAGCAGCGGCGCGTTGCCCGGCGTGTCGAGCTCGAACACGTAGTCGCGGGTTGCAGCCTTGGCTTCGCTGGCGCCGTCGTCATAGAGCGGACGCACGCCGGAATAGGTCCAGACCACGTCCTCTGGCGTCACCGGCTTGGCGAGATATTCGCTGGCGGCCTTGCAGAGATACTCGATCTCCTCGGGCGTCGCCTTCACCTTGGAAGGATCGCCGTCATAGTCGCGGTCGGTGGTGCCGATCAGCGTGAAATCGTCTTGGTACGGGATGACGAAGATGATGCGGCCGTCCGCGTTCTGGAACATGTAGGCGCGGTCGTGGTCGTAGAGCTTTTTCACGACGATGTGCGAGCCCTGCACCAGGCGCACCTTGGCCTTTGCATTCACACCGGCGCCGCGGCCGAGCACGTCCTCGACCCAGGGGCCGCCGGCATTGACCAGCGCGCGGGCCTGGACCTGCGAGCGCGCGCCGGTCAGCGTATCGACCATGCTGACCGTCCAGACGCCTTCGGACTGGTGGATTTCGGTGGCGCAGGTGCGGGTGCGGATCTCCGCGCCCTTGTCGGCGGCGTCGCGTGCGTTGAGCACGACGAGGCGGGCATCATCGACGAAGCAGTCGGAATATTCGAAGGCGCGGCTGTAGCGATTCGGGATCAGCGGACGGCCGACCTCGTCACGCCGCAGATCGACCGAGCGGGTCGCGGGCAGCAGGTGACGGCCACCGATGTGGTCATACAGGAAGAGGCCGAGGCGCAGCAGCCACGCCGGGCGCAGGCCGGCGTGATGCGGCAGAACGAAACGCAGTGGACGTATGATGTGGGGCGCGATGCCCCAGAGGATCTCGCGCTCGATCAGCGCCTCGCGGACCAGGCGAAATTCGTAATATTCGAGATAGCGCAGCCCGCCATGCACCAGCTTGGTCGACCAGGACGACGTCCCGCTCGCCAGATCGTTCATTTCGCACAGGAAGACACTGTTGCCGCGGCCCACCGCGTCGCGCGCGATGCCGCAGCCGTTAACACCGCCTCCAATGATGGCGAGGTCGAAAATCCGCTCCAACAGACGCATCCCCCGGCGACCGCTCGTTCCTTCGAGCAGCTACTTTCGCTTTCGATTAAATCATACCGAAAACCGAAAGCAAGATGAAAGACAAGAGACGGGAAGTGAAAGCGAAACATTTTTATCGGGCAGCCGACGACGAAATCGGCAGAGGAACGGCCAAATTCGAGAGCAAATGGTCCGGATTGATCGGCAGGGGGCATGACCGGCCTCGCGGCCCGATGGGGATATTGAATGTAGAAACATATCTACATATAATTCGCGCTCGTAAGCCTAACCACGTCGTGGAGGAGCTGAAGATGGTGACCACCCTGACAAGCCGAGAGTTCAACCAGGATACAAGCGGCGCCAAGAAAGCCGCCTCGCAGGGACCCGTCTTCATTACGGATCGTGGCCGCCCGGCTCATGTCCTGCTGACGATCGAGGATTATTTGCGCCTGAGCGGCGGGCACATGAGCCTTGCCGAAGCTCTGGCGCAGGCGAACACGGACTTCGAGTTCGATCCGCCCCGCATGTCCGGCGGAGTCTTCAAGCCCGCCGATCTCGACTGATGTTTCTGCTGGACACGAATGTCATCTCCGAACTGAGGCGACCTGACAAAGCGGATCGCAATGTCGTCGCCTGGGCCGATGCGATTCCCGCTGCGAATTTTTTCATGTCGGCGATCTCGATTCTCGAAATCGAACTTGGCGCGCGCCTGATCGCGCGCAAGGACGCGGCGCAGGGGGCTGTCTTGCGCACGTGGATCGACGATCAGGTTCTAGCTCGTTTCGAAGGGCGAATCCTGGCCGTTGATACGGTAGTGGCCCAGCGTTGTGCGCAACTTCACGTTCCCAATCCGAAGGCTGAACGCGACGCTCTCATCGCGGCAACCGCGCTTGTTCACGGCTTGACGGTTATTACGCGTAATGTGGGAGATTTCGAACCTACGGGTGTGACGCTATTCAACCCGTGGAAACCAGCAGCAGGGTAGGACGCCTCCCGCTATCGCAGGCGGACGACCGAACCCGGGTCTTGAGGTGGCTCCGCTGCTGCCTCATCCGATTCCCCCGCCCCTTTCGGCATTGCCGCCATCACCTCGATGCCTTTGCTGTGGCAAATCGTGGCGAGGCGCTCGGGCAGTTCCTGATCGGTGACGAAGGTCTGGATCTGGCTGATATGGGCGATGCGCACCGGCGCGCTGCGGCGGAGTTTCGTGGAATCGGCGACCAGCATGACGCTGCGGGCGTTGGCGATGATGGCTTGCGCGACCTGCACCTCGCGATAGTCGAAGTCGAGCAGCGCGCCCTCTTCGTCGATCGCGGACGCGCCGATGATGGCGTAGTCGACCTTGAACTGCCCGATCAGCTGCGTCGCGGTCGAGCCGACCACGGCGCCATCGGCACGCCGCACCGTGCCGCCGGCGACCACCACCTCGATGCGGGGATGTCGGTAGAGCAGCATCGCGACGTTGAGGTTGTTGGTGATGACGAGGAGATCCTCGTGCGAGGTCAGCGCGCTCGCGACCTCCTCGGTCGTGGTGCCGATGTTGATGAAGAGGGAGCAGCCGTTCGGGATCAGCGAGGCGGCCGCAACCCCGATCGCCTTCTTCTCGTCGGCGGCGACGAAGCGGCGAGCTTCGTAAGCGAGGTTCTCGACACCGGACGCGATGATCGCGCCGCCATGGATGCGGGTCAGCGAGCGGCGCTCGCAGAGATCGTTGAGATCCTTGCGGATGGTCTGCGCCGAGACCTCGAACTTGCGCGCCAGCTCCTCGACCATGACGCGGCCCGAAGCACGCGCGATGTTGAGGATTTCGGCTTGGCGATGGGTCAATCCGGTCACGGCGATGGCCTCAAATCAGAAGGCCGCATGGTGCGGCGGTTCGCGGCTGCGGTCAATGCGGACGCCAATCACGATTAACGGCCGAAGCCTCTCACCACGCCATCGCGGCGGCGAGACGCGCGAGCAGATCCGGGTCGTCGAAGGCGCTGGCGGACGCGACGGCGCCTGATCCAACAAGGTCAGCATGGCTGAGGCTGGTGCGGATGCCGATGGTCGGAATGCCGGCGGCCGACGCAGATTGCACGCCGGAGCGGGAATCCTCGAACGCGACCGAGGCCGCCGCGCTGGCGCCGACGAAGCGCAATCCTTCCTGATAGGGCAGCGGATGCGGCTTGCCGTGGGGCAGTTCGTCACCGATCACGATCGCCTTGAAGCGATGCGTGATGCCGAGACCGGACAGCAGCAGCTCGGCATTGAGACGCGGCGCGTTGGTCACCGCGGCCATGGGAATGCCAGCGCCATCTGCCTTGTCGAGCAGCGCCATCAGACCAGGCAGCGGCTCGATCTGCCCGGCGACGAGCGTGCGGAAGACATGCTCCTTCTCGCCGAGAATCTCGGCGCGCTTGTCCAGCGCCTCATCGGGCAGGAAGCGCTCGCCGATCGACACATTGGAGAAACCTTGCAGCTCCCTGGAGAAGCGCGCGTGATCGAACACGTGGCCACGCGGCCCAAGCACCTGGTTGAAGGCCTTCAGGTGCAGCGGGTCGGTATTGGCGAGCGTACCGTCGATGTCGAACAGCAATGCCTTGCTCATGTGCTTGCCGAGAGCCTCGATCATTTCCGTACTTTCCCCGATGCGCGATGCATCAATGCGAAAGACGTATCAATACAGCCTCCATCGCGCAATGACGCATCGACATGACCGTCACGGACACTCGACAAAGCCGCGCGCGGCTGCAACACTCCATGCAAGATCAAGAACGGAGGAAACGATGACGATCAATCGACGCGATCTGGCTCTCTCGACCCTTGCCGTCTCAGCGCTTGCCGTCTCAGCGCTCGCTGTCACGACACCGGCGCTGGCCGCGTCAGCGGACGAGGACGCCGTGGCGAAGAAGGTCGAGGCCTTCCGCCTCGCCCAGATCGCGGCAGACCCCAAGGCGCTCGGCGCGCTGTGCTGGGACGATCTCAGCTACAGCCATTCCAGCGGCAAGGTCGAGGACAAGGCCACCTTCGTCGCCAACGCGACCGACGGAAAATCGAAGTTCCTGTCGATCGCGTATCAGGACCCCACCATCAAGGTCGTCGGCTCCGCCGCGATCGTGCGCTTCCACTGGGTCGCGGAACAGGAGATGGCGGCAGATGGGAAAAAAGTGCCGACCAACCTTCACATCCTGATGAACTGGCAGAAGCAGGGCGACGACTGGAAGCTGTTGTCGCGAGCTGCGACGAAGTTGTGATGACGATTCTGCCCCCTCCCGTTGCGGGAGAGTGTAGCTCGCCGCATGGCGGCAAGAACGGAGGATACGATGACACTGAATCGCGATCATGCTGCCACGACGGACCATGAAGCGGTGGCAAAGAACGTCGAGGCATTTCGTCTTGCCCAGATCGCGGCCGACCCGAAGGCGCTCGGCGCGCTGTGCGCGGACGATTTGAGCTACAGCCATTCCAGCGGCTTCCTCGAGGACAAGGCGGCCTTCATCGCCAACGCCACCGACGGCAAGACCGAATTCCTGTCGATTACGTACAAGGACCCGACCATCAAGATCGTCGGCCCCGCCGCGATCGTGCGCTTCCACTGGCTGGCCGAGATGATGACCGGCGGACAGAAAGTGGCGAACAGCCTTCATATCCTGATGAACTGGCTGAATATCCTGATGAACTGGCTGAAGCAGGGCGACGATTGGAAGCTGTTGTCGCGCTCCGCGACAAAGCTGTGATGAACGGCGTCATTCCGGGATGCGCCGAAAGGCGCGGGCCCGGAATCCATTCATCCACTTGTTATGTCGCATAATGGATTCCGGGTTCGCGCTATGCGCACCCCGGAATGACACCGGGACCTACGCCGCTTCCCTCACATCGCCGTTAACCAGCTTGCGGGCGGCGCGTTCGGCTTCGCGGGCGTTGCGGAAGAGCTGGCCTTCGAGGCGGTTGAACTCGTGGGACGAGGCGAAGAAGCAGTAGCCGCCCTGGCCGCGAACGACGATGCCCGCGGTCTGTGAATTGACTTCGATGATGTAGCTGTCCGGCATGGCCCGTAGATTCCTCAATGCGGGCAAATAACGACGATTTTGCCCAAAGGTTCCTGAGCGCAAATCAGTCGTTTCCACCCCGAATCGATGCGCATCTGAGTACGCCGGGACCTCATCCGTTTTATGACTGGTTGTTGGCGAAGCCGCGACGCGTTGACTCACTCGCGCCGCGTTTGGCCACGCTGCACATTTTCGTGAGATGGGGCAGAGCGCCGCGCGCGGCTACGTCGCGATCGTCGGATCGTCTCGGCGGATCGCTTGCGGACGGCCCTCGTCGTCGATCGAGACATAGGTGAAATTGCCGTCGGTCACCAGGATCGGCTGAAGCTCCCTGCGCCGCAGCGCCCAGGCTTCGAGATGCACGGTCATCGAGGTGCGGCCGACCCGCACGAGATTGGCGTAGACGGAAACGAGATCGCCGACATAGACCGCTTTGCGAAAATTCATCGCCTCGATCGCCACCGTCACGGTGCGAGATCGCGCCACCTTCGATGCGAACACGCCGCCGCCGACGTCCATCTGGCTGAGCAGCCAGCCGCCGAAGATATCGCCATTGGCGTTGGTGTCGGCGGGCATCGCCAGCGTGCGGATGCAGAGATCGCCGCTCGGTTCGGTGTCGGGCTCGTCGGTCATATGGCTCTCATTTGAAATTGTCCCAGCCCGGATCGGGCGCGAAGCGCGCGCCGAATCGCTCGGCCAGCGCACGCAGGGTGGATACGACATTCTCCACCCCGCGCGTGCGCGCATAATTCAGCGGCCCGCCACGGAAGGGCGCATACCCGGTGCCGAAGATCATCGCGCCATCGACGGCGTCGGGATCATCGACGATGCCTTCGCGAAGGGCCGCGACGCAGACGTTGGACATCGGCAGCACCAGCCGGTCGATCATCTGGTCGGTGACGCCCGGGCCGGTCCTGGGCAGCGGCGCCTTCTCCGCCTTACCGTCCTTCCAGGTGTAGAAGCCCTTGCCGGTCTTGCGACCAAGTTCGCCCCTGGCGACCTTGTCGCGCAGCCAGGCCGGCGTCGGCGGCAACAGGTCGCCGAACCTGGTGCGCAGCATGTCGCCGACGTCGAGGCAGATGTCGAGCCCGACCTGGTCGGCCAGCTCGATCGGCCCCATCGGCATGCCGAACTGTTCGGCGGCGGCGTCGATCAGGCGCTGGTCGGTCTTCTCGTCCAGCATCACCATCGCTTCCAGCATGTACGGCGTCAGCGCGCGGTTGACGAGAAAGCCGGGCGAGCTCTTCACGGGCAGCGGCAAACGGTCGATCGCGCCGACGAAGGCGAGCGCCTCCTTCATTACCTGCGCATCGTTGCCGTCATGGCTGACAACCTCGACCAGTTGCAGCCGCGACACCGGATTGAAGAAGTGAAGGCCGACGAGCCGCTCCGGCCGCGCCAGCGTCGTGCGCAAATCCTGAAGCGGAATGCTCGACGTGTTGGTCGCGAGAATCACGCCCGGCTTCATCTTCGGCTCGAGGCCGGCATAGACTTTCTGCTTGAGCTCCAGCTTTTCCGGCACCGCCTCGATGATGAGATCCGCGTTGCGGACACCCTCCCCGTCCATGTCGGGGATCAGCCGATCGAGCGCGTCACGCACCTCGGTCGGTTTGCGGATGATCTTGCCGTAGAGCTCGGCGGCGCGCCTCACCGCGCCGGCGATCGGCTCCGGCTTCATGTCGGCGAGCGAGACGCGTATCCCCTGCCCGGCTATCCAAGCAGCGATGTCGCCGCCCATGGCGCCGGCGCCGATGACGTGGACGTGCCTGATCGTATTGCCGCTACCTGCCGCCTTCTTCATCTGCTCGCGCAGGAAGAACACGCGGATCAAATTCTGCGCGGTCGGCGTCACCATCAATTTGGCGAAGGAAGCCTGCTCGGCCTTCAGCATCGCGGCCTTGCTACCGCCATGGCTCTCCCAGAGATCGATCAGCGCGTAAGGCGCGGGATAGTGCTCGCGGGGTGCGGCCTTCGCCGCCTCCGAGCGCATCCGCTTGGCCAGCAGTCCGCGCACCGGTCCGAGATTGGCCGCGCGCGTAAGCAGGCCGGGCTTGGCCCGCTTCAGCCGGCCGAACAGAACGTCTTTCACCGCGCTGCGGACATGGCGCTCCTGCGTCACGGCATCGACGAGGCCGAGCGATTTGGCGCGGCGCGCATCGATGGTGCGGCCGGTCAGCATCAACGCCATCGACTGGGTCGGATTGACCAGCGCGGTGAAGCGCGCGGTGCCGCCCAGACCGGGATGCAGGCCGAGCATCACCTCGGGGAAGCCGAATCGCGCGCCGTCGATTGCGATGCGCGACTGGCAGGCGAGCGCGACCTCGAGGCCGCCGCCGAGGCAGAAGCCGTGGATCACCGCGACCGTCTGCAGCTTCAGCGCCTCAAGATGATCGACCACGGCATGCGCGGCGCGGATCCGCGTCTCGACCAAGCCGGCGTCGGTTGCGCCGCGGAACTCGTTGACGTCCGCGCCCGCAATGAAGCCGGAAGGTTTGGCCGAGCGGATGACGAGGCCGGCGGGGCGCTCGGTCTCGATCGCCGCCAGCACGGCGTCGAATTC
Organism: Bradyrhizobium betae; assembly: GCF_008932115.1. Lineage (NCBI taxonomy): Bacteria > Pseudomonadati > Pseudomonadota > Alphaproteobacteria > Hyphomicrobiales > Nitrobacteraceae > Bradyrhizobium > Bradyrhizobium betae. Next base: position 1,612,675 of record NZ_CP044543.1, read on the forward strand.
CTCCATCACGTCCGAGGAGAGCGTGTTGGCGCTTGCATCGGCGCGGTCGAACAGCAGCCAAGCGACACCGTCGTCATCGCGCGTCAGCTTGAAATGCTTGTAGGGGCCATCGGCCGCCGGCTGAGGCCCGAGCGTCAGCACGCGATCGCCGAGCGCGGTCATGATCTTCGAATCCATCGTCACACCGCCTCGATCAGCATGGCGCCGCCGAGCCCGCCGCCGATGCATTCGGTGGCGACGCCGCGCCGCGTGCCGAGCCGCTTCATCGCGTTGACGAGATGCAGCACGATGCGGTTGCCGGAGGTGCCGACGGGATGGCCGAGCGAGATGGCGCCGCCGTCGACGTTGAGCCTCTCACGGTCGATCTCGCCGGCCGCGCCGTCGAAGCCCAAAATCTCGCGGCAGAATCTGTCGTCGTTCCAGGCGGCGAGACAGCCGAGCACCTGCGTCGCAAAAGCCTCGTTCAGCTCCCAGGTCTCGACGTCCTGAACCGTGAGACCGTTGCGTTGAAGCAGCGGGGTCGCCGACATCACAGGACCGAGCCCCATGATGCTGGGATCGAGCGCGGCCCAGTTGCTGTCGACGATCGCGGCCTTCGGTGTCAGTCTGTGCTTTGCCACCGCCGCGTCGGAGGCGAGGATCACCCAGGAGGCGCCGTCGGTGATCTGCGAGGAATTGCCGGCGGTGACCTGGCCCCAAGGGCGCTCGAACACCGGCTTCAGTTTTGCCAGCGTTTCCGCCGTCGAGTCCGGCCGTACGCCGTCGTCGTGGTCGAAGAATTTTCCATTACGGGAGAACGCGGTCTCGACCTCGCCCTTGAGATAGCCCTGCGTCTGCGCATGCGCGAGCCGGCGGTGGCTCTCGGCGGCGTAAGCGTCGGACTGCGCGCGCGTAATGCCGAAGAGATGGCCGACGACTTCGGCGGTCTGACCCATGTTCAGATCGGTGATGGGGTCGGCCAGCCCGCGCTCCAGGCCAATGATGGGCTTGAGATCGCGCGGCCGCAGCCTGAAGGCGGCGGCGGCCTTCGCGGCGATGCCCTTCGCCATGGCAAGGCCGGCGAACCAGCGCACGCCCGAATTCGGCCAGACCAGCGGTGCGTGACTGAGCGCCTCGGCGCCGCCGGCGAGGATCATGTCGGCGTGCCCCTCGCGAATGTAGCGGTAGGCGGTATCGATCGACTGCATGCCGGAGCCGCAATTGATCTGCACGGTGAAGGCGACCATGTCCTCGCCCATACCGAGCCGGAGCGCGGCGACACGGGCCGGATTCATCTCGTCCGCGATCACGTTGACGCAGCCGAGAATGACCTGGTCGAAATCATCCGGCGAGAACGGCTGGCGCGCCAGCAGCGGCCGTCCGCATTGCACGGCAAGATCGACCGGCGTGAACGGCCCCGGCCCCGAGCGCGCTTTCAAGAACGGCGTCCGGCTGCCGTCGACGATGAAAACCGGTCGTGCCATCAGCTCGCCGCCCTCTGTTCACCGAGTTCCTGGAAGAACTGATGCACATCTCCGGTTTTCTTGTAAATCGGCGACAGCGCCTCCGGCGCGAAATCGTCGACCTCGATCACTTTTGTGACGGCTTCATGAGCCTCGGCAAGCTGCTCGCCTTCGGCTTGCGTGATCACGCCCTTGGCCACGGCGTCCTTCCAGTCGCGGACGTGCGCGGCGCGCATGCGCTTGGCGATCGCGTCGGTACCCGTGACCAGCTTGAACGCTCGCTCCAGCCGGGCGAAGCCGCCGTCGTCATCGACATGGGCGAGATCCGGCGTGAGACGCTCACGCGCGGCCGAGGGCTCCAGCACGATGCCAGCGCATTGGTGCACGACGCGGTCGGACGGGCCGAGCACGCGGGCGCCGAATGGCTGGATCACGAGCTTGAGGAAGCCGGCGACGAAGCGATTGGGCAGATTGGCGAGGATTTCCGCAAGCCTGTTTTCGATCGTCTTGAAGCCGCTCGCCATGCACCATTGCAGCACGGCAAAATCGTCCTTCTGCCGGCCCTCGTCCTGCCAGCGTTTTAGCGCGGCCGAGAGCAGGTACAGTTCGGAGAGAATGTCGCCGAAGCGCGCCGACAGCATCTCCTTGCGCTTGAGCGCGCCGCCGAGCGTGAGCAGCGCCATGTCGGCGCAGAGCGCAAACGCCGCCGAATAGCGCGAGAGCTGGCGATAGAACGGCGTGGCGTCACCTGCGTTCGGTGCCGGCGCGAAGGCACCGAATGTCCAGCTCCGGCCGAAAGCCCGCAAGAGCGTCTCGAAACTATGGCCGACGTGTTTCCAGAACGCCTTGTCGAACGCGGTGAGCCCGCGGTCGCGGTCGGTATCGGCAAGCGCGGTCATCTCGGCGAGCAGATAAGGATGCGCGCGGATCGCGCCCTGCCCGAACACGATGAGGTTACGAGTCAGGATGTTGGCACCCTCCACCGTGATGCCGACGGGGACGGCGCGGTGGAGATTGCCGAGATAGTTTTGCGGACCGTCGATCACGGCCTTGCCGCCATGGATATCCATGGCGTCGTCGACAGCGGTGCGCATCCGCTCGGTCGCATGCAGCTTCATGATGCCCGAGATGACGGCGGGATGAACGCCGGCGTTCAGCGCCGCGCAGGTGAGCCGCCGTGCCGCATCAAGCTGATAGGCGGTGGCGACGATGCGCGCCAGCGGCTCCTCGACGCCTTCGAACTTGGAGATGGAGATGCCGAACTGCTCGCGGATGCGGGCATAGGCGCCTGTGGTGCGCGCTGCGTAGACGGCACCGGCCGCCGACAGCGACGGCAGCGAGATGCCGCGGCCGGCGGCGAGCGCCGTCATCAGCATCTTCCAGCCCTGCCCCAGCCGCTCCTGCCCGCCGATGACATAGTCGAGCGGAATGAAGACATCGCGGCCCCGGTTCGGGCCGTTCTGGAACACCTGCATCGACGGCAGATGGCGGTGGCCGATCTCGACGCCGGGCAGATGAGTCGGGATCAACGCCACGGTGATGCCGAGCTCTTCCTCGTTGCCCACGAGATGATCGGGATCGTAGGCCTTGAACGCCAGCCCCAAGAGTGTCGCGACGGGACCGAGCGTGATGTAGCGCTTGTGCCAGTTCAGCTTGAGGCCGACGACCTCGCGACCTTCGAAAGTGCCCTTGCAGATGATGCCGGTGTCGACCATCGAGGCGGCATCGGAGCCGGCCTCGGGGCTGGTGAGGCCGAAGCAGGGAATATCACGGCCATCGGCGAGGCGTGGCAGCCAGCGCTCCTGCTGCTCCTTGGTGCCGAAGCGCATCAGGAGCTCGCCGGGTCCAAGCGAGTTCGGCACCATCACGGTGACGGCGGCCGCGATCGAGCGGGTCGAGATCTTGCGCACGACTTCCGAATGCGCATAGGGCGAGAAGCCGAGGCCGCCGAACTCCTTCGGGATGATCATGCCGAAGAACTTCTCGCGCTTGATGAAAGCCCAGACGTCCTGGGGCAAGTCGCGCCATTCCCAGAAGATCTTCCACTCGTCGAGCATGGTGCAGAGCGCGTCGACGGGACCGTTGAGGAAGGCCTGCTCCTCGTCGGTCAATTTGGCCGGCGCGATCTTCAGCAGCTTCGACCAGTCGGGATTGCCGGTGAAGAGATCGGCGTCCCACCAGACGTCACCGGCCTCCAGCGCCTCGCGCTCGGTGTCGGACATCGCCGGCAGCACGCCGCGCGCCCAGGAGAAGATCGGCTTGGTGATGGTGTCGCGGCGGAAGCTCATGGCGGACCTCATGCAACGGCGCGGTTGTCAGGCATTTTAGCGGAAAGTGGCTGGGGTGAGTGAACACTTCGCCGGCAAAAAGAAGCGAATTGACGCGGCCGGGCGGCCGCCCCGGGGACCTAACGGCCGGGGCGTGGGGGCAGTTCCGGGGAGGGGTTGGGGCGGGATGCCTCCACATCGTTATTCCGGGGCACGCCTCTTGGCGCGAGCCCGGAATCCATACTCCCGATCGTGGTTATGGATTCCGGGCTCGACGCTGACGCGTCGCCCCGGAATGACTGTGGCCCAGCCTTAATCCGGCCGGACCATCTCGAACATGTTTTCCGGCTTGATCTCGAAATAGTCGCCGCGGCGCCCCGCGCGCACGATCGGGCGGGCGGCAGCGGTCTGGTAGACGCCGTCCTTGATCATGGCCTTGTCGATGTGGACGGCGACGACCTCGCCGAGCGTCAGCCAGGCATCGGCTTCCTTGCCGTCGGCGCCCTTGAGGCGGACGATGTCGGACACCTTGCACTCGAAGGCGACCGGGCTCTCGGCCACACGCGGCACGTTGACGAGCTTGCCGGGCACGGCGGTGAGGCCCGCGATCTCGAACTCGTCGACTTCGGGGCCGACATGCGCGGCGGTCGCATTCATCTGCTTGGCGAGGTCCATGGTGGTCAGATTCCAGACGAACTCCCTGGTCTGCTCCATGTTCGAGACCGTGTCCTTCCAGTTGGTGGAGGAGAAGCCGATGATCGGCGGCACGTAGCAGAAGGCGTTGAAGAAGCTGTAGGGCGCCAGATTGACTTGGCCCTTGGTGTCGCGTGAGGAGATCCAGCCGATCGGCCGCGGCGCGATGATTGCGTTAAAGGGATCGTGCTTGAGGCCGTGGCCCTTGGAGGGCTCGTAGAAGTACAGGTCTTTGTCGGTCACGCGCTGTTTCTCCGTTTTCCGTCATTCCGGGGCGGTCCGCAGGACCGAAACCGGAATCTCGAGATTCCGGGTTCGATGCTTCGCATCGCCCCGGAATGACGGTCAACTCAAAACATGGGTCAGGGGCGCGGGGACAGACCCGCGATGACGAAATCGATCATCTGGTCGATGGTCGGGCCGGGCTTGGTGGTGCACTGGGCGATCATCTGGGGGTGGAAGAAGCGCATCATCGCGGTGCAGGCGCACATCGAGGCCAGCTCCAGATCCGGCGCCACGAACTCGCCGGAGGCCGCGCCCTGCGCGATCATCTGGCCGACCGCCGTGGTGATCAGCTCCATATGGGCGACGCAGACCTCCCAGTCCTCCTGCATCGCGATCTCGACCATCTCATGCAGCTTGTTGTCGCCGACATAGCGCTCGGTGTTCATGCGATGGATGGTGGTGAGCAGCTCGCGGAAGCGCGGGAGCACGGGACCCGGCCGCGCCACGATCCGCTGCGCCTCCAGCTCGACCTCGCCCATCAGCGAACGGGCCACCGCCTGATGGATCGCCTTCTTCGATTCGAAGAAGCGATAGACATTGGCGGGGCTCATCCTGAGCTCCTTGGCGATGTCCCCAACCGTGGTCTTCTGGTAGCCGATCTGGCGGAACAGCCGCTCGGCCACCTCGAGAATACGGTCCCGGGTGTCGCCTTCGATATGTTCCGAAATAAGGGCCATCAGTCAGGACTCGTTCGTCAGCAGTCTTCTCATTTATTCAGCCGCTTCAGCAAGCGGAATTGCGGAATGCTCATCGCTGCCATGCTGCGACGCAGCGGACTGGTCGGGAGTCCCCGCCTCATCCAGGCTCTTCCTGAACCAAAGTGCATAGAGGCCCGGCAGGTACAGGAGGGTCAGGAAGGTCGCGACGAACAGACCGCCCATGATGGTGATCGCCATCGGACCCCAGAAGGCCGAGCGCGACAGCGGGATCATGGCGAGGATCGCGGCGAGCGCCGTCAGCACCACCGGACGGGCGCGGCGGACGGTTGCCTCCACGATCGCCTCACGCCGGGTCAGGCCGTGCGAGACGTCAGTCTCGATCTGGTCGACCAGGATGACCGTGTTGCGCATGATCATGCCGGCGAGCGCGATCAGGCCGAGCAGAGCCACGAAGCCGAACGGGGCGTTGGCGAGGTTGAGGCCGAACGAGGCGCCGACGATGCCGAGCGGCGCGGTCAGGAACACCAGGATCAGGCGCGAGAAGCTCTGCAGCTGGATCATCAGCAGCGTCAGCATCACCATGACCATCAGCGGGAAGAGGACGAAGATCGAGGCGTTGCCCTTGGCGGATTCCTCGAACGCGCCACCCGGCTCGATGCGGTAGGCCGGCTCGAGGTGATCCTTGATCGCCTTCAGCTTCGGCGTGATCTGGCCCGTGACGTCGGGCGCCTGCACGCCGTCGACGACGTCGGAGCGCACGGTGATCGCCATGTCGCGGTTACGCCGCCACATGATCGGCTCCTCGTGGGCATACTCGATCTTGGCGATCTGCTGCAGCGGCACGGCAACGCCGTTGCGGGAAGTGATGGTGAGATCGCCGACGCCGCCGAGATCGAGGCGCTCGGACGGGATCGCGCGGGCGACCACAGCGACCTTCTCGATACCGTCGCGGATGGTCGTGACCTGCGCACCCGAGATCAGCATCGCGAGTGCCTGCGACACGTCCTGCGGGGTCAGGCCCATGGCGCGGGCGCGGTCCTGGTCGACGACCAGCTTGAGGTAGGGCGACCGCTCGTTCCAGTCGAGCTGGACATCCTTGACGTTCTTGTTCTGCCGCATGACGTCGCGAACCTGATAGGCGATCTCGCGCACCTTGTTGGCATCGGGCCCGATCACACGGAACTGGACGGGGAAGCCGACCGGCGGACCGAAATTGAAGCGATCGACGCGCACGCGCGCCTCCGTCAGCATGCCGTCGGCGACCGCGCCCTCGATCTTGGCCTTGACCCGCTCGCGCGCTTCGACGCCCTTGGCGACGACGACGATCTCGGCAAAAGCCTCGTTCGGGAGTTGCGGGTTGAGGCCGAGCCAGAAGCGCGGCGAGCCCTGGCCGACATAGGAGGTATAGGTCTCGATGTCCTTGTCGTCCTTCAGCAGCGTCTCGGCCTTCTTCACCGCCTTCTCGGTGACGTTGAAGGCGGTGCCCTCCGGCAGGCGCAGCTGGAGGAACAGCTCGGGCCGTTCCGACAGCGGGAAGAACTGCTGCTGGACATGGCCGAAGCCGACGATCGAGGCGATGAACACACCGACGGTCGCGACCACCACGGTGATGCGGTGGTTGACGCACCACTGCACGATGGCGCGCAGGCCGCGATACATCCGGGTCTCGTAGACCGCGTGCGGATCGTGATTGTGGTGCACCTTGATGTTGGGCAGCAGCATGACGCCGATATAGGGCGTGAAGATCACCGCCACGAACCAGGAGGCGACCAGCGCGATCGCCACGATCCAGAAGATGCTGCCGGCATATTCGCCGACCGCGGAATTTGCAAAGCCGATGGGGAGGAAGCCGGCGGCCGTGACCAGCGTTCCCGTCAGCATCGGAAACGCGGTCGATTCCCAGGCAAAGGACGCAGCCCGGAAGCGGTCCCAGCCCTGCTCCATCTTCACCACCATCATCTCGACCGCGATGATGGCATCATCCACCAGAAGGCCAAGCGCGATGATCAGCGCGCCGAGCGTGATGCGGTGCAGGTCGAGCGACATCGTGTTCATGACGATGAAGACGATGCCGAGCACCAGCGGGACCGACAGCGCGACCACGATGCCGGTGCGCCAGCCGAGTGCCAGGAACGAGACGAACAGCACGATGACGAGCGCTTCCATGAAGGAGTGCACGAACTCGCCGACGGCGTGCTCGACCACCTTGGGCTGGTCGGCGATCAGCTTGACGTCGATGCCCTGCGGCACGGCCTTCATGAACTCGGCGGTGGCCTTCTCGACCTCCTTGCCGAGCTCGAGGATGTTGGCGCCCTTGGCGGTGACGACGCCGATGCCGATCGCGGCCTTGCCTTCCTGGCGCACGATGAAGCTCGGCGGGTCGACATAGCCGTGGGTGACGGTGGCGATATCGCCTAAGCGGAACACGCGGCCGTTGCTCTCGACCGGCGTTTCGGCCACGGCCTTGGCACCGTCGAGCGCGCCGGTGACGCGCAGCGGCACGCGCTGCGACGAGGTCTCGACCGTGCCCGCCGGCGTCACGTTGTTCTGCTTGGCGAGCGAATCGAACAGCGCCTGCGGCGTGATGCCGAGGGTGGCGAGCTTGGCGTGGCTGAATTCGACGAAGATGCGCTCGTCCTGATTGCCGTAGACGTCGACCTTGGTCACGCCCGGCACCTTCAGCAGGCGCTGGCGGAAGCCTTCGGAGACCTTCTTGAGCTGGGCGTAATCGGCGCCGTCGCCGGTCATCATGTAGAGAATGGAATCGACGTCGGAGAACTCGTCGTTGACGACGGGCCCGAGGATGCCCGAGGGCAACTGGCCCTGCACGTCGGCGAGCTTCTTGCGCAGCAGATAAAACAGATACGGCACGTCCTTCGGCGGCGTGGAGTCGCGGAAGGTGACCTGGAGCGCGGTAAACGCGGGCTTGGAATAGGTCTGCACCTTCTCGAAATAGGGCAGCTCCTGGATCTTCTTCTCGATGGGATCGGCGACCTGCGTCTGCATCTCCTGCGCGGTCGCGCCCGGCCATATCACGGAGACGTTGACCACCTTCACGGTGAAGAACGGATCCTCGGCTCGGCCGAGCTTCTGATAGGAGAAGAAGCCGGCGACGCCGAGCACCAGCATCAGGAAGAGAACCAGCGTCTGATGGCTGACGGCCCAGGCCGAAAGGTTGAAGCGCTTCATCGCTCTCTCCGAAAAACGATCCAGTTGCAAAAACGACAGCCACTCTGTTCAGCCGTCGTCGCGAGGCAGCGAAGCAATCCAGGGGGCTGGGCAGGTTCTGGATCGCTTCGCCGCTTCAGCCTTCGCATTTGCGCTCGGGCCGAAACTCACCTCACACGACGAAACTCGTAAAAACGCCTTAGAACGAAAGGGACGACACGATACGCACCTTCTGGCCCGGATCGAGCTTCTGAACGCCGAGGGCCACGATCTTGGCACCCTCGTCCACACCGCTGGTGATGATGACGTCGTTGCTCTCGTAGGACTTCACCACGACCGGCTTCAGCGTGACGGCGCCATTGTCGTCGACGACGTAGAAGGAGGGCTTGCCGCCTTCGTTGAACAACGCCGACAGCGGCAACCGCGCGACGCGTTCGGTGGCGGCATCCGACAGCGTCAGCGTCGCGGTCATGCCGAGCGACACCTTGTCGTCGGCCTCGGGCAGCGAGAACTTCGCGAGATAGGTCCGCGTGGCGGAATCCGCGGTGGGCGCGATTTCGCGCAGCTTGGCCGCGTACTTCTTGCCCGGCTCCGACCAAAGAGTGACGCTGGCGGCGCCCGACTTGGCACGTCCGACCAGCGTCTCAGGGATCGCGACGACCGCTTCCTTTTCGGCAAAGCGGGCGACGCGGATCGAAGTCTGGCCTGCGGCAACCACCTGGCCGGGCTCGATCAGCGTTGCGGTGACGACGCCACGGGCGTCGGCGTTGAGCGTCGCGTAGGAAAGGGAATTCTTGGTCAGTTCGACCGAGCGCTCGGCCCGGTTCAGACGCGCGCGGGCCTCATCGGCGGCGGCGCGGCTCGAATCCAGCTGGGCATCGGTGGTCCAGCCCTTGGCCTTCAGATCCTTGGCGCGCTGCTCGGCAGCGGCGGCCTGGGCCAGCACGCCGGTCGCGGCGGTCTGCTCGGCGACGGACTGCTCGGCCTGGAGCTTCAGATCGACCTCGTCGAGGGTCGCGAGCGGCTGGCCAATCTCAACGGTCTGGCCGACTTCGACCAGGCGCTTGGCGACCTTGCCGGCAACGCGGAAGCCGAGATCGCTCTCGATCCGGGGCCTGACGGTACCTACGAAGCTGCGCTCCGGCGTCTCGGCATCATAATGCGCGGTCGCGACCAGAACCGGCCGTGGCGGCTCGGCCTTTTCAGCGACGGTGTCATTGCACCCAGCCAGCGCGGCGGCCATCAAGGCCAGCGACACACCCGCCAAGAGCCTGGAATAGCTGGATAAAACTGACCGAACGAACATCGGAGGACACTCCTGCGGCTGCAATGCATGGAATGTCGACTAATCACTGACGAAAGTCAATAATCGTCAGTCATCAGGAAAGCGTGATCGTTAACGCATAGTAACGTCTGCATTCGACCGAGCCGCTAGCCTCAGGAATGGTCGATTGAAGGCTCAAGCTACATGCCGCGCATGACGCAGGCGTTCACGCTGGCGAAGGTCCGATTGTTCCGGCCCGTCTTGCCGTTGTTGGAGCATTTGGACCAGAGAGCTTCGACGTCCTTGACGCCGCGCTTCTGCCCGGGGCTCGCCGATGGCGGGGGTTCGCTCGCCGCGCTTGAGATCGACGAACTCGAACCCGGCCGCTTTCAACGCGGCGGCCATTGCCTCGGCGTCGTTGGAGGGGTTGGTGAGCTTGACGACGTTCTGATAGGACGAATTGCCGATAACGAGCGCGACGCGTTTGGCCGCCAGCGCCGGTTCGGCAAAAAGCATCAGAGCGCAAAGCGCCGACGCGACAATGCTCGCGCCCCACATCAAAGAAAAATCTCCCTCACCGGCAATGTCCCGACCCTAGCACCGAGACTCACGGAACGCGACACATCCTGTGAAAAAGTGTGAGCGCCATCACATTGCGAGGCGCTCATCTCCACCGTTCAGGCCGCTCGGGGTGGCGGCGGGCGTCCTCAGCCTCCCTGTCCGGCAAACTCGTGCTTGCTGTCGTGGCCGCCGATGAAGACAAGAATGCCGGCCAACAGCGGCAGCACGGCAAGCACGAGCAGGCCGGTCGAGGTCTGCCCGGTGGCTTCCTTGACCCAACCGATCAGATAGGGCCCGCCGAAGCCGGCGAGATTGCCGATCGAGTTGATCAGCGCGATGCCGCCGGCGGCGGCCGTTCCGGAGAGCCAGGCGGTCGGCAGGGTCCAGAACACGCCGAAGCAGCAGAACACGCCGATCGCGGCCACCGTCAGCACCACCATCGTCATGGTGGGATCGGTGAGATAGGAGGACACGCCAAGCGCAACGGCGGTCAGCAGCAGCGGCGCGCCGACATGCATCACGCGCTCGCGCGTGGCATCGGAATGCCGTGCCCACAGGATCATCGCGATGGTGCCGAACAGATACGGGATCGCGGTGACGAAACCGGTCTGCGCGTTGGTGAGACCGAACGCTTTGACGATCTGCGGCAGCCAGAACTGCATGCCGTAGAGCGCGCCGACGAAGCCGAAATAGATCAGGCTGAGCGCGATCACCTTGGGCGACGACAGCGCCTCGCCGAGCGACAGGTGCTTTACCGCCTGCTTGGCCGCGATTTCGGAATCCAGCTTCGCCTTCAGCCAGGCCTTCTGCTCGGCCGAGAGCCAGTCCGCCTTCTCCGGCTTGTCAGTCAGGTAGAACCAGGTGACGATGCCGAGCAGCACGGAGGGGATGCCCTCGATGATGAAGAGCCATTGCCAGCCTTTGAGACCCATCGCGCCATCGAGCCCGAGCAGGAGACCCGAGACCGGCGCACCGATCACGGTCGAGACCGGCACGGCGATGGCGAAGGCCGCGAGGAAGCGGGCCCGATATTCGGCCGGATACCAATAGGTGAGATAGAGGATGATGCCGGGAAAGAAACCGGCCTCTGCCACGCCGAGCAGGAAGCGCAGCACGTAAAAGCTGGTGACGCCGCTCGTGAGCGCCATCAGCGCCGAGATGATGCCCCAGGTCACCATGATGCGGGCGATCCAGCGGCTGGCGCCGAACTTCTCCAGCGCCAGATTGCTCGGCACCTCGAAGATGAAATAGCCGATGAAGAAGATGCCGGCGCCCCAGGAGAAGATCAGCGGCGTGAACTTCAGCTCGGCGTTCATGGTCAGCGCGGCGAAGCCGAGATTGACGCGGTCGAGATAGGAAAAGAAGTAGGCCAGCACCAGGAACGGAATCAGGCGCCAGGAGATGGCGCGGATGGTCGAGGTCTCGATGGCGCTCTTGGCAGCGCCGGAATAGGTCGTGGTCTGGCTCATGGCTTTCCCCCGGGGTTGTTGCTTTTATGGGCTGATCCGGGGTTTTCAGCATCGCGGGCAAAGAGTCAATGGAGCAAGGGGGGCAAAGGCGCGCTAGCGCCATGCCCACCATTTCTCTTCACTTGCTACGATGGTGGGCACGCTCCGCTTTGCCCCCACCAGTCCGACGCCGTGGCGAGCAGCCTTCACTCCGCCAATTGAAACCGCGCAAAGCGATCGAGTTCTTCCTCGATCACGCGCTTTAGCTCCCTGCGCCCCGCGGTCTTCTTCCCCTGCCCGACCCAGGTCCATTTCTGCATCAGCAGCTTCTTTGCCTGCCGGTCGGTCTTGAGGTCGAGCGCGGCAACGATCTCGTCGCCGACCAGCACGGGCAGTGCGAAATAGCCGAGCTTGCGCCTGGCCTTCGGCACATAGGCTTCGAACAGATGGTTGTAGCCGAAGATGAGATTGGTGCGCTTGCGCTGGATGACCAGGGGATCGAACGGAGAGAGGATGTGGACGAGGTCCGGCGACACTTCGCCGGGCTCCAGCGCCGCGGGCGCTGCCCAATGCTCCTGCCTGCCGGCGCCGTCGATCGCGACATGCACGAGCTCGCCGCGGCGGACGCGTGAGGCGATCAGGCCCGCCACCGCCGGCTTGCTGGGCGCATCGAGGTGGCAGATCGAATCCAGGCTGACCACGCCCTGTGACCGCAGCGCGCGATCGAGCAGATAGGCCGTGATCTCCTTTGCCGACGCCGGCTTCGGCAGCCTGTCCCAGCCGAAATGGCGCGTCATCAGCTCATAGGTCTTGAGCATGCCCTGGCGCTCGCTGACGGTCGCGACGCCGGTATAGAAGGCGAGCTGCAACGCGCGCTTCGAGGGCTTTCGGCTCTGCCAGAGATGCTCCTTCTCGGTGAGCACGTCGTCCTCGATGTCGCGGATCGTCAGCGGGCCGGCGCGCAGGAGCCGCATCACCTTGCGCGTGTCGGCCGGCGTCACCGAGGCGTACCATCTGTGGCCCTCGCGCCGGTGCTCGCGCATCGCCGGCAGGAAGAAGCGAAAATCGTTCGAGGGAACGTAGGACAGTGCATGCGTCCAATATTCGAATACGCTCCGGTCGACGCTCTGGGCCCGGCGCAGGTCGTCGCGGCGGTAGGACGGAATACGGCTGAACAGGATGTGGTGATGACAGCGCTCGATCACGTTGATGGTGTCGATCTGCACATAGCCGAGATGGGCGACTGCATCCGTCACGGCAGCCGCGCCTTCCCCAAACGGAGCGCGCGCATCCAGCCGCTGGGCATGCAGCCAGATCTGCCGGGCCTGTGTCGTGGTGAGCGGGATCGGTTTCGGCGCGCGTGACATTGCGGGAGATAATGTAGCCGGATTCGCGCCGGGGAAAAGCAGACGCCGAAGAAGCGGCCAAGGAAAACCGCGCTGCCAGCTGCTGACAGCGCGGCCTGATGGTGTGCTTCGCGCTTACTTCATCATCATCGACTTCTGCGCCTTCATGTAGTGCACGCAGGCGCTCTTCATCTTGCCATTGCTCATGTCGGTGTTGGCCATGGCCATTTCCTTGTTCGCCGCCATCTTGGCCGGCGTGTCGGCTGTGCCGCCCATCATGGCGGCCGACTTCATCATGTTATCGCTGGTGCACGCCATCATCGCGGCGGATGCGGGTGAAAATGAAAGAGCGAACGCGACAAAGGCTGCGGACGTGAGCAAGATCTTCATCGAAAAGTCTCCTTGAGTAAGACGAAACCGACGTGGCGTCGGCTATCGCAACTACGTATTTTCCAGCAATTTGTTTCGTGGAGGAAATATTTTCCTTGGTGCGGTGCGAAGGCGAAGGGATCGGCGACCGCCTTTTGGCGGTCTGCGCGCGAGGTTCCGAAGCAGAAGCGGCCCGAGCTCGGGCCGCTTCGCACCTTGCGGCTTCTCACGTCACCGCCGGAACAGGCCGCCCATCATGTGACCGAAGAGATTGCCGGGGCCAGCCATGCCGCCTCCGCCATGCGCGCGGCGGCTGCCACCGCCGGAGGAGCGGCGGCGCGCGGGCTCGTCAGTGGAATCCTCAGAGGCCACGCGGCTGGAGACGATCTCCGACTGCATCGCCTTGTGCTGGAGCTTGTTGAGATAGCCGGTCGTGGGATAGCCGCGCGCGGCCTGCCAGCGCCTGATCACGGACCGGGTCTCCTCGTCGAACTTGCCGGTCACCTTGATGTCGAAGCCGAGACCGGTGAGGCGGCGCTGCACGTCGCGGCGCTGGTTCTTGTCGAGGCCGATCTGGTCTTCGGCGACCTGATCGGCCATGTCCGTGAAGGTCGCGGGATCGATTCCTGCGGTGAGATTGCGCGTCGTCGTGGACGGGCCGTCCTGAAGCGCGGCGATGCGGGCGAGCGCCAGCGGCTTGAAGGTGCCGTTCGGATAGTTGGTGAGATAGGCGTTGAGCTCCTCGACCTTGTTGGTGTCCTTGATCGAGCGCCAGAACTCGAGCTCGACTTCGCCAGCCTGGGCGACGGTCGCGGGCGCAGCAGCGTCCGACGCGGGCGCGGCGGCCGGGTTGAGAAAAACCGCGCCGGTGAGATTGGTGTGGCCCCAGGGCAGCTGCGCCTTGTTGGTCTCGTCGTTGACCTGGGCACGAACCTTGGTCATGGCCTGCTGGATCTCGAGGCCGGGAGCCGCGATGTTGGCAAGGAGCGCGCGGGTAAAGGGGCTGTTTGTGCCGGCCTCGCCGTCGAGCGCGGTCTGGCCGGGGCCGGTGGCGAACGCGATCAGCGTGCCCTCTCCGGACTTCATCTCGGCAAGACCGCTGGCCACGTTGACGGAGCGCGTCGCCTTGGCCGAGCGAATCTTTGCGGCGAAGGGATTGTCGCGGCAGGCGTCGAGGAACACCAGCTTCACCTTGGCATCGGCCATGGTCTGCTCGAGCGTCAGGTCGACATTGATGGCGGCGCCGAGCTTGACGTCCATCTCGGATTTGAGGTCGGCATCGACCGGCAGCAGGTAGTTGGAGCCGTTTACCGCGATGCCGTGGCCGGCATAGAAGAACAGCGCCACATCCGCGCCTTCGCTCTTCTTGCCGAATTCGAGCAGCTTCGCCGTCATGGCGTCGCGGGTGAGGTTGCTGCCCTCGACCACGTCGAAGCCGACATTGCGCAGCACCCGCGCCATCGACTTGGCGTCGATCGCCGGATTCGGGAGCTGCGGGACATTCTTGTAGGCGGCGTTGCCGACCACGAAGGCGACACGCTTGTCCGCGAGCGCCGCGTTACCAGTGAAGACAAAGGCTGCGAGAGACATTGCCGCGAGCAGGAAACGCATGGTCTTTCTCCCCAGATCAAGAACCACCGACACAGCCAGTGTGACGTCTTTCACGCAAGCCGAACGTGATCTAGATCACGTTCAGCTGTCACAAATCGAACCGGCCGCAATAAAGACGCGACGACAGCTCTTCGCCTGCCCGGACCGGCCCCTCCGCGAAAGCGAAGCGCTCAGGTTGCGGGGCCCAAAACACTGCGAAATGCGCTAGGATGAATCCGGAAGTCTTGGTCGCCACCGTGACCAGGATCACATCAAGGCCTTTGAACCTTCCCTATGCTCGCAGCATCAAATCGCCATCAGGCGTAACAGCGAGGATACGACAATGACCCGTTTTGATAAGTTTTTTGGACTGAAGGCGATAACCGTTGCCGCCGCGCTGTCGATGACGGCAGGGCTGGCTTTGGCCGGCGACAACAACATTTCGTCCGACAAGATCCTGGATGCGTTGAAGCCGAAGCCGGCAACGCGCGGCCTGTCCGTCGGGCCACAGGCCGATCCGGCAGTGCAGGCCAAGGAATCGACCTTCCTGAACACGGTGCGCAACCGCTCCACCCGGTCGCTCTCGACGGGCGAACGTGAGCAGATCGCCGAGCTGGCTGCGACCAAGCCGAAGATCGATCTGGAAATCCAGTTCGACTACAACTCGGCCGACATCGCCAAGACCTCGGTGCCCTCGGTACAGGCGCTCGGCAAGGCCCTCTCCGACCCGTCGCTGAAGGGATCGACCTTCGTGGTCGCCGGCCACACCGATGCGGTCGGCACCGAAGAGTACAATCAAGGCCTGTCCGAACGCCGAGCCGACACCATCAAGAAATATTTGGTGCAGAACTACGGCCTCACCGGCACCGATCTCGTCACGGTCGGCTACGGCAAGACCAAGCTGAAGGATACCGCCAACGGCGCCGACCCGATCAACCGCCGCGTCCAGGTGGTGAACATGGAAGCCAAGACGACGGCGTCCAAGTAACCCCAATTGATCGCCAATGAAGCGCGCCGCCTGCCGTAACCCGGCAGGCGGCGATTTCATATCCAGCTCTGGAACAGCATCAGCCGATTGAAGGTCTGCATCGACGTCCCGACGAAGGCCGCCGAGATCGGCAGCATCACCGCGAAGCCGATGGCGGCGACGCCGACATAGGCCCACAGCAGCCAGCGTGGCAGCCCGTCTCTTCGCAGCACATAGACCAGCGCGAGCGACGCGATCGTTGCGGCCGGCAGATAATAGTAGATGAAGCCCAGCGTACGCGGCAGCAAAGCCCAGGCCAGCCAGCAGCCGAAAAAGAACATCACAATCAGGAATGCATCCCAGCGGCGCGTGACGATGAAATCGCGCAGCACGACCGCGAGTGCGGCCAGCGCCGGCCACAGCACCAGCGGGTTGCCGAGAAAGACGATCGCCGAGACATTATCCTCTGTCGTCTTGTCGAACAGGAACCACACCGGCCGGGCGAGCAGCGGCCAGGATGGCCACGAGCTCATATAGGTATGGCCGGCGATCGCGGTGGTGGTGTTGTCGGCAAAGATCCGGCGCTGCGCCTCGATCAGATCCGGCAGCGACACTCCATGGAGCGGAACGAACGCGGCAAGATATGTCATCGCTGGCAGGACGGCGAAGCAGAGCGCGGCATGCTGCACCCGAAAGTCGGGCCAGAGATCGGGGCGATACCAATCGCCCGGCCTCGCGTCGGCGAACAGCGTGCGCCAGCCCTGCATCAAGCGGATCACCGCAACGATGACGATGCAGATTCCGAGCGGAAACAGCCCGCTCCATTTGCAGGCCGCAGCAAGACCGAACAACGTACCCGCCAGCGCGAACAACGCATGCGGGCGCGGCCTTCGAAAGCCATGCATGAAGGCTGCGACCGCGAGCAGGCTGAAGCCAAGCGCAAAGATGTCGAGCATCGCGATACGCGCCTGCACGTAGAGCATCTGGTTGAAGGCCGCGATCAGTGTTGCGGCGATCGCGGGTCCTTGTGCCGAGAACAGCGCAAGCCCGCACAGATAGATCGCGACGATCGCGAGCGCGCCGAACAACGTCGCCGGATAGCGCCAGCCGAGCGCGTTGTCGCCGAAGGCCGCGATCGACGCCGCCATCAGCTCCTTGGCAAGCGGCGGATGCATCGGATTGAGCATCGGCTGCGACATCGCTGGCGCGAGCATCTGCCGTGCCGCGGGCACGTAATGCACCTCGTCGAAAACGAACTTCTCCGGTGTCGTCAGGCCGATCAGCAGCGCAAGATGGGCAATCAGGAAAATCGCGACAGCCAACACTGCGCTCCGCGACATCTTCGGAACTGCAGGCACATTGTGCGACATTTGTTGGGACGTTTTGCGTGGCAAATCTGCTTCACCGCGGAGAAAAATATGAATGGCGCTTTTCATTGAACGCATTCTGCCGCAAGTGTCACTAAGCATAACGCAGGTCCCGCACCGCTTGTGATAATTTCGCCACATCAGAAGCGCGCGCGATCCGGTACGATCAGGGACACATCGATCGGTTGCGAAATGAATTTGCGTTTCTGGCTTTTCCCCACTCTGTTGTCGGCCGTCGTGTGCGCGGCGCCTTGTGCGCAGGCGCAGACGCGCGTCGGCGAAGCCGTCGTAATCCAGAACGAAGTCGTGCGCGTCGCCGCGAGCACGACACCGATCAATGTCGGCGACAGCATGCTGCGCGACGAGACAGTGCGCACCGGCGCCGACAGCGCGGCGCGCTTCGTCATGGCCGACAGCACCAACCTGTCGCTCGGGCCGAGCGCGACGCTCAAGCTCGACCGCACCGTCTTCAACGACGAGCACAGCTATCGCGACGTCGCGATCCGCATGACCACGGGCGCTTTCCGTTTCGTCACCGGACATTCGGAGAAGACCGCCTACAAGATCACGACGCCGCTCGCGACCATCGGCGTGCGCGGCACCACGCTCGACATCCTGTCCCAGCGCGGGCGCTCCGTCGTCGTGCTTCAGGACGGTGCGGCCAGCGTCTGCACGACCGGCGGCCAGTGCGTGCAGCTCACCCAGCCGGGCGACACCGCGATCATCACCTCGACCGGCGGCAAGGTCAGCATCACCAAGACCAACACGCCGCCCTGGACCTTCGCCGCCAACTGCGCCGCGAGTGCCGGGCTGTGCTCGGTCAACCAATATGCCGGCGCCTCGCCGACCATCACGCCCGCCGTCAATGACGACGGCATGCTGTGCGGGCGGTGACGATGGCAACATTCAACTTCAGGCGCCTCATCCTCGCCGCTGCACTCGGCGCAACGGCTGCGTTTGCATGTCTCGCGTTCGATGCACGGCAGTCGGCCGCGCAGGCGGCTGAATGCGAGTCCGGGTGCGGTGAGCCGAATCCCTACCCGACCTATTCGCCATCGCCGTACCCATCGCCGACACCGACGCCCTCTCCTTCGCCGAGCCCCTACCCGTCACCCTCGCCGAGCCCCTATCCGCCACCGTCGGGCCCGACCGGCGCCGATTCCAGCGGCAATTCGATCGGCGGCCTCGCCGACCAGCGCTTCAACCAGATGATCACCAACCGGGTGCTCGGCGCGGTTCTGCTCGGGGTCAACGAGCAGGTCAATTGCAGCGACTGCATCAGCGCGTTCGGCTCCGCCGGTTCGTTCTCGGCCGGCATCCACGGCCGCAAGGAGCTGACCAACAATCTGTCGCTGCTCGCCGGCATCGCCTACACGCAATACAATGAGGGCGGCTACAAGATCACCAGCGCCCCGATCGGCGCCTTCGCGCTGCGCTACGACTTCACGGACTGGGGCTCGTCACGCCCGTTCTTCGACGTCGGCACGATCCTGACGCCGTGGGAGAAGGCGCGCTACACCCGCAGCTACAACACCAGCCTCGGCCCCGTGAGCGTCACGGGTTCGACCAACGCCTCGAACTACGCGGTCTACGGCCGCGCGGGTTGGATGAGCCGGGTGTCGCCACGCGACGAGGTCGCTGCTTCCATCGAGGTCTGGCAGCTCTGGCAACGCGTGTCCGGCTACAGCGACAGCGCCGTGGCGTTCAATCCGTTCGACGCCACCATTGCGACCGGCACCGATCGCACCAGCCTGGTCAAGATCGGCGGCCAGTGGACGCATCTCTTCGGCAGCAACATCGAGACCAACATCAACGGCGGCTGGGTGCAGTCCTTCGCCAGCCATAGCGGCATCGTCGCCACCGTGACCGGCGACGGCACGGTGGTGCCGACCATGGGCAACCAGGGCTGGTTCGAATATGGCGGCCGCCTCGGCTTCCGCGTGCAGAAGGGCTGGATCGTGGATCTCTTCGCCAACGGCACGCTCGGCCCGCAGCCGGTGGGGAACACCATCCACGGCGGCGTGGGGCTGAGGATCAATTATTGAGGGCAGCCCCGGACACAGTCTCGTAGGGTGGGCAAAGCGGAGCGTGCCCACCCTCTTCTCGATTGAGGATGGATGGCGGACACGGCGAAAACGCGCCTTTGCCCACCCTACGATACTGAGTATGCGGCGAGGCTAAGCCCGCATCACGCTGCCGACTTGCCCTCGAACGCGCGGCCCAGCACGTCCACATCCAGCTTCACCATCTTCATCATGGCCTGCATTGCGCGCGCGGCCGCCGCCTTGTCGGGGCTCGACAGGAAATCGAACATCACCTTCGGCACCACCTGCCAGGACACGCCCCAGCGATCGCTGATCCAGCCGCACTGCTGCTCCTTGCCGCCATGAGCGAGGAAGGCATCCCACACGCTGTCGACCTGGGCCTGATCGTCGCAATGGATCATCAGCGAGATTGCGTGGGTGTATTCCACCTTCATGCCGCCATTGAGCGCGACCAGCGGCTGTCCAGCGACCGTGAACTCTACGACGAGCACGGAACCCGCTTTGCCGGACGGGTTGTCCGCGACGTTGCGCTGGACGTGCGTGATCTCCGAATTCGGGACCAGCGAGACGTAGAATTTCGCGGCTTCCTCGGCATCGCCGTCGAACCACATGCAGGGCACGACCTTGGACATGGAAAAGCTCCTCTCCGGTGGGTCCACCCCGAGGACGAGCGGGCCTGACGCAATCCGACAGGCCCGACCGATTATTTTCTACTTCTTCTCGTTGGGATCCCGATGCACCGGGTCGATCCACAGCACTGTCTCGGGCTTTTCGACTGGCTCGATGTCGAGGTTGATCGCGACCGCCTCGCCGTCGCTGCGCACCAGCACGCATTCCAGCACCTCGTCCGGGCTGGCGTTGATCTCCTGATGCGGGACGTAGGGCGGCACGAAGATGAAATCGCCGGGGCCGGCCTCGGCGGTAAACTGCAGGCTCTCGCCCCAGCGCATGCGCGCCTTGCCCTTCACCACGTAGATGACGCTTTCGAGATGGCCGTGGTGATGCGCGCCGGTCTTGGCGTCGGGCTTGATGCTGACGGTGCCCGCCCACAATTTCTGCGCGCCGACACGCGCGAAATTGATCGCGGCCGCGCGGTCCATGCCCTTCGTCGACGGCACGTTGGTATCGAGCTGGTTGCCGGGAATGACGCGCACGCCGTCATGTTTCCAGCGATCGTCGTGATGATCGTGGTCATGGTGGGAATGCGTGTGATCATGGCCGGTCATGGGTCTTGCTTTCTGTTGGTTCCGTGCGCGCGAAACTAACCAAAGCCGCGACATCAAGCCATACCAAAAAGGGAACCCAGACAGCCGTCAGCTGTTATCCCCGCGAGCAAACTGGAAGGAGAGTTTCATGGGTAGCACCAGCGACAAGATCAAGGGCACCGCCAACGAGGCAATCGGCAAGGCCAAGCAGGGTATCGGCGAAGCCACCGGTTCCGACCGCCTGAAGGGCGAAGGCGTGGTCCAGGAAGTGAAGGGCAAGGGCCAGCAGGCCATGGGCGACGCCAGGGACGCCGCGAAGGACGCGATCGATCGCGCCGCTGCGGCGGCAAAGCGCGCCGCGGAGTAACGCGCGTCAAGCTGAAAGCGAAAAGACCGGCCCAAGGGCCGGTCTTTTTGTTTGCAGGGTTATTTCACAGCGAGCAATTCGACGTCGAACATCAAGGTCGCATTCGGCGGGATGACGCCGCCGGCGCCGCGGGCGCCGTAGCCGAGCTGCGGCGGGATGATCAGCGTGCGCTTGCCGCCGACCTTCATCGTGGCGACGCCCTCGTCCCAGCCGCCAATGACGCGGCCCTTGCCGATCGGAAACTCGAACGGCTCGTTGCGGTCGACGGACGAGTCGAATTTTTTGCCCTTCTGGCCGTTCTCATAGAGCCAGCCGGTGTAGTGCATCACACAGATCTGGCCGGGCTTCGGCGAGGCGCCGGTGCCGACAACGCTGTCGATGGTCTGCAAGCCTGAAGCTGTGGTCATGGTCTTTCCTGCGGTCTGGGCCGAGGCCGTGGTGGAAACGAAGTCGGACACGCCGCCGATCACGGTGATCGCGAGAGCCGACATGATGGCGAGGAGTGCGCGCTGGAAACGCTGCATTAGGCACCTTCCGTTTGAGGCGGGAGGTGTCTAACCCAACAAGGAAACCGTTTCCAGCCCCGCACCCATCAATAGCCGAGCGCGCAGCCGTCCTTGCGCGGATCGGAACCGCCGGTGAGCGTGCCCTTGTCCCAGTCGATCCAGATCGCCTGGGCGCCGCCGAGCGGCCCGACCACGCTGGTGGTCTTGTGGCCGAGCTTCTTCAGCCCCTCGACGATGTCAGCCGGGACGCTGTCCTCGAGCTGGTACTGGCCCTCGTAGTGCAGGCCGCGCGGCATGTCGATCGCTTCCTGCACGTCGCAGCCGTAGTCGAGGATGTTGGTCAGGACATGGGTCTGGCCGGTCGGTTGATACTGGCCGCCCATTACGGCGAACGGCATCACGGAGCGGCCGCCCTTGGTGAGCAGACCCGGCATGATCGTGTGCAGCGGGCGCTTGCCGCCCTCGATGCAGTTGGGATGGCCCGGCTGGATGCGGAAGCCGCCGGCGCGGTTCTGCAACAGCACACCGGTCTTGTTCGAGACGATCGCCGAACCGAAGGAATGCGCGACAGAGTTGATGAACGAGCAGACGTTGCGGTCCTTGTCCACCACCGTGATGTAGATGGTCGAGGGGTTCATCGGCGGCGCGACGTTCGGCAGGTCGAGCATGCCGTCCATGCGGATCTTGCTGATGTACTCGTCGGCAAAGCTCTTTTCGAGCATCTCGGCGACGTTGATCTTCATGTGCTCGGGCGAGGCGACGTGCATCTCGCGGTTCATGTAGGCGATGCGCGCGGCTTCCGCCTCGAGATGGAAGCGCTCGACGCTGACGGGCGCATACTTGGTCAGGTCGAATCGCGACAGGATGTTGAGCATCAAGAGCGCGGTGACACCCGGGCCGTTCGGCGGGCACTGCCAGACGTCATGGCCCTTGTACATGGTGCCGATCGGCGTCGTCGTCTCGGTGGTGTGCGCGGCGAAGTCGTCGAGCGTGTGCAGGCCGCCGATGCCGCGCAGGGTCTCGACCATGTCTTCCGCGATCGCGCCCTTGTAGAAGGCGTCGCGGCCGTCCTTGGCGATCGCGCGCAGCGTCTTGCCGAGCTCGGCTTGGCGGATGACGTCGCCGGCCACCGGCGGCTTGCCGCCCGGCAACAGGTAACGCGCGGTGTTGGTGCCGTTCTTCAGCTTCTCGAACTGGTTCTTCCAGTCGAAGGCGATGCGGGGGGCAACGACATAGCCCTCTTCCGCCGCCTTGATCGCCGGCTGCAGCAGGCGGTCGAAGCCGAACTTGCCGTGGTCGCGCAGCACGGTGGCGAAAGCGTCGATCACGCCGGGGATCGAGACCGCGTGCGCCGAGGTCAGCGGCACCGAGGTAATCTTGCGCTCGAGATACCAGTCCGCATTGGCCGCCTTGGGTGCCCGGCCGGAGCCGTTATAGGCGATGATCTTGCCCTCGCCGCGCGGCTGGATCAGCGCAAAGCAGTCGCCGCCGATGCCGGTCGATTGCGGCTCGATCACGCCGAGCACGGCAGAACCCGCCACCGCTGCGTCCACCGCCGTGCCGCCCTCGCGCAGCACCTCGATCGCGGCGAGCGACGCCTGCGGATGCGAGGTCGCCACCATTGCGTTGGTGGCGTGGACCGTGGACCTGCCGGGGAAGTGGAAGTTTCTCATCGAATTCTGCTCTCTCAAGGCGCTCTTGTAAGGCTCTGTTGGGCCCGGGGCTAAGTCTTGAGGCGCGCGGGTCGCGCCACCTCGGAAAAACCGCGCCTACATGACACATTCCGGCCCGTCCGGGCAATGCTGGCATACCAGAGAAAATGGCTGCCATCCGCTGGGCGTATGGACCTGTCGCGCCCCCCGCGCGATGCGGGTTTTCTGGGCGGCGGACGCCTGCTAAACGAGCCGGCATGATCTACAAGGTCGCCGCCTTCTACCAATTCGCCGCCCTGCCCGATTACCGCGAACTGCGCGAGCCGCTGCGCGCGTTCTGCGCTGGGCTGGCGCTGAAGGGCAGTGTGCTGCTGGCTCAAGAAGGCATCAACGGCACGATTGCCGGAGCGGTTGAGGCGATCGACGCCTTCGCCCATGAGCTCGCACACGGCGAAATGTTCGGCGGCCGACTGAACAATCTCGAATTGAAGTTCTCGACTGCGGAAGCCATGCCGTTCGGCCGGCTCAAGGTGCGGCTGAAGAAGGAAATCGTCACGCTCGGCGACGCGGCCGCCGATCCGACGCGGCAGGTCGGCACCTATGTCGATGCGAGCGAATGGAACGCGCTGATCTCGGCGCCCGATACGCTGCTGCTCGACACCCGCAACGCCTTCGAGGTGGCGATGGGGACGTTCGAGGGCGCGGTCGATCCTGATATCAAGAGCTTTGGCCAGTTCAAGGATTTTGCCGCCGAGCAGCTCGATCCGGCAAGGCACCGTAGGATCGCCATGTTCTGCACAGGAGGCATCCGCTGCGAGAAGGCGAGCGCACATCTGCTCGCGCGCGGCTTTGCCGAGGTCTATCACCTCAAGGGCGGCATCCTGAAATATCTGGAAGAGGTGCCGGAGGCGGAGAGCCGTTGGCGCGGCGAATGTTTTGTGTTCGACGAGCGCGTTGCGCTCGGCCACGGTTTGCGCGAACGGGACAAGGAGCACGGCCGTGACGAGTGAGACCAAGATGCTCAGCGAGCGCGTCGACGCGCTGGAGACGCGCATCGCCTATCAGGACGACACCATCGAGACGCTGAACCAGACCATCACCGCCCAGTGGAAGCAGATCGACGTTCTGACGCGGAAGGTCGCAGAGCTTGGCGAGCGGCTGCAGGAAGCCGAGGCGAACGCGCCGGGAGCGGCCAACGAGCGCCCGCCGCACTATTGAACGAATCTACTGTCCGGACGCCTTCGGCAGCAGGCGGGCGACCTCACCCGCCATCATCAGGCGGTCGCGGCCGGCATCCTTGGCGGCATAGAGCGCCTGATCCGCGGCCTCGACGAGCGTGCCTACGCCTGCGGTGCGCTCCAGCGCCGGCCGGCAGGCCGCGCCGCCGAACGACGCGGTGACGCAGCCCGACAGGCGGTTGGTGCTGTGGACGAGGCCCGCCTCGCTGATGGCCTTCCGGACCCGCTCGCCGATGCGGGCGCAGCCCGCGGCGTCGGTGTTCGGCAGCAGCACGGCGAATTCCTCGCCGCCATAGCGCGCAGCCAGGTCGCCGGCGCGATGCATCTCGGCCGCGATAGCCTGCGCCACCACGCGCAGACAGGCATCACCTGCGGGATGGCCGTACTCGTCGTTGTAGGACTTGAAGTGATCGACATCGATCATCAGCAGAGCGAGGCTGGAACGTTCGCGATAGGCGCGCGCCCATTCCTCCCTGAGCCGTTCGTCGAAGCAGCGCCGGTTGGCAAGCCCGGTAAGACTGTCCTCGATCGCGAGCGTCTCCAGCCTGGTCTCCAGCTTCTTCTGCTCGGTAATATCGCGCGTGATCGCAACCACGCCGTCGACGAGCCCGTTGTCCTTGCGCGTCACCCGCATGTTCGATTCGAGCCAGACCTCGCCATTGTGGCGATGCGTGTTGCGATAGGTGACCCGCGCCTCCTCCTTCTCGCCGCGCTTCATGGCGTCGACGACGGACCGGACCTGCGGCAGGTCCTCCGCATGGATGCCAGCAAGCGCGGGGGTTCCGATCAGCTGGGCGGCGCGCCAGCCGACGACACGGATCGACGAGGGGGAGACATAGCGCAGCAGCTCGTCCAGCCCGATACGCGTGACCATGTCGCTGGAGCCCTCCGCAAGCAGGCGGAAATGGGCTTCCTTCTCGACCAGCGCCGCAGCCATGCGCTGGCCCCGTTGCAGATGCCGCACCAGAACCGCGCCGATGACGGCAATCAACATGACCAGTGCGAGCACGAAGAGCATGCGGGAGATTGCCGCGGCGCGCCACGGTGCCAGCAGCTCGTCCTTGTCGACGGTGGCGAGCAGGACGAGCGGGTAGCGGCCGCTGCGCTTGAAGAAGCTGACCCGTTCGACGCCATCCAGCGACGACTTGAAATGATAGGTGCCGCTCGGCCTTTGCAGGCTTGCGTCGCGGAACAATGACGTGTCGGCGACGCTGCGGCCGACGAACTTCTCGTTGTTCGGGTTGCGCGCGATAATGGTGCCGTCGCCATACATCAGCGACACCGAGCTGTTGCGGCCGATCTCGAACTGCTCGTAGAAGTGCGAGAGATATCTGGAGCCGATGGTCGCGAGCATCACGCCGCCGAAGCTGCCGTCCGGCTTGTTGAAGCGGCGCGACAGGGTGACGACCCATTCGCCATCGAGCAGGCTCTTTACGGGACGGCCGACATAGGCCTCCCGCTTCGCGGATAGCTGATGATAGCGGAAGAACGCGTCGTCGCTGAGCGTCGAGGCGATCGTCCCCGGCGAAGTCAGCCAGTTGCCCTGGTCGTCGATCACGGCGAGGCTGTGGACGCGCTCCATCGCCTTTTTGCGCACCTCCAGGACGTTGCGCAGCTTCGTGATCGTTGCGGGATCGACGCCGTCCATCTCGAGCCGGCTGACGGTGCCGACGACGCCGGAATCGAGCAGGTCGAGACTGTCCTCGGCATGCTGGGTCAGCGAGCGGGCGACGTTCGCCATCTCGGTCTCGGCGCCCTTGAGCACCGCATCGCGGGCAGCCCATTCGCGCCAGCCGCTGACGCCGAGGATCGTCGCACAGGTCAGCACGACAAACGCCGCCGCACGCAGCGGCAGGCGGCTCCATCCGGCTCTCTGGGTAGCAGCGCTCATACGGCAGACTTCTCCGATCGTTCGGAAACTCTGCCGCTTCTGTTATTGAACCCTGAAACGCTTGCCGGCATTCGCAGGGATATCCGGGTTTTCCCGTACTCCTACGGACTGAAGCGTCGATGGATCGCTAACAATGCGTTAGCGACCCTATCGGAAACCGGCGAGGCACTGCGGCTGAAGATCGCCTCAGCTGAACATCGCCTTAACCTTGGCCCAGAGCGACGGATTGTCTGCATCCGCGTCGGCCTTCGATGGCGTCGGTTGGGTGGCGCTCACGGGGTCTGACGCCGGGAAAGAATCTTCGAGCCCGGTTTCGAGCCGGGCATGTCGATCGGCGGCCAGCGCCTTGTTCAGATCGTCGGCGTGCTTGTCGTGCGGCGCGGGATTGAATGTCTCAGCCATGGAATTCCTCCTCCATTGGCGGGTCAACGCGGCGCATTTGCACTGGTTCCACTGTTCCGCTCGAGCCTCCGGCAGTGTATCAGGAACCTCAACCTGCATCAGGACGGTCCGTGCCCCAGTCTGCGACAAAGCCCTTCATCGACGTGCTCTCCGGCCAGCGCCAACCCGTCCCGCCCGTGTGGATGATGCGGCAGGCCGGCCGCTACCTGCCGGAGTATCGCGAGGTTCGCGCCAAGGCCGGCGGCTTCCTCGATCTCTGCTTCGACCCGGAGCTCGCCGCCGAGGTCACGCTGCAACCGATCCGCAGGTTCGGCTTCGACGCGGCGATCATCTTCTCCGATATCCTGGTGATCCCCTACGCGCTCGGCCGTT
The DNA here is from genome assembly GCF_008932115.1 of Bradyrhizobium betae. NCBI lineage: Bacteria > Pseudomonadati > Pseudomonadota > Alphaproteobacteria > Hyphomicrobiales > Nitrobacteraceae > Bradyrhizobium > Bradyrhizobium betae. Next base: position 1,639,779 of record NZ_CP044543.1, read on the forward strand.
CCGTGCGCTTCGAGGTCGGCGAAGGTCCGCGCCTCGAGCCGCTCGATGATGCCGCCAAGGTCGCGACGCTGGCGCCGCTGGCCGACTTCGGCAAGCTTCGGCCGGTATTCGACGCGCTGAAGATCGTGCGCAGTGCGCTCGACCCCAGGACCGCGCTGATCGGCTTCTGCGGCGCGCCGTGGACGGTCGCGACCTACATGGTCGCCGGTCACGGCACGCCCGACCAGGCACCGGCGCGGATGATGGCCTATCGGCATCCGGATGCGTTCGCAAAAATCATCGACGTGCTGGTCGAGAATTCGATTCAATACCTGCTGGCGCAGCTCGCCGCCGGCGCAAATGCCTTGCAGATCTTCGACACCTGGGCCGGCGTGCTGCCGCCGGCCGAATTCGCGCGCTGGTCAGTCGAGCCGACCCGGCGCATCGTGGAGGGCGTCCGCGCCAAGGTGCCGGATGCGAAGATCATCGGCTTTCCCCGCGGGGCCGGCGCGCAATTGCCCGGTTACGTCGAGGCGACCGGCGTCAACGCCGTCAGTATCGACTGGACCGCGGAGCCTGCCTTCATCCGCGAGCGGGTGCAGAGCCGCGTCGCGGTGCAGGGCAATCTCGATCCGCTGGCGCTGATCACCGGTGGCGCCGCGCTCGACCGCGCCGTGGACGACGTGCTGGCGAGTTTTGCGCAAGGGCGCTTCATCTTCAATCTCGGCCACGGCATCCAGCCGGAGACGCCGATCGCCCATGTCCAGCAGATGCTGAAGCGGGTCCGCAATTATCGCGGCTAGGCCGCCGCGGCGCGCTCCGGCGCGTGTCTTGACCCGAATACCCCCAGCAGGAGCTGGGCGCTGGTCTTGACGCCGGCCTTCCGCAGGATATTGGCCCGATGATCCTCGACCGTGCGCGGGCTGAGACCCAATTGTCTCGCCATGACTTTTGTCGACATGCCCGCGAGCATGTGATCCAGGACTTCCCGTTCGCGCCTCGTCAGCCGTTTCGCGTGCTTGAAATGCGCCGCCGGACTCGCTGCGGAACGCGCGCCCGCGCAGGCCGTCTCGATCCGTTCAACCAGCGTATCCGGCCGGAACGGCTTCTCGATGAAGTCGACCGCGCCGGAGCGGAGCGAACGCACGGCCGTGGGGATATCGCCGTGACCGGACATCATCAGGATCGGCGCCGGATAATCCTGATCGCGGAGCTCGCTCAATGTTTCCAGGCCCGACTTGCCGGGCACGCACACATCCAGGAGAATACAGACCGGCGAGTTCTGCCGGGCCTCGGCCTGAAGCGCCTCGCCGTCCGCGAAGAAAACGGATCGATATCCGGCCCTCTCGAGCAGGGCCTTCAGCATCATCCGCATCGTCAAATCATCTTCGAGAATGAAGACGTCGTTGGTACTCATCGTTCTTGTCCCTGCGCTGTAACCGGGATCGCTATGCGCCAATCAGGTCGCCGGGAAAAGCAGAAGATGCCGGGACAGTTCTCCATCGGATAACGACGAGCCTGTCCAGCAGCCCATGGCATTAGGTTGAAATTAAAACCCCTCCGGCGAAGGCCGGACCGCCCCCGCAAAAAAACGGGAAAACAACCCCATGCAAAGTAGAAATCATTGAAGAATTTGGTCCGGCGCGACTTCAGGGCCCGCAGCGACGACGTTTGACACGTCGGGCAAAACAGACGCACGATAGTACGATCGCACCGATCTCACCTGCAGGCGGCTTACCTTGGCCGGCTGCGCTCGATGATCTCGGCGGCGCCCTTGCCCAGCAGATCCAGCCCCACCGCACGGCCGAGCTCACGCGGGCGATTGGCGGGGCCTGTGCGTGAGGCTTCGATGATGGTGTTGCCGGAGAGGTCGAGCACCGATGCGGTCAGCGACATCTGATCGCCCGTGATGGTCGAAAAACCCGCCACCGGCGAATTGCAGTGACCGTTGAGCACCCACAGCACCTCGCGCTCGGCATCGGCGCAGGCGCGTGCCGCAAGATCGTCGATCGACGCAAGAATGCGCCGCGTCTGCCAATCCTGCGCCGCGCACTCGACCGCGACGATGCCCTGCCCCGCCGCAGGCAACATCTCCGCCGCGGTGAACTCATAGGCGATGCGATGGGAAAGACCGACGCGATCGAGGCCGGAACGCGCCATGATCAGCGCGTCCGCGGGCCCCACCGCGCCGCCATCCGGCAGGCGCTGCTTCTCGCCATTGTCGAGCTTCCGCACGCGCGTGTCGGCGGCGCCGCGGAAGTGGATCACTTCGACGTCCGGGAACAACCTTCGCGCATAGGCCGCGCGCCGGACGGCGTTGGTGCCGATCTTGAAACCCTTGCCGCCGGACTGACGCAGCGCCTCCAGCGTCACGCCATTGCGCAGCACCAACGCATCGCTGGCGGGATCGCGCGACAGCGTGGCGCCGATGACGAGGCCGGGCGTGTCCTCGTTACCCGGCATGTCCTTCAGCGAATGCATCGCCGCCTGCAACTCGCCCGACAGGACCGCGGCGCGGATCTGCGCCACGAAGGCGCCGCCCTTGCCGCCGTGCGGCAGCAGCTTGCCGGTCTGGTCGAGATCGCCCGTGGTGTCGAACTTGACGATCTCGACATCGAGATCGGGCATGGCGGCGGTCAGGCGGCGCGCGATCTCTTCCGTCTGTGCCAGCGCCATCGCGCTCTTGCGTGTGCCGATCCTCAGTCGCGTAGCCAAACCGTCTGCTCCTTCTCGCGCGGGTTTACCGCGCATCCTCCAATATCATGTCCGAGGCCTTTTCGGCGATCATGATGATCGGCGCGTTGGTGTTCCCCGACACGAGGTCCGGCATGATCGAGCCGTCGACGATTCGAAGGCCTTCGAGCCCCCTCACCTTCAGCCGCTGGTCCACCACCGAAAGTGCGTCGTTGCCCATACGACAGGTCGAGGTCGGATGGTAGATGGTGCTGCCGCGCTCGCGGCAATAATCGAGCAATTCGGCGTCCGTAGATACCTTCGCCCCGGGATCGTACTCGCCAGCCACGAACGGCTGCATCGCCGGCGCATTCAGTATCTTGCGCAGGATCTTCAGACCTTCGACGTTGGTGGTGCGGTCGGTCTCGGTCGACATGTAGTTGATGCGGATTTCCGGTGGCACCGTCGGGTCCGCGCTCCTGATGCGCAGGGAGCCACGGCTCTCGGGACGGAGCTGGCACACCGACGCCGTGAAGCCGGAGAAGTCATGCAGCCTCTCGCCCATCTTGTCGGTCGAGAACGGCAGGAAATGCACCTGAATGTCGGGCGAAGCGAGCCGCGGATTGGTCTTGAAGAACGCGCCGGCCGTGCCGGCCGCGATCGTCAGCCAACCCTTCCGGAACAGCGCGTAGCGTGCGCCGGCGAGCGTGCGGCGGATCGGATTGTTGACGGTATCGTTCAGCGTGATCTTTTGCGAGCAGCGCATCACGATGCGGACCTGCATGTGATCCTGGAGATCGTGGCCGACGCCCTGCGCGTCCAGTACGACATCGATGCCGTGCTGGCGCAGGAGATCGGCCGGGCCGACGCCGGAGAGTTGCAGAAGCTGCGGCGAGTTGTAGGCACCGCTCGACAGCACGATCTCCCTGCGCGCCCGCGCGCGGCGCACGGTTGCGCCCTGCCGGTATTCGACGCCGACGGCGCGGCGACCTTCGAACAGAACGCGCTGACCGAGCGCCTCGGTCTCGACCTTGAGATTGCCGCGCGTCTTTGCCGGACCGAGATAAGCCACCGCCGTCGAGGCGCGACGACCGTTGCGCGTGGTGGTCTGGAACAGGCCGACGCCTTCCTGCGTGGCACCGTTGAAATCGGGGTTATAGGGCAAGCCGTTCGCGACCGCGGCGTCGATGAAGGCCTTCGACAGCGGATCGGTCACGACCATGTTGGAGACCGGCAGCGGGCCGCCGGTGCCGTGATATTGATCGGCGCCGCGCGTCTGGTTCTCGGCCTTCTTGAAATAGGGCAACACGTCGTCATAGCCCCAGCCGGTGTTGCCGTGCTGACGCCAGCGGTCGTAGTCCTCGTGCTGGCCGCGGACATAGAGCAGTCCGTTAATCGAGCTCGATCCACCCAGCGTCTTGCCGCGCGGCTGGAACACCTGGCGGCCCTTCAGCTCGGGCTCCGGCTCGGTCTGGTACATCCAGTTGACTGTCTTTTCCTTGAACAGCTTGCCGTAGCCGAGCGGCACGTGGATCCAGATGTTGGAGTCCTTCGGGCCGGCCTCGAGCAGCAGCACGCTGTGCCTGCCGTTCGCCGACAGGCGGTTGGCGAGCACGCAACCGGCGGAGCCGGCGCCGACGATGATGTAGTCGAATTCGGGGTCGGACGGTATGAGGGCGGAAGTTGCGTTCATGCGCTAAAGTCTTCTTGTTGATGTGGGCGTTTCCGTTGCGTGATTAGCACAATCATGCACGCAGACGCAGCGCCTCGACCAGCGACTTGAACGCACGGGCATATTCCGCGCCCGCCCTTGCGATATCGGCGCGCCCGGCGCAGGCGACGGCCGCTTCCGTGACCGCGCCGAGCAGCAGCCGCGCCAACGGCTCGACCGGCTGTTTTGCGATCAAGCCGGCCTCCATCGCCACCGCGATCGCACGCGGCAGCTTGCCGCCGAAGTGCTGTGCGTCGATCTCGCGCCAGCGCTCCCACCCGAGCACGGCGGGGCCATCACGCAGGATGATCTGGCCGGTTGGCCCCTTGGCGGTCGCGGCAAAATAGTGCTGGGTGCCGGCAACCATCGCGGCGAGCACATCCTTCTCGGCGCGTGCGGTGCTGTCGATCTCGGCGACGAGGTCGCGCGAAACGGCATCGAACACCGCCTCGAACACCGCCTCCTTGGTCCTGAAGTGATGATAGACAGCGCCTTTGGCGACGCCGGCAGCTCCCGCGATTTCGTCCATCGTGGTGGCGGCAAATCCCTGCGTCCCGAACAGGCGGCGCGCCGCTGTCAGAATCGCCTCGGATGTCGCAGCCCGCCGCTCCGCCTGCCTTGCCATCGCTTCCGTCTAATCGGATTCGCCGGACGCGGCCAGTTGACTTTTCGACTATTGGTCGGTAATTACCGACTAACAGTCGGTTCTTATTGAGGTGAGCCATGCCGAGCCGTGACCTCGTTGAAGCTTTTGCGCAGCGGCTGGAAGCCGGAGATTTCATCGGCGCAATAGAGCGGTTCTACGCGCCCTCCGCAGCGACCTACGAGAACAACGCCGCCCCGACGGTCGGCCGCGACAAGCTCGTCGCCAAGGAGCGCGGCGTGCTGGCGGCCTCGAAGGAGGTCAAGGCCGCGCGCGTCGGCCCCAGCCTGATCGAAGGCGACCACGTCGCGACACGCTGGACGTTCAGCTTCACCAACGCTGAAGGCGTCATCCGAACGTTGGATGAGATCGCTTGGCAGACGTGGCTGGGCGATCAGATCGTCGAGGAGCGGTTCTATTACGATCCGAAGCAATTGGGGCGGTGATCGCATTCCGGACACCGGTGTCATCGCCCGGCTCCAGCGGGCGATCCAGTACTTCGAGACGATTGTAATTCAATCGATAAGCCACGGCGTACCGGATGCCCCGGCCAGCCAGGGCATGACAGCGGAGCGAGTGGCGATCATGTTTCCGCGCGTTACAACCGTAACGTGGGACGCCGCATTTGTATCGATTTGTTATCGATACTCCGTGACCAACACGCAGAAGTGGTCGCGGCGATCGCCGCAAGCGGGGATAATTCATAGTTCGTCAAATGTTTGCGGCGAATTCTCCGGATCGAGCCGGACAAACGGCCCATGCTGCTGCAGGCTCTGGAATGCGGACTCAACTGACCAGCTATTTCGCGCGGCTGTTCGCCGGCGATCTGTCGGCTTTTGGCGGTCCTGCAACCGACGAAGCCGTCGCCGGCCATATCCGCGCCGAACAGATGTCGCTGGTGCTCGGCTATTCGGTCGGCATCATGCTCGCCAATGCCTGCAACGCGGCCGTGCTTGCCATCGCGCTGTGGCATTCGCCGGACTGGAAATTCGCGCTGGGCTGGGCAGTGATCGTGGCCGGTGCCGCGATCGCGTTCGGCCTGCAGTCCCACGCCTCGCGCCGAATCACCAAGCCGCAATTCGTCTCGCGCCGGGCCATGCAAAGGCTGGTGCGCAACGCCTTCGTCCTCGGTGCCGCCTGGGGCATCGTTCCGGTCGCCTTTTTCGCGAATGCCGCAACCGGCGGCCAGCTCGTCATCACTTGTCTCTGCTCGGGCATGCTGGCCGGCGGTGCGCTGGCCTTCGCCACGATCCCGATCGCCGCGATTGCCTTTACGACGCCCATCTTCATCGGAATCGCGATCTGCCTCAGCCGCGACGGCGACCCCGCCTATGTTCTGATGGCCATCCTCGTGGTGGTCTACGGGTCGGTGCTGCTGCGCGCGGTCTTCGTCAATTCCATCGGGTTCGCGCGGCGCGTGATCCGGCAAGTCGAGGCCGAGCGCACGGTGCGGCAGGATCCGCTGACGCTCCTGCCCAACCGCTTCGCCTTCAACGAGACGCTGGATGCCGCGCTGAAGCGCCTCAGCCTGTCCGGCGAGGAATTCGCGGTGCTGCTGCTCGACCTCGATCGCTTCAAGGAGGTCAACGACAGGTTCGGCCATCCCGCCGGCGACGAATTCCTGGTCCAGGTCGCAAGCCGCCTGCAGCGCTGCACGCGCGCAGCCGAACACGTCGCGCGCATCGGCGGCGACGAGTTCGCGCTGGTGATGGCCAATCTGGCGCGGCCCGAAGACGCCCTCGATATCGCCGAGCGCTTCGTCAGCGCCTTCACCGAACCGTTCATGATCGAGGGCTGCGAGATCCCGGGGGCGACCAGCGTCGGCATCGTGCTGGCGCCGCGCGACGGCGACACCCAGCTCGACATCATGAAGAACGCCGACACCGCGCTCTATCGCGCCAAGAAGGCCGGACCGGGGACGGTGTGCTTCTTCGAGCAAGCCGACGACAAGGCCTCGCGCGACCGCAAGGCGCTGCAAGCGGATCTCGAAGGCGCGGTTGCGCGCGACGAGCTGTTCCTCGTCTTCCAGCCATTCCTGGATCTGGGCGAAAATCGCATCACCGGCTTCGAGGCGCTGCTGCGCTGGCAGCATCCGCAGCGCGGATTGATTCCGCCGAACGAATTCATCGGGATCGCCGAGGAGACCGGGCTGATCCACGAGATCGGCGAATGGGTGATCCGGCGCGCCTGTATGACGCTGGCCGACTGGCCGGAGGAGATCAGGATCGCAGTGAACTTTTCCGCGGCGCAGTTTCACAACTCCGGTATCCTCCAGACCATCGTGCAGGCGCTTGCGGATGCGCAGATCGCCCCGCAGCGGCTCGAGATCGAGATCACGGAATCGATGCTGCTGTCGAAATACGGCTCGGCGGCGTCGATTCTCAACGCACTGCTGGAGCTGGGTGCCACGGTCGCGCTCGACGATTTCGGCACCGGATTCTCGTCGCTGACTTATTTGCGCAAGCTGCCGTTCAGCCGCATCAAGATCGACCAGTCCTTCATCCGCGACATGCTGGTGCAGCCGGACTGCGCGGCGATCGTGAAATCGGTGATCGGGCTCGCGCGCGACCTGCGCATCGGCGTGGTCGCCGAAGGCGTCGAGACCGCGGACCAGCTCGAATATCTGCGCCAGATCCAGTGCGACGAGGTCCAGGGCTATCTGATCGGCCGGCCGGTGTCGGCAGATGGCGTCCTGGCGCTGCTCGATGCGAAGACGATTCGCGCGAACTACGCTGCGTAAGCTCGGCATCAAGCGCCCGAATTAACCACCAACTCGATCCAATTTTAACAAGACAGCAACACTGCTTGTAAGCGTGAGCCGAGCAGATCAACGTGCTGGTATTGCCGTTTTCCGGGCTTCGGCGGACCGGGAAACTGACTTCGTAAAGCGCGATCGCAATCGCTGCGATCGTTCGATTGGAAGTTACCGTTTCATTCGGAGCATCTCGCCATGATCGAACGTCGTGCGATGAAGCGCATACAGATCAACCGGGCGGCGCGGCTGTCATTCGGTGAAATTCCTGGAACTCATCCATGCTTGGTGCGCGATATCAGCGCCTTGGGGGCATGCATCTCCACGCCGTACTACATATTTGCCGACGAATTCGCGTTGTCGTTCGACGGCCATTCCGGAATCTTCATCTGCCGCGCCGTGTGGAGGAAGGCGACGCTGTGCGGCGTGTGCTTCCTCCTGCGTCGTCGTTCGCCGAAATTGGCGAACGATCCAGCAAATCCACAAACGTGGGGCGACGAAGCGTCGGCATAGCTCCCGTCCGCCCCGAGGGCGGAGCTGACAGAGCACGCCTCCGCGAGCAGAACGCGGAAATACACGCTCCGCAACCTTCAGATCGCGTCCGCCCGCAGCAGCGTGTCCACGGTGATGGTGCCGCGGGCGCGGGAGACGCAAGCGCAGATCTTCTCGTTGCTCTCCTTCTGGTGGTCGCTGAAGAAGACATCGCGGTGGTCGATCTCACCCTGGACATCGACCACGTCGATGGCGCAGAGGCCGCATTCGCCGCGCTTGCAATCGTACATCACGTCGTGGCCGCTGGCATTGAGCACGTCGAGCATCGAGCGCTCGCGCGGGATTTCGAGCTCGACGTCCGAGCCCTTCAATCGCACGCGAAACGTCTCGGTCGGCAGCGTGCCGCTGGAGCCGAAGGTCTCGTAGCGAAGGTCGGGAAGTGGATGACCGGCGCCGATCCAGGCGTGGCGTGCGGCATCCAGCATCCGCATCGGGCCACAGAACAGCGCCAGTGCATTTTGCGGCAGTGACGCGAACAGTGCGTCGAGGTCGAGCCGCCTGCCCTCGTCGCTGGCATGGACGATCAGGCGGTCGCCGAGCATGGCCGCAAGATCGTCGAGATAGGCAGCCTCGCTACGCGAGCGCACAGCATAGTGCAGCGTGACGTCGGCGCCACGCCGCGCCAGCGCCTGCGCGGCGCCGAGGATCGGGGTGATGCCGATGCCGCCTGCGATCAGGCAATAGTGTTGGCGCGTCCAGTCGACCGCGAGCAGCGAGGCCGGCTGCGTGATGTCGAGCCGCGCGCCCGGTGCGAGCTGCCACATGTAGCGCGAACCGCCGCGGGAATCCTCCGCGCGGCGCACCGCGATCTTGAGGCCGCGCGGCGTGGCTTCGCCGACCAGCGAATAGGATCGCGTCTCCGGCAGGCCGTCGATGGTAACGCTGACATTGATGTGACTGCCGACCGGATAGGCCGTGCCGTCGAACCGATCCGGCAGGATCAGGAATTCGCGGATGCCGGGCGCGAGGTCGCGCGTCGAGACGAGCGTCGCCGGAATCCAGGTTTCAATGAAGCGCATGGTGACTGCCCTAGTCGGTTGCGGCCCTGATCAGCGCGAGCGCCGGCAGGAGGTCGAGATGGGTCCGGTTGCGCAAGGCCAGCCGTAAATTGCGCACGGCGAGCCGAGCATGCTCGCGCATCACGGCCTCGGCGCGCGCGCCTTCGCGGTTCTCGATGGCGTCGATCACGACGCGGTGGTGCTCCTGCCCGATGATCAATATCTGCTGCGCCTCGGGCAGCGCCGACTGCGCCATCACGAAGCCGCTTGGGGATGCAAACGGCAGCGCCGAGGCGCGGTCGATCTGGCGGATCAAGGGCGGGCTGCGCGACAATTCGGTCAGCAGCGCGTGGAAGCGCGCATTCAGCGTGACATAGGACGAGAAGGCATCGACCGAGATAGGCACCTGCCGCAGCAGCTCGTCGATCGCCGCGAGACATTCTTTCAACGGCTCGAGCTCCCGCGCGGAGACGCCGCGCTCGGCGGCGAAGCGCGCGGCGAGGCCTTCCAGCGTGCCGCGCAGCTCGATGGAATCGGAGATGTCGCGCTCCGAAAACGCCTTCACCATGAAGCCGCCGGAGGGGATCGCCTCCAGCAGCCCTTCCTCCTCCAGCCGCACCAGTGCCATGCGCACCGGGGTGCGCGAGGCGCCGGTGGTCTCCACCGCCTGCAGCTCAGAGATGCGCTCGCCGGGCCGCAACGCGCCCGACAGGATCTGGTCGCGCAGCGCCAGCTGTGCCTTCACGGTTTGCGAGACGGAGCGGTCGACCTCGGCCATGATTTACTCCGCGGCCTGGAGGCGTTGCGGCGCGCTTTCCTTCGCCACCATCTTGTCAATCAGCTTGCGCGACCACATCGCGCCGGCGTCGATGTTGAGGTTGTAGAAGATGCGATCGGGATTCTCGTCCATCGCGCGCTGCTGCGCCTCGAGGATCAGCTCGTCCTCGCGGAAGATGCCGGAGACACCCTCGCGGATCTCGGTGGTGATGCGCTGCTCGCCAAGCTGGTAGTTGCGGACGAAGGCCCAGAAATAGTGACAAGTCTTCTCGGTCTCGGGCGTGATGGTGTTGAGCACGAAGCCGTTGACGCCCTGCGAGCGATCGCCTTCCGGCGCGCCGGTGCCTGTCGGCGCCACGCCGACATCGATCGCGATGGTGCACGGCGCCTCGAAACGGATGATCTGCCAGCGGTCGACGAGACCGGACTTGCCGAGCTGCTTGGCCCAGAACGGCGGCGGCTCGATGCCGCGCATCCAGCGCGTCACCGTGACCGTCTTCTCGCCGTGGGTGACGTCGAACGGCGCTTCGGCGACCGCGTCGTTGCCGATCGAGGAGCCGTGCACGAAGGTCTCGTGGGTGAGGTCCATGAGATTGTCGAGCACGAGGCGGTAGTCGCAATTGACGTGGATGGTCTTGCCGTCGCCGGCCCAGGCCGGATCATGGTTCCAGTGCATGTCGGGAACGAGCGCGGGATCGGCCAGCGCGGGATCGCCCATCCAGAGCCAGACGTAGCGGTGGCGCTCGACCACGGGATAGGCGCGGACGCAGGCCGACGGGTTGATGGTCTCCTGCGAGGGCATGAAGGTGCAGCGGCCCTGCGCGTTGTATTTGAGGCCGTGATAGCCGCAGACGACGGTGTCGCCCTCAAGCCGGCCCTTCGACAGCGGCACCAGCCGGTGCCAGCAGGCATCCTCCAGCGCGGCCACCGCGCCGTCGGCCTTGCGGTACATCACGATGTGCTTGCCGCAGATCGTCCGCGGCAACAGCGCCGGCTTGACCTCCGCGTCCCAGGCCGCGGCGTACCAGGCGTTCATGGGGAAGGGTTTTGTCACCGGCGATCTCCCAAGGCTTATGTATGCGTTATGTATACAATAACGGGGGGGGGAATCGTTCAAGGCCATAAATGGCTTATCTAATTACCTTTATGCCAATTGATGTATACACTCCCAACCGCGAGTCATTCCCCGCGAAAGCGGGGAATCCAGTACGCCGCGGCTGTCATCGGTTCACACAACTGCCGCCGCGGCGTACTGGATCACCCGCTTGCGCGGGTGATGACGGCTGTTGATGCGGCAGGCCCTCCCTTGGAGGGGCCAGCGAAAGCGCGCTTGGTTTGGACTTACCCCCCAAACACCTTCTTCAACCCCGCCTGCGCCTCATCCTGAATCCGCTTCAGGTGCTCGGTGCTGCGGAAGCTTTCGGCGTAGATCTTGTAGACGTCCTCCGTCCCCGACGGCCGCGCGGCGAACCAGCCGAAATCGGTTTCGACCTTGATGCCGCCGAAGGGTTGGCCGTTGCCGGGCGCCTTGCTCAGCGTGGCACGGACGGGATCGCCGGCGAGATCCTTCAGACCGAGCTGCTCGGGCGTGACGGACTTCAAAATGTTCTTTTGCGGCGTGGTGGCGGCGACGTCGATGCGCGCGTAATGGGGCACCCCCAACTCGGCGGTGAGATCGCCAAACAGCTGGCTCGGATCGCGGCCGGTCTTCGCCATGATCTCGGCGGCGAGCAGGCCGAGGATGATGCCGTCCTTGTCGGTGGTCCACACCGTGCCGTCGCGGCGCAGGAACGAGGCCCCTGCACTCTCCTCGCCGCCGAAGCCGAAGCCGCCGCTGACGAGGCCGTCGACGAACCATTTGAAGCCGACCGGCGTCTCGACCAGCTTGCGGCCGAGTTTTTTGGCGACGCGGTCGATGATCGAGCTCGACACCACCGTCTTGCCGATCGCGGCATCCTTGCCCCAGTTCGGGCGGTGCGCGAACAGATAGGAGATCGCGGTCGCCAGATAATGGTTGGGGTTCATCAGGCCGCCGGTACGCGTCACGATGCCGTGGCGGTCGGCGTCGGTATCGTTGGCGAAGGCGACGTCGAAGCGGTCGCGCATCGCGATCAGGCTCGCCATCGCGTAAGGCGAGGAGCAGTCCATCCGAATCTTGCCGTCCCAGTCCACCGTCATGAAGCGAAAGGTCGGATCGATCGCCTCGTTCACGACGCTGGCCTTCAGGCCGTAGCGCTCGATGATCGGGTGCCAGTAATGCACGGCGGCGCCGCCGAGCGGATCGATGCCGATATTGATGCCGGCGGATTTGACCAGGTCGAGATCGACGACGTTGCCGAGATCGGCGACGTAGGGCGTGACGAAGTCGTAGGCGTGCACGTTCGCCGACTTTTTCGCCTTGGCATAGTCCATCCGTGCGACGCCCTTGAGGCCGTCGGCAAGATAGGCGTTGGCGCGCTTCTCGACCACGCCGGTGACGTCGGTGTCGGCCGGGCCGCCATGCGGCGGATTGTATTTGTAGCCGCCGTCCTCCGGCGGATTGTGCGAGGGCGTGACGACGACGCCATCAGCCAGACCGGACGTGCGACCCTTGTTGTAGGTCAGGATCGCGTGCGATATGACAGGCGTCGGCGTGTAGCCGCCGTCCTTGTCGATCATGACGTCGACACCGTTGGCCGCGAACACCTCGACGGCGCTGACCAGCGCCGGCTCGGCCAGCGCATGGGTGTCGATGCCGATGAACAACGGACCGGTCAGCCCCTTCTCCTTGCGGTAGTCGCAAATCGCCTGCGTGGTGGCGAGGATGTGCCCTTCGTTGAACGTATTCTTGAACGAGGTGCCGCGATGGCCGGAGGTGCCGAACGCCACCCGCTTCGCCGGATCCGCCACATCAGGCTTGCCGGCGAAATAGGCCGTCACCAGCCGCGGAACGTTGGTGAGCGCGTCCGGCGAGACCAGCTTGCCCGCCGCGGGATGAACATCAGCCACTGAAATATCCTCGTTCTGCCTACAGAGATTGCGGAGCAGCATAGCATCGGCCGGGCCACCGCCAAGGGCACAACATCGGTGATGGGAACGGCGTTCCTTCCGAGGGCAAAGTGCCAATCCCGTCATCCTGAGGCGCGAGGCACACCGCGCAACGCGCGGCGTGCGGAGCCTCGAAGGATGTACGGCCTGGATGCAGCCGGGCCGTCGCCCTTCGAGGGCCGCTGAAGGAGCGGCCACCTCAGGGTGACGGTGATGGATTCGGGGCATCAGGCGCGAAGACATGCTACGCTCCGCAACCATCGAGGCCTTTCGAATCGCCCCATGATGCTCCTGCGAAAACTGCTTCTGCTGATCGCCGGCCTCGTTCTGGCCGGCGCGCCGGCGCGCGCCGCGGAGTTCTACACCGAGGACCTCCGCATTCCGATGGCGGAGGCCGGGCCGCAGGGGCTGGAGGCGTTCCTGGTCCGCCCCGCAGGCGCGAAGCGCTATCCGCTGGCGCTGCTCAGCCACGGCTCGCCGCGCAGCTTCGACGACCGCGCGACCATGACGGCGCACAAATATTACGGCATCGCGCTCGAATATGCCCGGCGCGGCTTTGCCGCGCTGATCGTGATGCGGCGCGGCTACGGCACCTCGCCGGGCGGGCGCATCGACAGCATCGGCGGCTGCGCCAATGCCGCTTATTTGCCGGCAGCCGCTGTTGCGGTCGCGGATTTGCGCGCCGCGATCGATGCGATGGGGCGCAGGGCCGACGTGACGACGACAGGCATGATCGCGGCCGGCCATTCCGCCGGCGGACTCGCCACCGTCGCGCTGACGGCGCAGGCGCCGCCCGGCCTCGTCGCAGCGATCAACTTTGCCGGCGGCCGCGGCTCGCGGGACGACGACGATGTCTGCAATCCGGATGGACTGGTGCAAGCCTTCGCCACGTTCGGAAAAACATCGCGCGTGCCGACGTTGTGGGTCTATGCGAGCAACGATCTGTTTTTTGGCCCCGATCTCGCGCGCCGTCTCTATGACGGGTTTCGCGGCAGCGGCGGTCACGCAAAGTTCATTGCGGCCGCGCCTTACGGCGACGACGGCCATTATCTCTATTCGGTGATGGGGCGGCCGCAATGGACACCTTATCTCGACGCCTTCCTGCGCGAGCGCGAACTCAGCCACGACATCCTCGGTCTGCCCGATCCGCTGCCGCCGCCGGGCCAGCTCAATGCGGCGGCGCGCGCCGAATTCTCGCGCTATCTCGCCAGCACGACGCCGCACAAGGCTTTCGCGGTGTCGCCCAATGGCGGCTACGGCTGGCGTTCGGGGCGCACCACGGCCGAGGACGCGCAACGTGATTCGCTGAACGCCTGCATGAAATGGTCGCCAAGCTGCACGCTCTATGCGGTCGATGACCGTCTCGCGGGGGCTGCGCAGAGGACCTCGACGGACCAGAGCGCCCGCGCGCGATAGGCGCGAGAGCGATCCGGTCTTGCAATGGGTGAAGCTAGAGCCGTTCGCTGAGCGCGAGCTTGTAGCCGACGCCGGTGACGGTCGCGATCACGGGCGTGCCGCTGCCGACGAGCTTGCGGCGCAGCCGCGCCACCAGCGCATCCACGGTGCGGATGTCGACCTCGGCCTGGCGGTTGCTGACGACCTCGATCAGATAGTCACGGCTTAGCGGCCTGCCGTCGGCACCGACCAGTGCCGCCAGCAGGTCGAACTCGGCGCGCGTCAGCGCCACCGGCTTGCCATCGCTGCCGAGCAGCTCGCGCCGCGTCAGGTCGATGATCCAGTCGCCGAAGGCGATCGAATTGTGATTGCGCGCAGCCTTGCGGTCGATCGAGCGGCGCCGCAGCACGCTGCGTGCGCGCGCGAGCAGGTCGCGCAGATTGATCGGCTTGGTGACGTAGTGGTCGCCGGCGATCTCGAGGCCGAGGATGCGATCGACGTCCGTGTCGCGGCGGGTCACGAAGATAATGCCCGCATTGCTGGTCGCCTGGATCTCCTTGGCGAGTTCGAAGCCGTCGCCGTCGGGCAATTGCACGTCGAGGAAGACTAGATCGGTGCGCGCGCGCAGCGCCTGGCGGCACTCCGCGCAGGAGCCGGCGGCGACCACGTCGAAATTGTTCTCGCTGAAATAACCAACCAGCATCGTGCGCGTCACCGGATCGTCTTCAACGACGATCAGCCGCTCGCGGCCAGCCGGACGCAATTCCTGAAGCGCGGAATCAGTCAAATTGTTGGATGTCCTGTGTGCTTGCGACCCGGCCTGAAAATTCAAGTCGCCGCGCAGCGCGCTGTCCTGTGAACGAACATTCACGACTTATTCGAGCCCCCGAAATTGCCTGCCAGAATACTAGGCGTGTTGTGCCGGCCAAACAATATTGGTCATGGCTTTGGAACATTAAGTATGAATTGCCCCACAATTCTCATCCCGCGCATCATCACGCAGGCTTGGCCCGCGCGAGCCTCGACAAGCCGCCTCGACACCGCCGATCCCGCACATTCGACCCCGAACGCAACCGCCGGTTAACGTAAAGAACGCGTTTGGCTTCGGAAAAGCCGGCCGCACCTCTATTGTCCCCGCAGGTCCGAAATCGGGAGCAGGCGTGATGCAGGGGCAGGCCCGGTTGGCTGCCGGTCAAATCGAGGACGGTGCAACGCGCCTCAGTCGTTCGCACAGCCTCGACTTCCTGCGCGGTCTGGCCATCCTCGGCGTGGTGGCGATCCACGTTTCGCAATCTTTTCCTTCGAACATCCACGCCGTCGACTACGCCTTCATGTGCGGCTGGACCGGCGTCAACGTGTTCTACTTCGTCAGCGCCATCACGATGTGCCTGATGTGGACGCGGCGCCTCGAGGCGAACCCCACGCGCAAATTCTACATCCGCCGTACCTTGCGGATCGCGCCGCTGTTCTGGCTCGCGATCCCGTTCTACCTCGTCGTCAACGGCACGGGTCCCAGCGCCAACGCCCCCAATGGTATCGGACCGCTGCAGGTGATCCTGACCGCGACTTTCCTGCACGGCTTCTGGCCTGACAGCGTCAATAGCGTCGTGCCGGGTGACTGGTCGATCGCCGCGGAGATGACTTTCTATCTCATCTTCCCCTTCCTGATCACAGCATTCGGATCGCGCCGCCATCTCTATCTTGCGCTGGCGATCGTGCTGCACCTCATCAATGTCGACCTGTTCAAGCCGTGGGCTTTCGAGCTGTTCTCGGCCTATTACGGACCGGGCAACGATTCCTTCGTCTGGAGCACGCTGCACATCAGCTTTCTGAACCAGTTGCCGGTCTTCCTGGTCGGCTGCGCGCTGTTCTTCTCGCTGCGCGACGGCTTTGCAAAATCGGACGCCGCGATCTACGCCGCCTTCATCGCGCTGTCCTTCATGGCCAATCGCGCGTCCGGCGCGCACGAATTCAACTATCTGATGATCAACCTCGCGCTTGGCGCGGGTGTGGTCGGCTGCATCCGCTTCGCGATCCGCTGGCAGCCGATCGAGGCGCTCGGCCGCAATTCCTATTCGATGTATCTGTCGCACTTCGCGGTGATCTTTGGCCTGCGCCAGATCTGGCCGTTCGCCGACGGGCTGGTCTCGCTGCTGATCGTCTATGCCGTCACGACGGCGCTCAGCTATCTCGTCGCGCGCGCGACGTGGCATCTGGTCGAGCGGCACGCGCAGGATCTCGCGCATCGCCTGACGGCTTCGACGGCCAAGACCACACGCGCGGAGCCGGTCACTGTACCAGGCGTCGCCCTGAACGGCCGCAGCGCCGGCGCGTGAGCCGTCTCAGGACGATCCCACCTCGATCCGGTACGACAGCTCTTCCTTGGCGCCGGCCGCGATATGCATCAGGCCCGGCTTGTCCCTGAACTCGCCGTCGAAGTCCCTCGGACTGGCATAGCCGCGCCAGGGCTCGATGCAGAGGAACGGCGCGCCGGAGGGTTTCGACCAGACGCCGAGCTCGCGAAAGCCGCGCCATGACATTTTGAGCCAGGGCCCGGCGCCCTCCCCGGCCGCATAGCGGACCGCATGGCTGTTGACGGGATCGAGGATCACCGCGTCATTAGCGAACAGGGATTCCGATAGGGAAAGCACTGTGCCTCGGACCGGGCTCGGATCCGTTGCCGCGAGCAGGAGGCCGCCCTCGACCCGGCGAATCGGAGACGGTTCCTCGGTCGTGAACGTCAGCGCGTAGCTCTCCTTCGGCACGCCAGCCTGAAGTGGCCAATTGAAGGCGGGATGACCACCGAGTGACACCGGCAATGTCTCGCCGCCAGTATTGATGACCGTGAGGGAGAGATCGAGACCTTGATCGTCGATCGCATAGCTGGCCGTCAGGCGGAACGCGAACGGATAGACTGCGCGCGTCGTCTCGCTGTCTTCGAGCGCCAGCGTGCAACGGTTCTCGCCGCGCTCCACCCACGCAAAGCGGCTGTCACGCGCAAAGCCGTGCTGGGTCATCCGGTAGGTCTTGCCGAGGTGCCGCATCTCGTCATTGGCGAGACGCCCGACGATCGGAAACAGCAGCGGCGCGTGGAGTGCCCAGGCGGGACCTGCCTGCCAGACGAATTCGGTGCCGCTGCCATCCTTCAACGAGCACAGCTCGGCGCCGTGCGCCTTGATGGTCGCGGTGAGTGAGCCGCTGCGGATCGTATGCGTGTCGTCAGTCATGACGGTCTCCATGGCGGCGACGAGGCGTGCGATCGGATCATATCGCAACGGAGGCCACTCCGCCCGCCTCGCGACGGAGCGACGAAAAGTCGCGAAAGCCCGTCGCTCCGCTGGAGGTCTGCTAGGCCCGGGACGACGACCGCCCGACGCTCTCGTAGACGAAGCCGGCCGCAGCCATCTCTTCGGGACGGTAGATGTTGCGGAGATCGACGACGATGGGCTGGGCCATGGTCGCCTTCAACCGGTCGAGATCGAGCGCGCGGAACTGCACCCATTCGGTGACGATGACGAGCGCGTCGGCGCCTTGCGCGCAGGAATAGGCATCCTCGCAATAGGTGATGCTGGGGAGTTCACCCTTGGCCTGCTCCATGCCGACCGGGTCGAACGCCCGCACCTTCGCGCCCATGTCAATCAGGCCGGTGACCAGCGGGATCGACGGGGCGTCGCGCATGTCGTCGGTGTCGGGCTTGAAGGTGAGGCCGAGCACCGCGACGGTCTTGCCGCGCAAGCTACCGCCGAGCGCCTGGCTCACTTTTCGCGCCATCGCGCGCTTGCGGTTCTCGTTGACCGCCAGCACGGATTCGACGATGCGCAAGGAGACGTCGTAGTCCTGCGCGATCTTGATCAGCGCCTTGGTGTCCTTCGGGAAGCACGAGCCGCCGAAGCCGGGACCGGCATGCAGGAACTTGGTGCCGATGCGGTTGTCCAGGCCAATGCCGCGCGCGACCTCCTGCACGTTGGCGCCGACTTTCTCGGAGAGGTCCGCGATCTCGTTGATGAAGGTGATCTTGGTCGCGAGGAACGCGTTCGCGGCGTATTTGATCATCTCGGCGGTGCGCCGTTCCGTGAACATCAGCGGCGCCTGGTTCAGTGACAGCGGGCGATAGATGTCGCCCATCACCTTGCGGCCGCGCTCGTCGGAGGTGCCGACCACGACGCGATCGGGAAACTTGAAGTCGCGGATCGCCGCGCCCTCGCGCAGGAATTCGGGATTGGAGGCGACGACGACGTCGGCCTTGGGATTGGTCTCGCGGATGATGCGCTCGACCTCGTCGCCGGTGCCGACCGGCACGGTCGACTTCGTCACCACCACGGTGAATCCGGACAGCGACTGCGCGATCTCTTTCGCGGCGGCGTAGACATAGGACAGATCGGCGTGACCATCGCCGCGGCGGGAGGGCGTACCGACCGCGATGAACACGGCGTCGGCATCCGCCACCGGCTTCGACAGGTCGGTGGTGAAGTCCAGACGCTTGGCCTTGACGTTGGTCGCGACCAGTTCATCGAGGCCGGGCTCGTAGATCGGAATCTCGCCGCGATGAAGCGCCGCGATCTTCTTCTCGTCCTTGTCGACGCAGGTGACGTCGTGACCGAAATCCGCAAAGCAGGCTCCGGACACCAGTCCCACATAGCCCGTTCCGATCATCGCGATGCGCATGAAAAACTCTTTCCGTTGAAGACGGATGTTCCACTGAACACCCTAGACGATTTCTCTATCCGACCGCGCGCCCAACATTCGGGCAGATTGCCGCGCGACCAAAGGCACACCAGCCACGCGGCACGCAGGTGCCGCCGATCACGCGATCAGACGCCGTGGTACTTTCGATACCATTCGACGAAGCGGCCGAGGCCATCTGCAAGTGATGTCGAAGGCGCGAAACCAACGTCGCGCTGGAGCGCGGAAATGTCGGCGCGCGTCTCCAGGACGTCGCCTGCCTGCATTGGCAGCAGCTCGCGGATCGCGGGCTTGCCGATGAGCTTCTCCAGCGTTTCGACGAACTCGATCAGATTGACCGAGCGGTTGTTGCCGATGTTGTAGACGCGATACGGCGCGTAGCTCGACGAATTTTCCGGCGCTTCCGCGTTCCACGCGGGATTCGGCGTCGCGGGACGATCGAGCGTGCGGATCACGCCTTCGACGATGTCATCGACATAGGTGAAGTCGCGCCACATGTCGCCATTATTGAAGATCTTGATCGGCTCATTGGCGAAGATCGCGCGCGTGAACAGCCAGGCGGCCATATCGGGCCGGCCCCACGGTCCGTAGACGGTGAAGAAGCGAAGGCCAGTCACTGGCAGCTTGTGAACATGCGCGAACGTGTGCGCCATCAGTTCGTTGGCCTTCTTGCTTGCCGCATAAAGGCTGACGGGATGGTTCACCGAATGCTCGGTCGAATATGGCAAGGTGCGGTTGGCGCCATATACGGAACTCGACGAGGCGTAGACGAGATGCGCCAGACCATGACGCCTGCCGGCCTCAAGCACGGTGACGAAGCCGTCACAATTGGCGCGGATGCTGGTAATGGGATCGTCGATCGACGCGCGCACGCCAGGCTGCGCCGCCAGGTGCACGACCCGGTCGGGCGCAACCTCGTCGAAAACGCGCGTCACCGCGGCAAAGTCTGCGAGATCGATCTCGTAGAATCTGAACCCAGGACGGCGCTCGAGCGTTGCGAGGCGCGCACGCTTCAGCGCAGGATCGTAATACGGCGTGATCGCATCGATGCCGACGACCTGCTCTCCACGCGCCAACAGCCGTTCACAAACGTGCATTCCGATAAAGCCGGCAGCACCGGTAACGATCACTGGCCGCAAAGTTGTCATCTCGTTCATTCCGCGAAGCAATGCCAGACCAGGACATGAGAGGCAAGGTTTTGACGATTGCGACAATCATCAAATCAGGCGGCCCATGTAAGCGCATCGAAATGTGTAGGAAACATGATGGCGTCATGCATACTCGCATGCTATCCGCCTGCGAGGATGCTCTGACGATAGCGCCACATGTGCTACACGTCATAGATCGTATATTCGGCGCGAATGCTTAGTCTCGAGGCACTGCTCGCGTAGGACACCTGCGAAGAACAAGACACCCACGAAGAAAAAGATCGGCTTTGAAACTCTCCATCAACGGCAGGTTCCTGTCACAATCGCTCACGGGCGTGCAACGCTACGCTGCCGAAATCGTCAAAGCGATGGACCGCCTGCTCGCGAGCGGAGAGGCTCCGCAGCAACTGCTGGATGCAGAATGGCAGATCCTTGCGCCCCCGAATGCGCAGACGCTCGCCGGTCTTCGCCGCATTCAAATCAAGCAGGTCGGATCGCTGCAGGGGCACGCGTGGGACCAGGTCGATCTGGCGCGTGCGGCCGCCGGGACGCGCCTCGTCAGCCTCGCCAACTCCGGGCCGGTTCTCCACCGCGACCATCTCGTCGTGATCCACGATGCGCAGGTTTTCAGGCGGCCGGACTTCTTCAGCTGGCGCTACCTCGCTTTGCATCGCACGCTCGGCCATTTACTGGCGCGCACGGCAACGATCGCAACAGTTTCGGCGTTTTCACGCAACGAACTTGCCGAGGTGCTGTCGCTCGATCCCGCTTCGATTCCCGTCATTGCGAACAGCGCGGAACATTTCGCTTCCGTCGAGCCTGATACCTCGATCATCGATCGACTGCATCTTGTACCCCATCAGTTCTTCCTCTTCGTCGGCTCGATGACGAAGAACAAGAATGTCGACACTGCCATTCGAGCGGCCGAGCGGCTCGGCCGGACTGATTTTCCGCTGGTCGTCGTCGGCGGCGACAACAGCAAGGTATTTGGAGGCGCCGCCGCCGCGCAGAAGGCCGGAATCGTCATTGCTGGCCGCCTGAAGGACGAGGAGATCGCGGCGCTGTTCTCCCGGGCAACTGCGTTCGTGTTTCCGAGCCTCTATGAGGGCTTCGGGGTGCCTCCTCTGGAAGCGATGTTCTTCGCCTGTCCGGTCATTGCGAGTTCCGCCGATGCCGTGCGCGAGACCTGCGACGATGCCGCCGTCTATTTCGATCCGCTCAACGCGGAGCAGCTATCGGCCCGGATGCGCGAAAGAATTGAACTCGGCAGGATTTCGCCGGCGGAACAGGAGAAGCAGCGACAACGACTGTCGACGTATTCCTGGGCCAAGTCCGCCGCAGCGATGCTCGAATTCCTCGCCAGCCCCGCTTCCCACACCGCATCCGGCCGCGCGGCACGATGACGCGGCCCAAATATTGCTGCTTAGAGGCGTTACACGCGCTGTCTGCAAGAGAAGGAAGGACTAACCGTTGTCCAGCGGCCTGAAAGTTCTGCATGTCGCCGAAACGGTCAGGGGCGGCATCGCCACCTACCTCAACGAGCTGCATCCGCATCAGAGCGCGAGCTTCGGGCGTGGAAACGTCAATTATGTCGTTCCGTCCGACCATCGCGACGATCTGGTGAACATCGAGGATGATGCCGTCACCACGTTTCCGCGCGACGGCCGCAACGCGATCGGCCTGTTTCGCATGCTGTTTGCGACCATGCGCGCGGTCCGGCAGTTGCGGCCTGACATCATCCACCTTCACTCGTCGTTCGCCGGGCTCGTGGTGCGCCCGGTGCTCTGGCTCACCTATCGGCGTTCTCGCATCGTCTATTGCCCGCACGGATGGGCGTTCGGCCGCGAGACCGGCCGCCTCAGCCGCGAAGTCACCAAGTTCACCGAGCTCGTGCTGTCGAAACTCACGCATCGCATCGTCTGCATCTCCGAAAGCGAGCTGACCGATGCAAAACAGGTCGGAATCGCGGACAATCGCCTGGTTCTTGTGCACAATGGCATTTCCAAGCAGCGCCCGGCGCTCGACGACAAGGGCGCGGCGCCGTGGCGGTCTGACAAGATCAAGGTCCTCTTCATCGGCCGGCTCGACCGCCAGAAGGGCTATGATCTGCTGATCGAGGCTGCGCGCGCGCTCGGCGACAAGCTCGACGTGCGCCTGATCGGCGCCTCCGTCGTCAGCAAATTCCGCAGAAGCGACCTGCCGGCCAACATAACGTTTCTGGGCTGGATGAACCGCAACCAGATCGAGGCCGAGCTCGAACAGGCCGACATGGTCGCCATTCCTTCGCGCTGGGAGGCATTCGGCCTCGTCGCGATCGAGGCGATGCGCGCGGCCAAGCCGATCATCGCCTTCCGCATCGGCGCGCTGCCGGAAATCGTCGAAGATAATGCGACCGGCGTGCTGTGCGACGAAGTCTCAGCCGAAAAACTGGTTGAAGGTTTTCAGCGCGCAACCAGGCTTGACCTGCCCGCGGTCGGCCGGGCCGGATATGAGCGCTTTACCCGCCTCTACGACATCGAGCAGACCCACCGCACCCTGAGCCAGGTCTATTCCGACGTGCTGCATGTTCGGATCAGCGAATCCGGGCAGCGGACGAAGCTGCAATCCGACCTTCCGAACAATCTGCGATCGTAGCGGCCGGCCGATCAGGCCAGCCGGCGAGCCTCGTCTGGCGCGAATTCGGCGTCGATGACGCGCTTGTCCGAGAACGACCACGCGATCGCGAACATGACGACCATCGCGCAGACGAGAAAACCGGCCGCGAACAGCAGTGATCCGGTGTGCAACATCGTCTTGGCCTTCCCTTTTTGCTTGACCGACCACTAGCCGGATCAGGATTAGGAAGACCTTACGGACACCAGCGCGACGCCAGCTTCCAAATCTAAGCGTTAATGGAGGCGAAATCCCGTCGCAGAAAATTGGTCCGATGCCCCGGCGAGAACATCCGCTCGAGCGCCATGCCTGCCGCAGGATGACGAAAACACAACGCAGGGTCGGCCGGAATCGAATCCGATACTGGAAGTTTACGGCGACCTCATCTCGTGACGATGCCGTCGCATGTCAGGTTCAACGCCGCACACCGCTCACAAGTTCAAACGCGGCCCCAATCGTGACATCGATCTGACACGTGTATGTCCAGTTCGCGAACTGCTTATTAAAGAGGACGTGCCGCACAAGAATTAAACAGCGATTTGCGCGTGTATCTCGGTTCACAAGTTGCAATAAGGTCACAGCCATAAGTGCTTTACCATAAAGTCGAAGAGGTAGCAGTGACTCCGCAGCACGATGATTGGTACGGTGATTCAGATTTTAGATGAGTACGAGGGAATGCTGGTGGCTAACGCCGAACGTTTTAATTTTGATTTCGGGATTAGCCGAATCCTGGCGGTGGCTGCGATCAGCATCTCCCTGGCGGGTTGCGGAGGCTTCATTCCGTTAGACGCTCCGGATGCCGTTTCCACGCAAACAAATGCTGCGCTCGTCACCGAGCCGACCGCGCCGCTCGCCTACGCCCTGATGCCGGTCAATCCGGCGATCCTGCAGGCGACCAACGCTTTCACGGACTCCTCCGGAATGGTGTTCTCCCGCCTCCCGGGCGGCAACTACCGCGACGTCACGATCGGCATCGGCGACATCGTCACCGTGACCGTGTACGAAGCGCAGGCAGGCGGCCTGTTCATTCCACGCGAAGCGGGCGTCAGGCCCGGCAACTTCGTGGACATTCCGCGGCAGCAGGTCGACCAGTCCGGCAACATCAACATTCCGTACGCCGGATCAATCAAGGTCGCGGGACTGACGCCGCGCGCCGTGTCGAACATCATTCGCGAGCGCCTCAAGGACCGCGCCATCGACCCGCAGGCGGTCGTGAGCGTGGCCGAACAGCGCGGCAACCAGATCAGCGTGCTCGGCGAGGTCAATTCGCCGCTCCGCTTCCCGGTCGACCCGGGTGGAATTCGTCTGATGGGCGCGATCGCGCGCGCCGGCGGACCGAAATACCCGTCCTACGAAAGCACGATCACGATCAAGCGCGAGGGCCGGACCTACAGCGAGACGATGTCCTCGGTGGTGCACAACCCCAACGAGGACGCGCTGCTCGCGCCGGGTGACGTCGTCTTCCTGACCCGCATTCCGCGCGTCTACATGGTGTTCGGCTCGACGCCGTCGCCGGGATCGATCGGCGGCACCAACAACCGTCGGTTCTCGTTCGAGAACGACAACATGTCGCTGGCTGAAGCCATCGCGAAGGCAGGCGGGCTCGACGGCAATCGCGCGGACTCGAAGTCGATCTACGTCTACCGTTTCGAGCCCAAGCCGCTGCTGGAGAAGATCGGAGTCGCCGTATCCCAGTTCCCGACGAAGACGGTCCCCGCCGTCTACAAGTTCGACATGAGCAAGCCCGATGGCTGGTTCCAGGCGGATACGTTCAGGATGCGCGATCACGACGTGATTTCGGTGGCGGAATCGCCGTCGACCGAATTCATCAAGCTCATGAACCCGCTGAATGCGGCAACCACCAATGCGGACAACATCAGCACGATCATCGTGAACTCCAAATAGCCCAACTCGGCGCGCTCAATGACGAGCGCGCAAACAAGGCGGCGGCGTCACCCCATTGGGGCCACAGAAGAGGAGTAGCCCCGTCGGCTTGACGCGAGCAGGAGTTGAGACGAGCGTGACTGAGCAAAAGAGGAAACGCGCACTGCGTCGTTTCCGGATGCTGATTTGCGGGCTCTGCGCCGCGGCCGCATTCTCGTATCCTGCGAACGCGCAGAATGCGAAGCCCCTCGATCAACGCTTCCTGCTGGGCGTCGGCACTCATCAGGGCCTGGGCGGCATCACCAGCGCCCGCGGCTACGTGCCTGCGACGGCCATCAAGCAGATGAGGGAGCTCGGGGTCACCTCGTTCCGCGACGACTTCCCCTGGTCGGATTTCGAGCTGCCCGGCAAGCGGCTCGGCTTCAATGCCCTCAACGGCCGCCTCGAGACCCAGATCAGGACAAGCGGCGGAATCCCGCTGCTCATTCTCGGGACCGGCCATCACCTCGTTCCGAACTCCGATCCACCGACGACCGACGAAGCGCGCCAGAGATTCGTCACCTATGCCGCGGCGGCCGCGCAGGCGGTCGCCTTGCGCCAGCCCATCTTCGAATTGTGGAACGAGTACAACCTCCGAGCACGCGCGGAGCCACAATTCACCGTCGAAAATTACGTTGCGCTCGCCCGTCTGGTGCAGCCCGCGGTCAAGCAGGCGGTACCATCCGCGCCCTTCGTGGTTGGTGCGCTCGGCGACGATCCGGGCTGGAAGTTTACCGACGCCCTGCTCAAGACCGATCTTCTCGGCATCGCGGACGGCATGTCGATCCACATCTACAACCATTGCTCTGCTCCCGCAGGACGCACCGCAACGGAAGCGATCGAGCGGCTGGAGACGTTTCATCAGCGCGTCGCGCAGGCGACCGGCAATCCCGGCTATCCGATCTATCTGACCGAAACGGGCTGGCCGACTCCGAGCGCGAAGTGCGGCGTCAGCGAGCAACTCGCCGCCGACAACATGGCGCAGATCATCCTCTGGGCATCGACCGCGGGTCCCTGGCTCAAAGGGATATGGCTCTACGAGCTGAAGGACAGCGGAACCAAGCCCGGCGAACTCGAGGACAATTTCGGCATTTATC
This sequence comes from Bradyrhizobium betae, assembly GCF_008932115.1. Taxonomy (NCBI): domain Bacteria; kingdom Pseudomonadati; phylum Pseudomonadota; class Alphaproteobacteria; order Hyphomicrobiales; family Nitrobacteraceae; genus Bradyrhizobium; species Bradyrhizobium betae. Next base: position 1,665,789 of record NZ_CP044543.1, read on the forward strand.
ATTTCGACAATTCGCCGAAGCCCGCCGTGTGTTCCATTCGCGAGAGCTGGGCCTTCATCCGCTCCAGCCTGAAGGCGACGCGAAGCACGCCAGCCCCTGGCGTCGTGCAGATCCGCAGCGACAGCGGATCAGAAACGAAACTGGCGCTTTGGTCGGACACTCCCTCGAAGCGCTTCGAGGTGCGATTAAAAAATGCGGAACCGAATGCCGAGATCAGCTATGTATGTCGGCAAGCGTCAGGCCCTGCCGCTGGCGCCTGGACGGCGCTATCGACGACGCCGCTGCTGGTCAGCGTCAAGGGCACGGCCGTGCCGGATTTCGAGATTCGGCCATCGAACTGACGCTGCGGCGCACTGCTGAATCCGGGGCTATCCTTGAAGATACTGATCGCTAACTCGCTCTATCCGCCCGAAATCATTGGCGGCGCCGAGGTGTCTGTGTCGCTGCTCGCACAGGCACTCGCCCAGCGCGGCCACCAGGTGTCGGTGGTATGTCTTCAAAACAAGCAGGAGCGCACCATCGACGAGCTCAAGGGCGTGCGCGTATACCGTGTGCCGATGGACAACGACTACTGGCCGTTCGGCACCGACAGGAAGCCCTCTTCGATCCAGCGCCTGAAATGGCATCTCAAGGACACCTGGAATCGCAAGTCCGCGGCGCGTTTCGCCGAAATTCTCGACATCGAGAAGCCGGATGTCGTCCACACGAACAACCTCACGGGATTTTCCGTCTCGCTGTGGTCGGAGGCCAAGCGGCGCAACATCAGGATCGTGCACACGCTGCGCGACTATTCCCTGCTCTGCAAACGCTCGACGCTATTCCGAGGGGATGCGACGTGCGCGCAGCGCTGCACGGCCTGCGTGGCCATGACGTCGCCCTATTTGCTGGCCTCACGCATGGTCGATGCCGTGGTGTCGAACAGCCAGTTCGTGCTCGACCAGCACACCAAGCTGAAATATTTCCCCCGCACCGACAGCCGCGTCATCTTCAACATCGCGGACCCAAGCTCGGTGGCGCCCTCGCCAGCTTCGAGCTCGGATGACCTGATATTCGGGTTCATCGGCCGGCTCGAGGCCGAAAAAGGTATAGAAGTAGTTCTAAAGGCCACCGAACAGCTTCCCGGCGAGGGCTGGCAACTGAAAATTGCCGGAAAGGGTCTCGAGGACTACGTGCAGGGGCTAAAAAGCCGCAGCAGAGGGAACGTCGAATGGCTTGGCTTTGCCAAGTCAGCCGAATTCTATGCCAGCATCGACGTCTGCCTGGTGAGTTCGGTCTGGCCGGAGCCGCTGCCGCGAACGTTGATCGAAAGCATCAACGCAGGCCGGGCGACTATTTGTTCGACAGCGGGAGGGATTCCCGAGATCGCGGGGTTTTCCAACATGATTGGGTCCTACGAACCCAACGATCACAAGCGACTGGGAGAATTGATGCTGAAGGCGATAGAGGAGAGATCACACTGGAAAATCGCCCGGCCTCCGCAGCCGGGATTTGCCGAGAGGTTTTCAGCGGATTCCGTGACAGGACAATATTTGGACGTCTATTTGAATAACAATAGAACCAACCGGCAATAGGCCGAAACGGAGATATCAGCAAAAGCCATTTGGCAGGATAGCTGGACAGACCTTTTCGATGAAAATTCTTATCACGTCATCCCTCTATCCCACACCGCTGGCTCCGAAGGTGGTCGGGGGCGCGGAAACGTTCGTCCGCCGCCTCGCCGAGACCCTGGTCGGGCAGAGCGACAGCGTGGAAGTGATACGTGCTGCGTCCGCATCGAACCAGCAGATGGAGACCTGCAACGGCGTCGACGTGTATTCGGCCCCCGTGCACAACATCTACTTCCCTTTCGCCAAGCAGCACAGCGCGCCCGTGCGCGGCATCTGGCACGCGATCGAGGACTGGCAAACGATGTCGGAGCTCGTTGCCAACAGGATCAAGGCCTTCAAGCCGGACATCCTGCACTCGAACAATCTCTCCGGACTGACGACGGCCGTGTGGCGAACCGCGGCAGAACTGGGCATTCCCGTCCTGCACACGCTTCACGACTATTACCTCACCTGCCCCCGCTGCTCGCGGTTTTCGGACGGACATGCCTGCGAGGCGAGCTGCATGAGCTGCCAGCTCCTGACCTTTCGCCGTCGCGGGGCGACGCGGCACCTGGACGCCGTCGTCGGCGTCAGCCAGCGCATCCTCGACATCCACACCCAGCTCGGCCTCTTCACGCAGACGCCGCTGAAGATCGTCATTCGAAACGCTTCGACGGCCGACGTCGGCAGCGAACCGACGGCGATGACCAACGGCACCGTCACGTTCGGATTCATCGGGCGACTGACCGAAGAGAAAGGCATCTACAATCTGGTTCGCGCCATTGCGACGATTCCGCCTGACCGGATCCGGCTCGTGATCGCGGGCCATGCGTCCGAGAGCGAGCGCATGCACATCAAGGAACTCGCCCCGAATGCACGGATCGAATTTCTTGGCTTCGTGCAACCGAAGCAGTTTTACGAACAGGTGAACGTCGTGGTTGTACCCTCGATCTGGGAAGATCCAAGCCCCCTCGTCGTCGCCGACGCGCAGGCGGCCTGCAAGCCCCTGCTCGGCACGCCCTTCGGTGGCATCCAGGAGTCGATCGAGCCCGGCGTGACCGGCTGGTTGACGTCTCCCGATCCCGCCTCGATCGCCAAGAGTATTTCGGCGATTCTGGATGCGCCCCAGCAGGTCGTGGAGATGAGCGGACGATTGAAGTCCGGCATCAACAAATGGGCCTTTGACGACGTCGTCGCCGGCTATCGCAACGTCTTCGAGCAGCTGACGCGCGGCCGCGGCATGCCTCGCACATAGCGGAGGCCGACGCAGATGTCGCCGACGCCCCTCAATCATCCCGCCATGCCCTCTCTCACGCGTCGTCAGACATGATCAGCCTGCTCGCATTCGGCAGCTACATCTACCAGAGTGCGTCCGCAATCATCCTGATCTTTGCCGTCAGCCATATCCTCTCGCCGGCCCAATACACCTCGTTTTCGCTGGCGCTGGCGACCAGCCAGCTGTTTTGCGTCTTCGTGTTCGAATGGCTGCAACTGGCCGGCGTACGCTTCCTCGCCGCTGCTTCCGGGGCGGAGGCCGCGCGTCTGCGCTTCTCGCTGTTCACGGCGGGACTGCTCAGCGCGCTGGTTCTGTTGCTCGTCGGCGGCGTGGCGGGACTGCTGGGCACGCTCGAGACCAGCGTCGTCGCCCTCGCGCTGGCGATGGCCGTGTTGCAAGGCGCCACCGACCTGTATTTCATGATCGTCCGGGTATCCAATCGGCTGGGGACCGCATCCGCCCTCCTGATCCTGCGCGCCAGCGTGCTTCTGGCCGCCGCCGTCGCAGCTGCTCTGCTCCATGGCACGGCGGTAGCAGCCCTGTGCGGCATCGCCGCGGGCTATGGCGCGGTGCTTCTCATGAGCCTGGTCGTGCACCGCACCTCGTTCCAGCGCGCGTCGCGACATGCCATGCTGACCGATTGGGGGCATTTCTGCCGATACGGCATCATGGCCGCGGCCGCTTCGGTCATTCATCTCTCCGTACCTGTCACGCTGCGCCTGATCGTGATCGCAACGCTCGGACGGACGTCGACGGGAGCGGCCGGCTTCTCGATGGCCATCGACCTCTTACAGCGCCCGTTCTCCGTTCTGGTGGCCGCCATTCACACCGTCTGCTATCCCAATGTGGTCGTCCAGTTCGAGCGCAATGTCGACGGCGAAGTGCGCCGGGCGACCGCCCGCATGCTCGAGTTCATCCTGTGTGCGACGATCGTGATGCTGGGCGGACTGATCGGCCTTCTCCCCGATGCGGCGCATCTGTTCGTCCCGGCCGATCTACTGGTCGATTTCCTCAACGCAGCGCCGGTCGCCGCGATCTTCTACTTCCTCCACACTCACCTTCAGGCCACGCTTGCGGTGGTCCCGCATCTGACCAAATCGGCCGCGCGGCTGGTGGTCGTCGCGGCATGCCAGTTGCTGCTCGTGTCGGCGGCATCCTCGATCGGAGCGCTGCTGCACATATCGGTCGCCGGACAGATCGCGAGCGCGGCATTGGCTACCGCACTCATCATTCTCTTCGCCAGCGGCCCGCTGATCCGATTCCGGGCCGCACCGCGGGCACCGCTCATCGTGGAAGCAACCGTTGCGGCCGCCGCGATCGCCATGCTCGCGGCAGCTCCGTCCGATTCCCTGCTCTGGCTCGCGGGCAAGGTCGCCTTTGCCGGCCTTGCCGTCGTCCTGGTGACGTGGCGAGGCGATCTGCTGGCCTCGGCGCGCGGCTAGAATCAGGCCTTCACCGGATGAGCGAGCGGATTGCCGCTGGCATCGCCGGTCAAACCGTAGATCTTGAGGGTCGCGTCGACCATGGGGCCGACACCGAAATATTGCTGGGCACGCGCCAGGGCTTTGCGCGACAGCACGGCACGCATCGCGGGATCGGCCACTTTCTCGAGCGCTCCCACGAGCGCATCAACGTCCTCGAACGGCACGATGAAGCCGGTCTGCCCCTGGATGATCTGGTCTGAGGCGCCTCCCGCCGGAGTCCGGACCGGCACCAGTCCGGTCGCCATGGCTTCGGCCACACCGAGCGGGAATCCCTCGAAGCGGCTCGGCAGCGCGAACACGTCTGCGGCCCAGAGGATTTCGCGGACGTCTCCCATGAAGCCGAGGAATTTGAACGTCTCGTTGTCTTTGTCGCCGGCGAAGGCAAACGACTTGATTTCCTTCTCGCGCTCGGCACCGCCGCTGCCGACGAAATAGCACTTGATGTCGATCGGCGACGGGCTGGCGCTGTCGCGGATCTTGCGCGCCGCCTTGATGAGGAGGTCGTGTCCCTTCACCCAGGCAAGACGAGCCGCCAGCAAGCACATGAACTCACCCTCGGCGACGCCGAATTTCGCGCGCGCATCGCGGCGCTCGACATCGGACGGCGGGCGGAAATGCACCGTATCGACGCCGCCATAGACCTTCGCGATCCGGTTCTTGCCGAACAGCACGTAGCGGCGGAGATGCCGAAGCGATTCCTCCGACATCAGGATGAGGGTGTGCGGAAAGAAGAGGTTGAAGAACAGGACCTGGGCTGCGCTGAAGGTCGACTGCGGCGCATTCTGCACCTTCTCGATATTTCCGAGCACCGAGGGATGATAGGTCGCGACGCAGCGCGCGCCGGTAAGCAGCGAGAGCAGCCTGCCCCACATCAGCATGCCGAGCCCATGGACGTTGATCACGGTGATGTTGTTCTTCCGGATCACCTTCACCAGCTGCATGAAGATCGACAGCGAGGGCAGCTTGCGAAGCCCGGGAACGACGTGCCATTCCTTGACGGCCGCGGCCAGCTTCTGGCGCTTGTATTCGGATTTCTCGTCCGAGCGCACGGCGCCGGAGACCAGATGGATCTGTACGCCGCGAGCATGCAGTCCCGTAGCCAGGGTCTCGCAATAGGATGCAATCCCGTCATTGCAATTCACGACCTCAACCAGAAACATCACATTCGGGGCGGGATCTTGCATGAGAATGGCCTTACTCCGTTCAAGCGACGACACGTCCAATCGTCAGTGCTTAGCGGCAAATTTCATGCCGCACCAGCGGTTTGCCCGCGACAGCATTGCTGCGCGTAACATGCTGACGTTGCGGATCTGCGACACTCCCTCCCGGCACCAGAAATGGCTTCAGAAGCCTCGTTTCTGGAGTTCGGCGGCTTCCGCCGGCGTGAGCTTGCCCCCGGCGAAACGCGACACGAGGTAGAGCGCGACTTTCGGACGATTCAGGTCGTACATCAGGCCGAAGCGGTTTTCCGGAGGCTTCTTGCCGGGTTCGTCGACGATCTCGTAGATGCTGACGCTGTCGATCGCGACCTCCTTCTGGTCGCGGATCGCCGTCAACATGTTGTTCAAATTCTGTAGACAACGCTCGGTTGCAGGGTCCCCGGGCGCGTTGCCATAATCGGGCTTGTAGATCTCGCCACAATTGACCTCGTTGAAGAGGACGTGCCGGCGATAGGACGCGAGCTTCTTGAAAAGATCGAAGCGCGGGTTCCAGCCGTTCCAGGCCTGGTGGGGATTTTGCCCGAGTACCTCATAGTAGTGATACGAGATCAGGTCGTAGCGAACGCCGCGTTGCTCCATGAAATCGAGAAAGCCGAACATGGTGGACGTCGTGTTCAGGATCTTTTTCAGATGCAGCCCGCTCTCCTGGTTGATCCGGTCGATCGCGTCGGACGCTCCGCGCAGGACCGCCGCCCAGTCCTCCATGGCCGGCATCTCGAATTCCGCGGCCGTCATTCCGCTGCCAAAGAGGCGCTTGCCGTTCTTGTCGAGCGCAACGAGGTTGATCTCGTTCTCCAATTCCCATTGGTCGATATCGTTCTTGAATTGCCGCACGAACTCATAGGTCCGATTGTATCCCTGCTGATAAAGAGCCTCCCGATCACCGGCAGGATACCGTCCGCTATCGGTGCGATCGCCCCAACGGAAGGGAAAGCCGAAGACCGCCTGAAGCTTTATTCCGTAAATCTTCGCGAGCCGGACGGCGTTCTCCAGCATCGGACCTTCTGTCTGCTCCTTATCTTTCGACAGATTGACGCCGATCCTGAACAGCGTGAAGCCGCGTTCCTTCATTACGCGAAAGGCGGGCTCGGGATCTCTTCGCATCGCCGATGGACTGCTCACGCCCCATTCGAGCGCATTGGCAGGCAACGACGTTGACGCACTCATCGCTGCGACAAAAAGGACCACACTGATCTGCCTGAGATGGTTCCATCGCATCCGTTGCCGACTCCTCGTTGCTTCGGAATAGTTCGAAAGACTCCGGTCGCGTGCTCCACGCCGAACAGATGTCACATTCGAAATTCGATCCGTGTCTGGCAGTCGTTCGCTTCTAAGCAATTCGATCTGCTCTGGCCATAGGCTTAATGGCCTTTAACGCAATCGAACCAACGCTGCCTGCACGGCAAGCAAATGCGTTTCGATTAGGCAGTGGCACAACATCGATCGAACATCGTCGTTGCATCGCCATGCCGACGTCACGCTGACAGCACATTAGTGTGGTGATTCAGAGATCAATCAGTCCAAGCAGATTCGTTGACGGGTCGGCATCGTGCAGGACGCTTCGGCGAGAATTCTCCGGGGTGCCTCGATTTTTACTGATCTCCCCAACTCGAAAAAGAGAGATTGGCCGATACGACAGACACAAGCGGCAACTAAATCTCGCACTCCAGAAAAGGCTTTGGAATACCGATGACTACCGCATCACCTGATCAGACGATTCTGTCGGCGAGCACCTTTGTCAGTTCCATCGGCGTCAATACCCACGCTGGCTATTCGTGGGGCGGGTACAACAACCTCGCCCTCGTGGAGGACGATCTCAAATATCTCGGCGTCACGAAGCTGCGCGACGGGCTCGCTTCGAGCCCGTCGGCACAACCGATCCTCGATGGTCTCGCGAAAGACGGCTACACATTCGACTTCGTGGTTCAGTCGAATGTTCCAGCCGGCGGCGCGTCCGCGCTTCAGGCCTATCTGGATGCGGTCAAGGCGTTCGAGACCAGCCATCCCGGCAGCGTGATCGCGCTCGAGGGCCTGAACGAGGTCAACGTCTACGCATTCAGTTACGGCGGAACCCTGACCGTCGAGGCGGCGGCGCAGTTCCAGGTCGCCTACTACAACGCCATCAAGGCCGATGCCACGCTCAGCAAGATTTCGGTCTACAACTTGTCGTTGGGCTACAACGACTCTACCGACTACGCAAAGCTCGGAGACCTGTCCGGCGCAACCGACTACGCCAACTCCCACGCCTATGTCAGCACGAGCCTGACCCCCGCCGCCGCTCTCCAGGCCCTGCTCGGCAATGCGACGTCGGTCACCGGCACCGATCCGGTCGTGATCACCGAGACCGGCTACACCACCAAGAGCGACACGCCTTATATTGGCGCCAACGAGAACGTGCAGGCGAAGTCGATCCTGAACACGCTGGTCGATGCCTACAAGGACGGCGTCAGCACGACCTATCTCTATCAGTTGCTCGACGCCTCGGCGGACAACGATCCGTCCAACCCTGAATCGCACTACGGCTTGTTCAACAGCGACGGAACCCCGAAGCTCGCGGCAACCGCGATCCACAATCTGACGACGATCCTGGCCGACGACGGCAAGGGAGGCCACACGCCGACCGCCTCGCTGGACTATGCGCTCGACGGCCTGCCGGCGAGCGGGAACAGCATGGTGCTCGGCAAGAGCAACGGCGCCTACGAGCTGGTGGTCTGGGCTGAACCCAAGATCTGGAACGACGCTACCGACACCGAGATCTCGAATCCGACGACGTCGGTCACAGTGAATCTCGGCAGCGTCCACCATCTGATCAGCGTTTACGACCCGTTAAAGGGCACGTCGCCGATCGCTACCTATACCGACGTCAGCCAGATCGTGATTCCGGTCTCGGACCATCCACTGATCATCGAAATTGATGCTCCAGCGGGCGGAGGTGCAGGGGCGCCGGCCGTGACCGATGTCAGCGGAACCGCCGCCGACATCGTCTCGCAGATGTCCGAGCTGAACACCTCGAGCGCGCTCAAGACGATCACGCTCACCGATACCCATGTCCTTCCGGTCGCGTCCGAAGCGACCATGAGCTACATGATCTCGCACTACTCGAACGCGCTGGCGGCCATCCAGGGCGGCTATCAGTTCTCCGTCACAAACTCCACCTCTGCCTGGAGCGTGACCAAGGTCTACGACTCCACTGCCAAGCTGCTCTCGACCAGCACGTCCAACTTCACGAACGGCGTCATCACCAGCAAGGTCACCGTCAACAGCGACGGATCGTCCGATAACCTGGCCTACAGCGGCGGCAAGCTCGTCAGCGACGTCGTCATTTCGGCTGACGGCAACAAGGATACCAAGACCTACGATACGAGCGGCAACCTGATCGCGGACATGGCCCAGAACAAGGATGGCTCGTCCTCGAACACGCTGTATTCGGCTGGCGTCAAGACCAAGGCCTACATCACCAACGCCGACGGCAGCCACGACAACTATTACTACAACATCACCGGTCAATCCTACACCAGCGAGCACGATCATCTCGATGCGAACAACAAACTGCTGTCGGTGAGCCGCACGCATGCCGACGGCACCATGGCCTACAGCCAGATCCTCAACGCCGACGGCAGCAAGGTCACGACCCTGTACGACTCGACGGGCCACAAGACCTCGGTCGTGACCGTCACCTCGACGGACACCACGACCAACTTCTACACCACCGCAGGCGTGCTGAAGCAGACGGTCGTGCAGACCACCAGCGGCAACGTGACGACGACGAACTACAACGGCTCTCTGCTCGCGTCGGTCTACGTGGTCAACGCCGACGGTTCCAAGGACTCAAAGCTGTACGATTCCGAGGGCGTCATCACGAGCGACTTCGTCCAGAACAAAGACGGCTCGTCCTCGAACACGGTCTATACCGCGGGCGTCAAGACCAAGGCCTATGTCACCAACGCCGACGGCAGCCACGACAATTACTACTACAATATCACCGGCCAGTCCTACACCACCGAGCACGATCATCTCGATGCGAGCAACAAGCTGCTGTCGGTGAGCCGCACGCATGCCGACGGCACCATGGCCTACAGCCAGGTCCTCAACAGCGACGGCAGCAAGGTCACGACCCAGTACGACTCGACGGGCCACAAGATCTCGGTTGTGACCGCCACGTCGACGGCCACCACGACGAATTTCTACACCACCGCCGGCGCGCTGAAGCAGACGGTCGTGCAGACGACCTCCGGCGACACCACCACGACGAACTACAACGGTGCGCTGCTGGTGTCGGTCTACGTGGTGAATGCGGACGGTTCGAAGCAGTCGAAGCTGTACGACTCCAACGGCGTCATCGCGAACGACCTGGCCCAGAACAAGGACGGCTCGTCCTCCAACACGCTCTATACCGCCGGCGTCAAGATGAAGGTCTACGTCACCAACGCCGATGGCAGCCGCGACAACACCTACTACAACATCACCGGCCAGTCCTACACCACCGAGCACGACCACATCGACCCCAGCGGAAAGCTGCTGCTGGTCAGCCGCACCCATGCCGACGGCACGATGGCCTCCAGCCAGGTGCTGAACAGCGACGGCAGCAAGGTCACGACCCAGTACGACTCCACGGGTCACAAGATCTCGGTCGTTACCGTGACGTCGTCAGCGACCACGACCGACACCTACGACGCGTCGTCCGGAGCGCTGAAGCAGGAGATCGTCAAGGCGAGTTCCGGCACCACCACCACGACGAACTACAACGGCGCGCTGCTCGCGTCGGTCTACGTGGTCAATGCCGACGGATCGAAGGACACCAAGCTGTACGATTCCAGCGGCAAGATCTCCAGCGATCTGATCCAGAACAAGGACGGCTCGTCCTCCAACACGGTCTACACGGCCGGCGTCAAGATGAAGGTCTACGTCACCAACGCCGACGGCAGCCACGACAACACCTATTACAACATCACCGGCCAAAGCTACACGACCGAGATTCAGCACACCACCGCCGCCGGTACGCTCACGACCTTGACCCGGCTTCACGCCGACGACACGCTTGCCTACAAGCAGGTGATCAACAGCGATGGCAGCAAGGTGACCGACCTCTACGACAGCACCGGCCACAAGACGAGCGAGACCCTCAACGCCACCGACGGATCAACCACGACGGATACGTACAATTCGTCGGGCTCCGTCACCCAGCATATCATCAAGACCGCCGGCGGCGACGTGACGACGACGAATTACGTAAATGGCTTGAACTCGTCGATCTATGTCGTCAATGCCGATGGCACCAAAGAGACAGAGCTGTTCGACAGCAATGGCAGCCTGACCAGCGACTACGTTCTGAACAAGGATGGATCGAACTCGACGACTGTCTACACGGCGGGCGTCAAGACCAAGGCGTATATCAACAACGCCGATGGCAGCCACGACAACTACGCGTACAACATCACCGGCAAGAGCTATGTGACGGAGCATCAGCACCTCGACGCCTCGAACAAGGTGACGCTGCTCGAACGCTCCCATGCGGACGGAACCCTCGACTACACTCAGATTCTCAAGTCGGACGGCAGCAAGATCACGGATGTCTACGACAGCGCCGGGGTCAAGACGACGGAGACCATCAACAACGTCGACGGCAGCTCCGATATCTTCAAGTTCAAGATCTCCGGTCTGCCGGGCGCTGTCGAGCACGACAGCTACAATTCCAGCGGCTCGCTGCTCGCGATCGACGTGGCCAACAGTGACGGCACCCACAGCGTCACCGCGGTCAGCACCGGACTGACGCTGAACGGCGGTGGCGGCAACGACGTCTTCTCCGCGGCGCCGGGCACTACGACCATCATGTTCGGCGGCGGCAACGACCAGATCAAGAGCTTCCATGCCGGAACAGCGTCCAACCACGACACGATCGAAATCCTCAAATCACTGGTGGCCGACTACAGCCACCTGCAGATTTCTCAGTCAGGCTCGGACACGCTGATCCAGCTCACGTCAGCGGATTCCATCCTGCTGAAGAACGTGAATTCAGCGACGCTCGATCACGGCAACTTCCTGTTCGTTTGACACACAGACGTCTGGCACAGAAACTGCGCCGGCAGGTTCGCCTGCCGGCGCAGTCTTTCGGACAACAGGAAGAGCGACTTCAGTGCGGCCGGAAAACTGCGGCCGGGCCGGTGCCGAATGCCGGGCCGACAGTCATTTCCGTACGGCCGCGTCCTCAATGACTGGACGATCGGGCGCCGGCATACGCAATCGTGCAGGCCATTTGATTTTCTTGAGAAGCTTCCTGGCACCCAGCGCCGGACGTTCGACAAACCACCATGAAAAGGCTGCGAAGCAAACGGTCGCAACGATCGCGGCCACGGACCCCAGGTTCAGACCCGGCCACAAATGAGCAAAGGCCTGCTGAAGCGGAAATCCGTACAGATAGACCCCGTAAGAGTAATCTCCGCTGAGCACAATTTGATTCCTGGCGGGATTCGAAACGCCAAGGAACACTGTGACATACGTCGCCGGGAAGGCGACGAGAAGGTCGCCATTGGGAAGGCGGAGCAGGAGATACGTCACCACCACGCAAACACCGAACAGCGCAAAAGACCATTTGATCTTGCTGGCGTAGAAGTAAAACAGAACACCAACCAGGAATGAGATCGGCAATACGCCGGCCTTGGCAATCAGAGGCGACTTGGCCTCATGGACGCTATACCAATAAAATGCGAAAGCATGAGCTGCGACAATTGCGACGATCAGCAATGTCCTGCTCTTTTTCAAGCCTGCGAACGCCAGAGCTCCGAGCACGATGTAGCAATCCAGTTCCCAGGGAACCGTCCACAGCTGCTGATTGACCATGTTCGGCCGCGGGTTATCCAGAAAGACGCCGGGCAGCGTGAAGTGGATCCATCCAACGATGTTCAGAAGGTAGGCCCAAAATTTCGGATGCGAGAAGTATTCCGAAAGCGGCAGGGCAGTGAACAAGGCCCCGATCACGAACGCGCTCAAAAGCACTTCGACGATAAGCGCCGGCGCAAGCCTGATCACACGAAGTGCAAAAAACTCCGGCAACGTCGGCGTGCGCACCAAGCTTCCAGCGACCAGGAAGCCACTCAGTGCGAAAAACATAGGCAATATGCAGGCCGCAAACGGGCGAACGGCAGGCGTAAGATAGGCGTTGGCGGCCTCGTCACCTATACCCGTCTGGAAAACGTGCACTGCGACTACGCTTAAAGCGAGTGCCAGTCTGAGGTAGTCGAATCCAGTGGGCCGCCCGTTGGCCGCTGCAATCTTGTCCTCAAGCATCATCGCGATTTTTCCAGACTAGCATTTGACTAAAGACATAATGATTACAGATGAGCCGCAATGCAACATCAATGGAAGCGATCAGCAATGCAGCTGCGCGTTGATGCGAGTGTTTGCGACACACATTCAAATTTCCGGCGTCCAGCCTCACGTCCGCTCGGGCACGTGTGGTCACCAGCTTTGCACGCGAAGTGAATCGCCCGGAAATTGCCGCGACAATTTTGTCTAAACCGCGCCGCCATCGCGAGGCGCGCACTACATTCGCGCCTGCTGGATTGGTTATCCTCGCTCGCGAGCGATCGCCTCCTGCCACCGACGAACAAGCGAACGGCAGGATTCTTGCGCTCGTCCCGCTGCTTCAGGCGCGCACGCGTCCCGGTGCTTCCGTGCGCACGACCCGCGCCGGTGCGCCTGCAACAACAGCATCTGGTGGAACATCACGTGTCACGACCGCATTGGCCGCGACCTTGACGCCCGCGCCCAGGGAAATCGGACCGACCAGCACGGCGCCGGTATAGATGACCGCATCGTCGCCGATAGTCGGACAGCCCGGCTCGTCCCATGCACGCCGGCCGAGGGTCACGTTGTGATACAGCATGACGGAGCGCCCGATCCGCGATCCCTCGCCGATCACGACGCCCGTCGGATGCGGCAGGATCAGTCCCGGGCCGATCTCCGCGAGGACCGAGATGTAGCAACCTCGCCGCATCAGCGCGCGCACGAGCAGCCACGTGATCTGATGCCCCCAGCGAGTCTGGAAGCGCAGCATCTTGGCGACGCGCCAGGTCGTGATCACGGCAAAGCCGGGGCTCGTGAGCAAGGCGATGAAAGCTGCGCCAATGCCGGACTTGCCAGTATTCGCCATCAGGTCCTCGCGCCACGGAATTCCCGCCTGGCGTTCGTCACCCATTCCCGCTCCTGAAGACATCCGCCAATCTCAACTAACTTACCGAGGGAAGACTTGCCTGAACAGGCGGAGCCGATCCGCCGAGCAGCGACTGCACGCTGCGCCAGATCCGGCGCCTGAATACCACGTAACTGCCGAGCACGATCAGCGCATAGACGACCGTCGCGATCAGCCAATGCGACAGGCTTGCGACGTCGCCCTTGGTCGCGACCAACGCGCACAATGCGCCGAGCGAGGTCGCCACCGTGGCCGGCATCAGGGCGCCGAACAACGACGTATAGGAGATCGCGCAATTGCGGGCTCCAATCATCAGCATGAAGGCGCAAACCAGGATCGATACGATCAGGTACACGATTGCAACGGCCGTGAGCCCGAACGGCAACGCCACGACGAAGGCAAGGATCATGCTGGCACTGTTGGCGGTGCTCACCCAGAACTGGAGCCGGGCCTTGTCGTGGGCAAGCAGGATCGGCCCGGCATAGGCCGCAATCGACTGCGCCGCGCCAGCAGGCGCGAGAATGGCAATCAGCGGCAGCACCTCCTGCCAATGCGGCGAGAGGAACGTCGCAACGGGATATTTCAATCCGAAGGTCAGATAGATCATCGCCGGGAACGTGATCATGGCCGTCATGCCGAGGACAGCGCAGATCGCGGCCTTGCGCCGTTCCTGCTCTCCGTCACCGTTCATGCGGCTCAAGGTCGCCATGAGAACGCCCCCGCCCGGCCAGGAGAGGATCATCAGCGGCAGCGTCATGAACTGGAACGCGAGACCGAACAGGCCGACAGCAGCCGCGCCCAGCTTGGCGCCGATCATGAGATTGCCGACGTTTCTCGCCGTGAAGTTGAGGACGTTCGAAGCAAGCACCCAGCCGCCGAACGACAGCATCAGGGCGACGCTGCGCCATTTGAAGCACAGATGGATGTGGCGCCTGGTGTTCACATAGAACGCGACGGCGCGCACCGCCTGCATCAGGACATAGTACGCGATCAGCGCCCAAATCCCCCATCCGAGCAGGGCTCCGGCCACGCCCACCGTCGCGGAAACCAGGGCCGCACCAGCCTCGATCAGGGCAACAGTGCGATATTGCAGGGAGCGCTCCAGCACCGCGCGCGGGCCCATCGCGGAAATCGACAGGACGACCGAGCCGGAGAGAGCCGCCAGCACCGACGGCAATCCCGGCATGTCGACGGCGGCCCCCAGCGGCTTCGACAGCACCGCCAGCATCAGGGCACAACCGATCCCAATCGCGACCATCAGCGTCGTCGCCGCACCGGCCTCCTCCTTCGTGAGCGACGTCCGCTGGATCATCGCACTCGACAGCCCGAGGTCGGTCAGCATGGAAATGAAGGCGATGAACGGCAGCGAAAACGCCACGAGCCCGAATTCCGTGGGCGTCACGAAATAGGTGATCAGCAGCGTGATGAGGAACTGAACGGCCGACTTCACGACGTTCACGCTCGACATCGAGAGCAGATTCTTGATGATCATGACGTCACCCGTGCGTGATCGGTTTCAATAGGGTGCGCTCAGGCGACATAGCGCGGTTCACGACGCACTCCGAACAACAGGCCTCGCAGCACCGGATCGAGCAGACGGCGAAGTCTCACTTCGATCAGTTCGTAACTGACTGTCCCCGCAACAAGTGCGGCGATCAAACCAAGACCCGCAAACCCCGCCCAGAGAAGCCAGAGATTCACGCCGTGCGCGGCCAGCTTCACGCCGGCTATCTGCAGCGGGAACAGCGCGAAGGGATGGACCAGATACAGGCTGTAGCTGATCTTCCCGAGGAACTGCAGGAATTTGCCGCTCAGGGCGACGGCGACGCCGGAGTCTGGAGCAAGGACCATTCCAAACAGCAGCGCGCCGGGAACCAGCCCCACCAGCGGATGCAGATATTCAATCGAGACGTACATCGCGGCGCCGCAGAGAATACCCGCCAGCACGCCCGGCCAGCCCGCGATACGGATCCGCAGGTCGACGAAGCTGAACAGCAGTCCAACCAGAAAGAACGCGGCGATGGGCCGATAGATTATGCCCGCGACGGCGAGCGCGACAAACGGCGCAGCCAGGACCCAGTTCCTCGCCGCCGCCATGAAGGCAAGCGCGAAGAGGATGTAGAACGCCCATTCATAACTGAGGGTCCAGGCATTCTGCTGACCAATCGGCAATCCCAGCGCATCCGGCAGGAAAGCGAGATTGACGAAGAACAGCTTGAGGTAAGTCGGCAGGTCGGTCCCCTTGAAGAACTTGTAGCCGACCAGCGGCCCGATCGTGAACAGGATCACGTGTAGAATCACGAACACCGGAAGGATGCGCAGGCCGCGATCGAGAAAAAACTTTCCGACGAGGCGGTGGCGCACGAGGCTCGCCGGGATCAGGAAGCCGCTGATCATGAAGAAGAGCTCGACGCCATGTCCGCCCATGTTGATCGTGGCCTCGAGCCACGACCAGATCGGCGGCAGAAAGCCCGCGAGCAGCGGCATGTCCTGAAGATGGACGATCAGCACGCTGAGCGCGGCGATGCCGCGCAGCCCCTGGATCGCCTCCACGAAATTCTTGCTGTCTCCGCTCACCACTGCGATCCGCTACCAGGACAAGAGAAAGTTCCGGACCAGAGCCCGGGCTGCACATCGCAGCTCATTGCACACGGCAACACGGCCTTCACGCCGGTCGTGAAACCATATCGTCGACGTCGGGCGAGAGCGGCGCCGCACTCGAGGCGATCCCGTCATCTCTTTCCTTTTTCCGCGCGAAGACACCGCTGAATACCACGCTCAGCATGATCAAGCCGCTTGCCGGACCATAGGCCAGAACCGTGATGGTGAAGAGATTCATCGCGACCGCGAAAGAGAGCTTGTAAATGTCCCTTGTCCTTGCGACCGCGAGGATGACCAGGATCACGAACACCACGAAGATCGGCCCGAACATCAGATACGTGCCGAGATAGAAATTATCCACCGGCACGTAATAGCTGAGCTTGTTCGAGAACAGTAGCTGCGGATAGTTGAAACATCCGAGGCCGCAGCCGGTGAAGAAGCCCACCGGCATGAGATCGGCCATGTAGACGAATGGCAGTTGCCAACTGTTGTTGACGCGGTCCTGCAGGCTATACAAGCTGCGGGACACGCTGACGAGCGAACTGCCGGAGAACAGGGCCATCAGTACCGCGGGTACGAGGATCGACAGGAACGAAAGCAGCGCCATTCGGCGCAGCATGGGAAACTTCTCGCGCTCGGGCAACAGCCGGACGATGACCAGACAAACGACGTAGATCGCCATCACTCCCAGCGAGGTCTTGCTGGTCGTCAGCTTGATCGCATAGAGGCCGACCGGCGCCCAAAGCAGGCACCACAGCAGGCTGCGGCGCACGGACGTCACCACATAGGTGATGAACACAAAGAAGGCGGCCATCGTGCTGTCGGCCGCCAGGCCGGCCAGCCGCGTCTCCGATGCCGCCCACCAGAGCCTGCTCGCTTGCCGCGTCCCTCCGAAAGTCTCGTAGGCGAAACCGACCCACGGCAGCTGAACACGCGAGGACAGGACAATCCCGAAGATCGTGATGTAAAAGAGGGGATGAATCCAGGCCAGCAATCGCCGGTACTGGCCGAAATCGCGGCCGCAGAAGCAGAAACCCACGAACACCGGCGCGATCATCTTGAATGAAGAGATCATGCCGGTGAAGTAGCCGAGGAAGACGTATCCGAGATAAAGCGCAAACGCCATGTAGAACAGCGTCAGGATCGCAACCAGGCTCTTCCCTACCAGGATGTAGCGCTGGATGAACGCGAGGATGCACACCATCGCGAAGATGTCGGGCAGGAACCAGATGGGGTCGATCTTGGCGACCGCCAGGTAGTAGCGCAACGCGCCGGCGAGCGCGTCGCGATAGAAGTAGAGAACAAGAGCGATCGCCTCGATATTGAAGGTCGAACCGCTCGCCTGCGCGCCGTCGTCGATGGGTTGTTCCACAAAGCGGAAGCCCGGACCGGCAAGCGCTGAAGATGATGGATGCGCGGCCATCGATTCACTCGGCCGCCGCGAGCGACTTGGCTGGACCGGGCCTGAGCAGCCCGAGGACCAGCCGCGAGCCCGGCATTTCGATGGTGGCGTAGGTCAGGTTCGAAAGCGCGAGCACCGCGCCGACGAAACCGACGAGCAGCACCGACGCAGGCAGGCCGGGCAGCAGACCATCCAGCGACTGGAAACGGGCCGCTCCCACGCCGCGCGCGAAATATTCGAGCAGGACGAGCACCAGCGCGTGGACCATGTAGATCGAATACGACCGCTTGCCGAGCCATACCAGCGGCTTCACCGTCAGCAGTTCAGGCAAGGGGCGATGGGGGAACACCATCAGCGAACCGAGCAGGATCGCAAAGACCACAGGCGCGACGAAGCTGATGGCCGGCAGCCATCCGACCACCGAGATGATCACGATCGCCGTGGCTGCTGCGCCGATCTGCACGACCGACTGAAGCAGCGGACTCGCGCCCGGCCGCACCATTGTCACGGCGCGAACCGTCAGCACGCCGAGAAAGAAGCTGAGGACGCAGCGAATGATGCCGAACTGGTAATGGAAATCGAGGCTTTCCATTCGCAGCACGAACAGGATGATGCCGAGACTACCCACGACGAGCAAGACCGACAGGGCGTAGACCAACCGGATGCTCCTCGCGGCCTGCGCCGCGAGGACCACGGCTGCGAATACGAGGTAGGTGTAGAACTCCGCGCTGATGCTCCAGCTCGGCCCGTTCCAACTGAGATAGCTGATGATGCCGGACGCCTGCAGCAGTAGCAGGTTCACGACGAAGGAAACATAATTGTTGACCGCAATCTCGGGCGGCGCGAAATGCAGAACGCCGATCGCCACCAGGCCTAGCTTCATCAACCGGAACGACAGGAACGCGAGCAGCATCGCCAAGTGAAGCGGATAGATTCGCGCAATACGGCGCGCGACGAAGTCACGGAAGTCGAACCCACCGAATTCCGATTTCACGTAGCTCATCGAAATGACGATGCCGCTGAGCACGAAGAACAGATCGACGCAGAGCCAGGAATTGTGGAAGAACGCGACGTCGATCCATGCCCGGTTCGGCAGGACCGTATAGAGTGTCTCCGAGCCGACAAAATGGTGAACGACCACGCACAGAGCCGCAAGACCTCGAACGCTGTCGAGCGGCACGTAGTGCGCTTTTGGCTTGTGAACCGGCAAGGCAGAGCACCTGACAATGAGCTAGAGCAAAAATGCTGCGTCGCAGCATAATGCCTTTCTTCGACCTGCGGTTCAACCGCTAACCGTCCAATTGAACCGAGATTTACCGAGATGCTTAGCGCTCATCGTCGCGAGATGTCCGGCTGTTGCACCCATTGAGGTAAACGCGCCGATCGTGCTGAAATCGTGGCCGGATGCGCATTAACTTGATCTCGCGTGAAGTTCTGATAGCTCCATCGCCGCTGAGTTGAACGACAGAGGGGCCATTGGGCGCGATATCGCGATTTTTCGCCACAGCCGTGTTCGTGCTGGCGCCGCTTCCGCTTGGATCCCTTGACCTCGCGTGGATTTGTTTCTGGAATTTTCTGCTCGTATGCAGCCTGCTGACCGCGGATCTTTCGGCTGTGAGCCGTCGCAACGCTGCGTTGCTGATTCCGTCGGCAGTGGTGGTCGCAATGGTGGGCATCCTCGTCGCGCTTCAGATGTGGAGCAGCGCTCCCCCTGCACACTCTGCAACCGTCTGGGAACTGCCGCGGCAGATTTTCGGCATTGCACTGCCTGACCGCCCCTCCGTTACCGCGCGCGGACCATGGCTGGCGTTCGGTTCGGTACTCTTGATGTCGCTGGCATTCACCCGTGCCGTGATCCTTGCAAGCGATGCGGGAGCCGCGCGCTCGCTGCTACAGGTCATGGCATGGGCGGGCTTCCTGTATGCGCTCTACGGAATTATGGCGGAGCTGATCGCGCCCGACATGATCCTGTTCAGGCAGAAGGAGGCCTATCTAGGCTTTGCCACCGGAACCTTCGTCAACCGAAACACGTCGGCGACGTTCTGGGGAACATGCGCCCTGTTGTTTCTGGTGCCGCTCCTGCGCTCGATGCACCGCCGCCAGGACGGCGAGCCGCCGACGTCACAAGATTTGCGGTCGCGGCTGGGACAGATCTTCGCTACCTCGGCGGCGCTCGGCGCTGGATTTGCAATCTGCACGATTGCACTTGCCATGACGGGATCGCGGGCGGGCCTGTTGCTGTCGGTCGGCGCGTTCGTGCTGGCCATCATCCTTTATCTCATGCCTCTCGAGCTCGGCGGATCGCGGAAATGGCTCCTCCTCGGCGGGTCGGCGGCAGCGGGGCTCGTGCTTCTGCAGCTCGTGGGCGGCCTCGTGGCCGGCCGAATCGTCGAACACGGCCTGATCGACCCTCAGCGGCTTGCAGCCTATCAGGCATCGGCGGGGATCATCGCCGATCACCCGCTGCTCGGTATCGGACTGGGCAATTTCGAGGCTGTCTTTTCCAGCTACAGGCCTGTCGCGCTAGGCAGCCTCGGCATCTGGGACCGCGCTCATAGCACCCCGCTCGAAATTGCCGTGGAATTGGGCATTCCCGCCTTCGCTTTGATCGCGGCGCTCAGCCTCTGGTATTTTTACCATCTGTTTACCGGAAGCTTGCGCCGAAAGCGTGATCGCTTCATACCCATCATCGGTACGAGCGTCGCCGTATTGGGAGTGTCACATAGCTGCATCGATTTCTCGCTGCAAATTCCCGGCTACGGTGTGTTTTTCGCAGCCATCGTCGGGTGCGGCCTCGCGCAATCGCTGCCATCACAATTTCGAAAAGAACGTGGCAATTCCGTGCAAGTCGAGTTAAAGTCAACATAATTGGAATGGGCAGGGCAATGAGTTGGAATTCTGGTAGGCGCTTCGTTGTGGTCGTCGGAGCACTCGTATCGCTCGCCGGGATGCCGTCGGCATTCGCCGCGACCGGCGTCAGTGCGGGCTGTGTCGCCAATTCCGGCATCGTTTCAGCGGAACGCGCTACCGAGTTTCTCGCCAACCCGAGCGGCCTTCTGGATCAGTTCAAGGACGGACAAGGCGGCCTCGCCTCGGCTGTCCGCGACCTCCTGACCGCGCGTCCCGAGACCGTCGATGGCATTGCCTCGTTGGCGAAAGCCAGCAGCGCGGATCAAAGCCGCGCCATCGGCGCCGGCCTTGGCACTGCCGCCTCGACCTGTGTCCTGTCGCAGCCTGGCGTTGCGCAGCTGATCCAGGAGGCGGTTCTCAAGACGGAGAATCCCGACCTTATCACGTCGTTCACCAGCATCACCGGCGATATCCCGACCGAGGTGACGGCGGGCGCGGATCCGACCGGCGAGACCACTGCCGGAGGCGGGCCGGGCTCGACCGCCGCAGAGGCGCGCGCAGGCGCGTCAAGCGCGACCGAGCCCACGGTCGTCAATCAGAGCGGTGCCGGTGCGGCGCCTCAGACGCTGTTTGCAGCGACGTCCACCGCAGTTCTGACCTCCGTAAGCCCGTCGCGCTGACAGCTCGAACCGCCGCATCGTCGGCGGTCGATTAACCAAACTGCCCCGGCCGGTCCCGTGACCGGCCGATTTAGCTACAATTGTAAAGTTCCGCGGAACCAAAGTTCAAATCGTTTGTGGGATACCCGTAGCGTCAAAAAAAACGCGAGACGGGGATGTCATGAGCTGGATAATCAAATCGCTGGTTGCGATTGGGGTCGCATCGGCCGGCGCAGCGGCCAAGGCCGATGCATTGAACGATGGTTTGCCGAATCAGGCAACGCGCGCATTCATCAGCGAATACGACAATGCGCTGGCGCCGCTGCAATTCGTCAAGTTCTGCATGAATTACGACGCCGAATGCGCGGCTGATAGCGCCGAGCGAACCCTGCCTTCAGGCGACCGTGCGATGAGCGCGCTGCGCGAGGTCAACAGTTCGGTCAACGCATCCATCAGCCCGATGCAGAAATCCACCAATCCGATGGTGGCACGCTGGACGGTTTCGCCGTCCGCCGGCGATTGCAACGATTATGCGGTCACCAAGCGCCATCAATTGATCGAGATGGGCTGGCCCAAATCGGCGCTGCGGCTTGCAGTTGTCCTGACGGGCGGCAGGGGCCACCTTGTGCTGGTCGCGCGGCTTGCCGACGGCGACTTCGTTCTGGACAATCTGTCCTCGTCCGTGCGGCCGTGGAACGCAGCGGATTACGAGTGGATCTCGATGCAGTCGGGCGGCAACCCGCACTTCTGGGTCGCGGTCGGCGAGCGCGGCGAGCGTCTCCGCGCGACGCGTCTCGCGATGCTGCGGACGGTCGAGTAAATCGCGACAGGTTTCGTTCCAGCTACCAATCGCAGGTTGCAGGAGGCGCGAGAAGATGGTCCCCAGACCATCCCTCGCGCCTTTGTCATTGTATGTCGATCCTGCATGGCACCTGCCTAAGATTCGTGCTTAAGGCATGCCGGCACGTGCAATCATTTTCCAAATCTGCGCCGGATCACGGCGAGAGCTTCGTTCATGTTGAATCGGCGTTCGAAGCCCATGCGATTGGCAATTCGGTCCGCGCTGGGGTATATTTTGCGCCGCACAAGAATTTGACATAGTTTCGGGTCATCAAAGACCTACGGTCGAAATCGATACGCATATCAATAATTCGCAACGAGATATGAGCGCGATCCTCCTCAAACTCGATACCTTGTTGCGTGGCTCCTTTCGAGCCTCGCGGATCAATGCGATCGTTTCCGGTGTGCTGGCTGCTTCGCTTGCCGTGCCGGCTTCGGCGCAATGCGTCGATCGCTCCGAGCGCGCCCCTTCGGCTGCGGTCAGTGCTTTTGTTTCGGATCCGTCGGTGCTGTTGCGGCTGTCAAAGAACGATCGTGACAAGCTTTCGGGCCGGCTGACCGGACTGCTGGTGACCGACATCGCCGCACTCGAGCCGGTCAGGGACATGTTGCGCGAGGCGAGCCAGGCCGATCGCATCGCGATCGGCGCCGGGCTTCACCGTGCCGAAGAGCGTTGCATCGCGACCAAGCCCGATGTCGCGCGCAGGATCAGTGACTTCGTTACCAAGCTGCACGACGGTTCCGTGCTCAAGGGATATCTCGCAGACCAGGACGCGGCGATGGCGCCTGCTCCGGGGAGCCCCGCTCCATCTACGGCCAATAGCGTGCCGGCAGGTTCGAGCTCGAACGCCGGCCTGATGTCGGGTGAATGGAAGACCGAACTCGCTGATCCATTCAAACCCGTTCCCCTTCCCGAGTGACAAGATCCCGAGATGTTTCAGCCACGAGACCAGTTTCCGCATCGCCCGAAATACGCCATTGAGGTCGGTGGCACGACGCTGAGCGCCGAGCGCGCTCTGGACATCGTGCGTCGCCAATGGCCGCTGATCGTCGCCATCGTGGCTGGCGCGCTCGCGCTCGTTCTCGTCTACCTGATCAGCGCGACGCCGATGTACACGGCGAATGCGCGCATCCTGATGGACACGCGTCAAACCCAGGTGCTGGACAAGGACAGCGGAACGGCCAATGCGCTGATCGACCCGGGATTCGTCGACAGTCAGGTCGAGATTCTCCAGTCCGACGATCTGCTCCTGTCGATCGTTCGTCGCCTGAAGCTCACCGAAGATCCGGAGTTCAACGGCTCCGAGCCCGGATTGCTTCCGCTGATCATCGGCAAGGTCATGTCGCTGTTCGGTTCGGACGGCCCTCCCAGCAAGGAACGGGTCGAACGGGGCGCGGTCGAGCTGGTGCAGAAGAACCTCAAGGTCGAGCGCGTGCTGACGACCTATGTGCTGTCGCTGAACTATCGCTCGATCAATCCGAACAAGGCGGCGCAGATCGCGAACGCAGTCGCTGACGCCTACATCGTCGGTGCGTTGGAAGCGAAGTACCAGTCGACCAAGCGCGCGGGCGAATGGCTCCAGCAACGCAGCGCGGAGCTGCGTGAACAGGCGACGGCGAGCGACCGCGCCGTGCAGACGTTCAAGGCACAGAACAACATCGTCGGCACCAGCCGGGGCCTGATGAGCGAGCAGCAGCTTGCGGACGTCAACTCGCAGCTCATTGCCGCGCATGCCGCAACCGCGGAGGCCAAGGCTCGCCTCGACCGGATCGAGGCGCTGCTCGACAAGGATCTCGTCCAGCCGACGGTAACGGATGCCCTCAACAACACCGTGATCACGCGCCTGCGTGCCCAATATCTCGACCTGGCGGCGCAGTATGCCGACTGGTCGAGCCGTTACGGAAAGACCCACCAGGCGGCCATCAACCTCGCCAACCGCATGGAAGAGCTGCGCAAGGCGATCGCCGACGAAGTGCGCCGTATCGCGGACGCCTATCGCAGCGAGTACGAGATCGCCAAGAGCCGCGAGACGGCGCTCGAGGAAAATCTGAAGAATCTCGTGACCCAGGCCGGCAGCACCAGCCAGGCGCAGGTCAAGCTGCGCGACCTCGAGAGCGCGGCCGACACCTATCGCAACCTCTACAACAACTTCCTCGAAAAGCTCCAGAACGCGACGCAGAACCAGAGCTTCCCGATCAGCGAAGCGCGCATCATCAGCACGGCGGTCAAACCGGACAAGAAGAGCTCGCCCAAGACCCTGCTGGCGTTGATGGGCGGCCTGTTCGGCGGTCTCTGCTTCGGCTTCGGCGCCGCCTTTACACGAGAGCTGCTGAGCGACGTGCTGCGGTCTCCGAGCGATGTCGAGGATCAGCTCGGGGTGAAATGCCTCGGCGTCCTTCCGGACATCCGCCCGGCAAGGGCTGCGGCGGATCAACCTGAAGGAGACGTTTCAAGCTACGTCGTCGAGCACCCGTTCTCGCGATTTGCGGAAACACTTCGGAACATCAAGGTCTCGATCGACGTCGCGCGCCTCTCGCGCGAGGTCAAGGTGATCGGAATCCTGTCGTCGCTGCCGAAGGAAGGAAAGACCACGGTGGCCGCCAATTTCGGTCATCTGGCCGCATTGACCGGCCATCGCACGCTGCTCATCGACGGTGACCTCCACACCCGGTCGCTGACGAGAGCGCTGGCCCCCCATTCCAAGACCGGCCTGGTCGAAGCCCTCAAGGATCCGCGCGCGTTCGGCTACCACATCCAGCGCAGCAAGGAGAGCGGGCTCGACTTCCTGCCGTCTGTCGTCGCATCGCGCATGGTGAACTCGGCGGATGTGATCGCATCCAAGTCGATGGCCGACCTGCTGGCGGTGGTGCGCGAGGAGTATGAGTACATCGTGATCGATCTGGCGCCGGTGATGCCGGTGTCGGACGCCAAGGCCGTCAGCCATCTCGTCGATGCGATGGTTTACGTGATCGAATGGGGCCGCACGACCCGCAGCGCGCTTCAGGAGTCGATGGCCAGTTCCGAAGGCATCCAGAAGAAGCTCTTGGGCGCCGTGCTCAATCGCGCCAATCCGAAGATGCTCAAGCGGATCGAGGCGTACAAGGGCTCGCACTACAACAGCTATTATGTCGAGGGAGCCTAGCAGCACCACCGCGCCGCCGGCAGAGGCAGCGGGATCCGCGTTTCGCTGGCTTCTGCGCGGCTCGACGGTCGCTCTCTCGGCGGTTGCACTGGCCTGGATCATATCCGTTGCCCCCGATGCGACCGATCCCGCCGTTCCCCAGATTGCCGGGCGCGTTTCGCGCGGCGAAAGATATGAGCTCGATCGGCTGAGGCGGATCGTCGAGGGCAATTTGCCGGCCGCAAGGCGGCTATGCAGCGCCAAGACGCTGCGCGAACTCCTGCTGTTGCAGCTCGCGATCGCCGACGAATCGACGCGCGCCGGCGACCTGAGACAGGCCGATATCGATGCGGATGGCGTCGAGGCCACGAGCCGCACATTGCTCGCGTGCGCGCCAACCGAAGGACTGGGCTGGTTCGGCGCCTATTGGGCTGAAATCCGCCAGGCAGGCTTTGGACCGCGGACGGCGGGATTGCTGGGTCTTTCCTATCGCTTCGCGCCGCACGAAGCCTGGCTCCAGCTCATTCGCGCGCCTCTGGCGCTTCGCGTCTTCACCGCAGCGACACCCGAGCTGAAGAATTACGCCGCTCAGGATTTCGCCGATCTCTTCCAGGCGCGCTTGTTCCCAAGCGCCGCCACACTCTATCAGGCGGCCGCCGCGGCAGCTCGCCCCGAGTTGCTCGAACGGACATGCGGTGCCCCGCAAATCGATCGAGAGCTCCTGATGCATTTCGTCACGGAAAAGGGACTGCAGATTCGCCACCGCTGCTATCCCTTCGAGGATCGACCGGACCATCTGAAGGAATGATGCGGCGACGAGGGCGTCGAAGCCTTTGGACTTCGCCGGGCCCCAGAGCAGGCCCTGGCAAACCTGGATTCAGAGGACAGTGGCGGAGGCTAGTAGGCTTCCTGATGGATCAGCGCCAGCGCGGTCTTCAAGATGATCCTGATGTCGAGCCAAATGCTCCAGTTGCTGACGTACCAGACATCGTACTCGACCCGCTTTTCCATCAAGTCGATGGTGGGCGTCTCGCCGCGGAAGCCGTTGACCTGGGCCCAACCGGTCAGACCTGGCTTCATGTGATGACGGTACACGTAATTGCTGATGATCTGATCGTAATAGTTGTCATGCGCCAGCGCATGCGGGCGCGGCCCGACCAGCGACATCTCGCCGCGAAGCACGTTCCAGAGCTGCGGCAGTTCGTCGATGCTGGTCCGCCGCAGCACGCGGCCGACGCGCGTCACCCGCGCATCACTCTTTGTCGCCTGCGTGACGGTATGACCGTTCTCCGCCACCGTCATGGAGCGGAACTTCCAGATCTCGAACTGCTTGCCGTTGAAGCCGCGCCGCGACTGCCTGAAGATCACTTTGCCCTTTGAATCGAGCTTGATCATGATCGCGGCCGTTACCAGCAGCGGCGCCAGCAACAGAAGTGCGAACGACGCCAGCCCGATGTCGAGGCAGCGCTTCTGCGCCCTCTCGAATGCATTCAACGGTGCGCGCTGGATCTCGATCGCGACCGTGCCGCTGACAGGCTGGAACGGACGAGAGACCAGATCGGCAATGGGGAAGTCCGGCAGCAGCCGAATCGGCTGAGGAACCACGCGCAGGTGCTGGCTCAACTTCTGGAGAAGGGGCATTTCGTCCCAGTCGATCACCAGGAGATATTCTTCCACGTCCGCGGCTCGCGCCTGGCGGGTGATGTCGCGGATCTCGCGATCCCAGTTGGCGCCCTCTTCGGACGGCTCGAGCACGAAATGCCGCACGACGTTGAAGCCGTGCTTGCGCAGATCCTTGAAACGAGTGGAGGTGAAATCGAGCGGCTTGAGGCTGAGCAGCACGACCTTGCGGTCGACCAGGCGGCCCCTCGCATAGCTTGACGTCAGAGCCATGCGCCAAAATACGCGCAGCCCGCCCAAGGCGATGCCACCGGTCGCGGCGAAGAGCAGCGTGGTTCCGCGCGACAGATCCGCGGACGATTTGAGCAGAAACGCCTCGACCGCGAGAATCGTCAGAGAGATCAGCCAGACCGCCAGCACCTTGCGCAGCTGCCAGACCGTGCTCAGCAGGCGGTGGTGGTCGTACACGCCCTGGAAATAGGCGATGGTCACGAACACAGCGCCGACGACGAGCCCTGCTCCAACGGAAGAATCCTGCTCGGACACGAGCACACGATACAGACCGCTCGCCACGAAAGAGCTGAGCAGCACCGCAACGAAGTCACCGGCGATCAAGGCAACCTGGAGAGGCCGTTGGAGGGCACCGCGCCGGTTCGATATGGCCGAATAATAGTTTTCCGAACCGTAAGTTGCTACAGCCATCCGAACCTCGCTGCCTCGTCGCTCCATTCGCAATCAAGAATTGCGAGCAAATCGATTCAAATTTTCGACGTGCGCCGAAGTATATCTTAACTAAACAAAGCGACATTGCGGCAGTGCAACGAAAAAATCAAATCGATTTTTATGCAACACAGCGTCGCGGCAAGTGAATGCTCAAACTACTGTCACACACGTGACAACTATGCGGGCATTGCGCAGCGTTTCGCACCAAATCGCGTCATTTTCGCACAGCATTTTCGCGCGCATTTGAACGGCTGTTCAACCATGCCGCTTAAGCCGGTATTAGGCCGCAGCCATTAACACTCGAGACCAACTCGGGGAGTTGCGTCGTGAGTACGGTTGCCATTTTCAGTCTGCTGATCGGATCGTTGCTGGGAGGGCGATTCCGGATCTTCGTCCTGCCGCCCGTCATCGTTCTCGGTGCGGCGATCCTCGGCGCGGGCTCCGCCTGGCAGGGGCAGGCGTCAGCTCACATCGTTGTTACGATCCTGGTCTTTGCGTCGGTGCTGCAGCTCGGCTATTTCTGCGGCGCGGTCCTGGTCCGCTTGCGCGCATCGGCCTATCGCGGCAAGGCCGCGCCATCCTTCGACAGCCAAAGCTTCGGCTAACCCGGGCAGCAAACGCGAAAACCGGTGATACGCAGTGCCGGCCGATGATCGGCCGGACACACAAATGAGCGTTTATCAGCCGAAGCGGGGAAAAAAGCGACGCATGGCACCCCGATTTCGCCAATAGCATATTGACATCATGGGCGAAGCTCTCTGAAAGAGTTGGACCCCATGCCCATGATCGCGCCCAAAGATTCGCCCCGGCCGAAGCTACCGAACGGCGTGCGTATCTATGCGATGAGCGACATCCACGGCTGCGCACATCTGCTCGAGCAGATGTTGGCGGTCATCGATGCCGACATGGCGAACAGCCGGCCGTATCGCGCGATCGAGGTGTTCCTCGGCGATTACGTCGATCGCGGCCCCGACTCGCGTCATACTCTTGATCTCCTGATCGGGCGCAGCCGGCGCCGCAACACGGTCTTTCTCAAGGGCAACCATGAAGCCTATTTGACCTCGGTACTGGAAGATCCCTCCCGCGCCACCGAATGGTTTCAGTTCGGCGGGCTCCAGACCCTGATGTCGTACGGCGTGTCGGCCGCGCCCGGTCTTGGCAAGGACGAGTTGTCCGAGCTGGTGCGCGAGCTCTCATCCGCGATGCCGCCGGAGCACATCGCGTTCCTGCGCCAGTTGCGGCCGACCTTCACATGCGGGGACTTCTTCTTCGTCCATGCGGGAGTGCGTCCGGGAATTCCGCTCTCCGAACAGCGCGAGCAGGACCTGCTGTGGATCAGGGACGAATTTCTCCAGAGCAAGCGGCGCTTCGGCAAATATGTCGTGCACGGCCATACGCCGGTTCGGCAGGCCGAGTTGCTGGAAAACCGAGCCAACATCGATACCGGGGCCTATGCCACCGGAAATCTGACGCTGCTCACCATTCAGGGCAACAGCATGCTGGCGATCTAGCCGCCGCGCTCATGTGCCGTTCCGACTTTCAAGTGAGCTTGCTAATTGGTGGAGCTTGCCGGAGGCCGGAATTCCGGGAAGCGACTCAGCATCGCCGCCTTCAGGAACTTGAAATGCGAGATCGAGGCGCCGAGCTCCTTGAGCCGGCGCTGGCCGTTCAGGATTTCCTTGTCGAACAGATCCTGGTGGTGATTGTCGAGCGCCTCGCGCTCCAGATATTCGTCGTCGCCATTGCCGAAGGTCACGGCCGCACGCGCCAGCACGTCCTCGACCCGACGGTTCAAGCCCGACTGCTCGCGCTCCGCCGCATGCAGGGCGTCATCGATCGCGATCATGATGGCTTCGATGCGCGTGCGATCGGTTTCAGCGTCGCGCTCGGGCGAGCGCGCGCGGAACGTCTGTTCTCCCCCGAAACGGTCTTTCAGGAAGTTATGGGTGCGGGCCCGCAGGAAGAGCTGAAACATGCGTGCATTTTCCGGTTCGAGGCGCCAGACCGGAAAATGGGCCCGGGATGGTTAATAAAGGTTGAATTCTTTGCGCCGCTCGGTGCGGCTTTGCGCCATCCAGGCCTTCCAGGCGCCCTCGTGCTTCTCATAAAGCTCGTGCCGGCGCTGCTCGCCGGCATCCGGCCACACATCGCGGCTGTCGGCGGCAGCCTGCCCCTGATCGGACACCTGCTCACTATCGAGCCGCTCGAATTCGAACGTCTCCTCGGGTGTGAGGCCGATCAGGACACGGCGGCCTCCCCCATCGACGAAATACCGCCGCGGCGCGTTGTTCGTCGGGCTCGTCATGGTGCCTACCCGCAGCCTCGTCATGATCCCCTCCCCGCCACCGTCATTCTCGCCGCCACGGAACGTCGACACGCCGGTTGCAAATCATCGAAATGCTCGCCGCAGCGAAAAGCGAAATCAGGATCGCAACCAGCATCATTCGGGATTCGCCCTAGTGACCGAGCGTCTTCTCTCATGCCGTGACAGTCTCATCTTCGAGTTGTGTCGAGATCATGATGACCGCCGCTGATTTTCCCGTCATGCTAGGGATTTTTTGGGCAGCACCTTGCACGCGAAGTGACCCCACGCGCTTCAACCGAATATCCAGAAGAACAGCCTCACCAGCAACAGCGTGATGAAATACACCCAGCCCGCCATCGCGATCAGCGCAACGCTGAAAAAGGCGCCTTCCAACGCCCGCTCTCTGATCTTCGTGAGAGGAAGTGCCGCTCGCGCCTTGTGAAGCATCTCGGTCTTCTGATTTGTTTGTGGCCGTACGCGCGACCATAGCCGATCAAATTCGACGATCTCGTGACGCGCTGTCTGGAAGACGCGCAATGCTGCTCGTCGAAATCGACGGCGCACGCATGCGTTGCGTTGGATCCATTCTCGTTCGAAGCAGCTGCGATCGAGCCGCGCCGCGATTCAATTCCGATTGATCTCCGAATTCGCGCCGCGCCACCGCATCAGCAGTCGCTGCTCGGCGACAACATCTCTTGCGGCAACAAACAGCCGGAGATACCGAGCGAGGCCACCGCAGGCGGCACCCGGACCGCATGTTCGGATATTCCGTCAACACTCCGAGCGAAATGCGTGGTCGAACTCGATGCGACCGGACGCGCATCGTCCATCGCGGAGAAGCTGGCGCAGTCGCACGCCTGGATTGCGCGACCGCGCGCTGGTTCTGCGACAACCGGACGCGGCATCTGAACATGCATGATCGCGGCCGTCGGAACGCACGCATCGGTCTTGGTTAGCGAATCCCCGTGGTACTACGGAGCGCCGCGTAGCTATTTTGTCGCGGTAAGGTTGAGCAGTTAGCTTAATCCGCGTTGTTTGTTGCGAACGTCGCGAGATCGCATATCCATCTCCTCACCGGGCTCCCCCAGGCCCGGCCCCACCCAAGCAAAGCCGTCGAGCGAACGTGGGTCCGCTTGGCGGCTTGCCGTTGTGTCGACGAGAGGATGAATTCGGTTATGGCGCGCAGGCCCTGGTCGTTCAAGGAAGACCGCCGGCTGATGGAGTTGGCCAAGTCGTCGGCTTCGCTGGAAGAGGCGGCGAAAACTCTCGGGCGCTCGCCCGATGCGGTCAAGCGCATGGCCTTGCGCCTCGGCCTGACGCTGAAATCCAAGGGATCCAAGAAGACCTAGCGTCCGTTGCTGGTTGTACACGACTTTTTCATGGACGGGCGCGCCTTCCTCTTCAATCGATCAATGGAAGATGGCGATCGACACGGTCGACAGCCTTCAGCGCTCTCGATCTCTCCGCGTCTGGATGTTAGACTATCCAACGATGAAGATTGAACGTCGTCCCTTTTCGACGGAGAACGGTCGCCGGACCGGCTTCGATCTCCGCTCGATGGTTTGTTGGAGGAATGCACCATGTTGTCCCGCGCACTCGCCGTAGCTTTGCTTCTGGCTCTGCCTTCAATGGCTCTGCCCTCGGTGGCGTCGGCGCAAGTCCCAGTGCGGTTTGGATTTCCGAACGGCGCGCCGTGGTGCGCTTTTGGTTTCGACTGCCGGTTCCTGGATTACCGGGAATGCGCGGACTGGATCTTCGACCCCGCACGAAATTGCCTCAAGAATCCGTACTTCGCGGCTCACTACCCGACCAATGTCGACAAGGGCTGGTCCTACAATCGGCGTTGATCGTCGAACCCGGCAAGCGGATTTGTGAAGCCATCAGGCGCGCGGCTTAGCGCCTGATGGGGGCGGCATGGTTCGTCGATGCCGGGAATTTGGGCAGGAACGATCGCCTGCCCGCTGCCTGAAAGTGGAGCTCTCGGCCGCGCTCTGCATTGTTCGCGAAAGTCATGCGAGAGGCGGAGCCGTCATGGCAAGCACCTTCTTTATCGTGATGTCGATCTGGCTCGGCATCAACATCGTCTTCGTAGCGGCGCGGCTGTGGCTGACGGGGCCGAAGAACTGGCAGATTGATTCCTGCTCCCGCCGACTCAGCACGATCTGCGTGAAGCCGCGACTGCGCCGTCACGCTTGACGTCATCCGGACGAGCATGGGTCGTCGCAACCGATCCGCGGCCAGCCTGTGTGCCCCGGTTCATGCTCTCGAAGGTTCATGAACCTTAACGATGTTCTTGGCTTTCGAAAGCGACCGGCCGGCCGACCGGTTATGCTGGCGCCATGCGCCGCAACCATTTCATCGCAGCTGCAGGGATCTGCCTCGCGCTCATCATCTACGCCACGCTCGCCAAGCTCGCGGGCAGGCCGGCGCTGATGGGCCATGCAGAGGCCTATTGGGTCGTCGTCATTGAACGCTTCAGCGCCTACGGCCTGTTGGGCTTCCTGCTGTCCTTCCTGCTCCCGGGGCGGGTCAAACTGGCCTGCGCGTTCGTGGTCGCCGTCGCAGTCGGGTTAGAGGTCCTGCAGGCGGTGACGCCGGATCGTCACCCAGAGGTCATCGATGTCCTGCAAAAGGCCGCCGGCGGCACCGTCGGCGTCCTTCTGGCCCAGACCATCCTGGCTTTCCTGCCGAGGCCACCGTCCTGAGGCGGCCGACGACACGGCAGAATTACGCAACTCCGCGCCGCAATCCCGACTGATCGGTCGAGAGAACTCCGGACATCTGCCGATGGGCATCGCGCAATGCCGTGATCGCATCGTCAAGGTCGAACTCGGCTTCACGAATGGTCTCGAAAAACCGGGCCATCAAGGCGAGGTTCAGCTTGACGCGGGTGTTTCCGTCGCGGCTCTTGCGGCGATCAAGCGAAAGATGCAGCGCCTGCATCCTGGCCTCGGCAGCGCTACAACCGCTGAGTGCCGCGAGTTCGTCATATGTCATCCAGATTTGAGGCATGTCCCTGTCCGCCTTTTTGTTATGGTCCCCAACCTAGATTTCACGTCTAAATGCACTCTTGCCGCGGCGCGGGTGCGGCGCGTTTTCGCGACAACAGCGTCAATGCAACGCTAAGACATCGGGGCTTTGGGCGGCGTGAAGGGATGACGCGGCCGGGAACGGCTGTCGTGGCCCTTGGGCAGCCTGTCGACATTGAGCTTCACGACCGCGCATCGGGCGTCGGAGGCCGGCGCGTCGTCCTGGCTGTAGATCAGCGTCGCCTCGAACTTGACGTCCGGCACTTCCCTGGCCGTGCCCGAACAGTTCGCAACCAGGCCGTTGCACACCCCCGTGAGTTTGACCTCGACCGCGTCCGGCCCAAACACACTCGGCGGACCATCAGCGTGTCGATTTACAGTCAGGACGGCAGAGAAATGCTGCTCATCGACACGGTAGGATCCACCATAGGTAAAGAAGCTGTCGTTGCCCGAGATCCGCCCCTCGGTCAGATCCACCATGCCGGTGCCTTGACCACGCGGGGTCCTGAACCAGGCAGCGTATTTGCCGTCCTTCAACATGGAAAATTTCTCGATGCGAAAATTGACTTGTATTTGCGACCAACTCTGGGGCGCGGCAATGACCGAGCTGCCAACCCTTTAGGGAAGGTTAACGCTCCGAAAACCCAATCCATCGAATTGCCGCCAACGCATGACGCCGACGACGAAAGAGTCAGAACAATTCTATGCCGTCATCCGCAGTCTCGACCGCCTCGACGCGGCGCGTAGTGGCAATCGAAGCGAGCCCAAGCGTCTGCAAAAATTCTCGGTGGACCTCCCGCTCGCGCTCCATCGTGTAGCGCGCGAAGAGACCGTCGAGCATCGCCTGATCTTGTGGCTCAGGCCGCGGCCGCTGAGCGCCGCCACTCGCCGTCTCGAGACGCGCGGCGACCGTGGGCAAGGCTGCGGAGCTTTCACCGAGCGAGTTCATCAGGCCCTGGGCCGAATTCATCAGGCCCTCGAACTCCGCGCCTTCGTCGACGAGCCGACTCATCAGCTTGCCGAGCCGCTCATTGCCGACCTCGACCTCGCGCAGCGCCTGAAGGATCTGCGGCTCGAGCTTGGCGAGCTGCGTAGGATCGCCCTGCACGCGGAGCTCCTTCAGTTCGTTGGCCGACCGCTCGATGCCGTCGAGCACGGGCCGCAGGCGTCCCGCGCCCGCCGAGACCTGGTCGGCCGTCGCCTTCAGCTCGTTGGCGATCACGACGAAAGCGCTGCCTCGGCTGCCGAGATGACTTGCCTTGAGGCCGGCATTCATGCCGATCAGCGTGATGTCGACGGACGCCTCGGCAAGCCCCGCGATCGCCTGGCGGAATTTCGTCAGCGTATCCTCGACGATCGCGAGTGCCTCGTCGACGGAGCGGCCCGCACCCTCGCAGGTGGCGATCAGGGTCGAGGCATGCGCCAGCGTCTGCTTGATGCGCGACAGGAACGAGGACGAGCCGCCGTCCCCGCCGCCGAACAGCGTGCGGCCGTGGCCGACGACATTGCCCGCATCGTGCAGAATGGCGGTCAGCGCGCGAACGATCTGGCCGATGTCGCCGCCGAATTCGCGCTGGGCATCCCTGAGCAGCGCCGCCTGCAACTGACAGATCGCGCGCGCGCCATCGTCGCTCGTAACCGGCTCGGGAACGAGGCTCGGCGAAGATCCCGACGCAAGGCCGAGGCCGTGACAGACATGCTCGAGGCGCTGGCGCGTGCTGTCGCCGGCCTGAAGCGAAATGATCGCGCTGCCGACCGCTTCGGCGATCTTCCTGATGCTGGCACTCGCGAGGTCGGCGAGCTGGCTGCCGTTGCAGCGCTGGTCGCGCAGGCCGGAATAGGCTTCACCCAGCTCGGCGCTCTCCGACACCAGCTTATTCCGGTAACGGCTCTCGAACTCCTTCTGCCGGCCGGATGCGGTCGCCACCGCTTCCGACAGGCGCTGCTGGTCCCGCGCGCAGCCATCGATCGAGCCCTGCACGGCCTTGCCGAGATCGTAGGCCTCCTGCGTGAAAGCGAGAAAGCCCTCGCGATCACCGTCGAGCGAGGCCGCCTCGATCCGCGCGCTGCGCGCGATGATGGTGATCATCCCGATGTGCTTGAACAACGGCTTGAGCAGCGACGACGCCTCGGCCGTGCTGGTGCCGATCGACGCAAGCAGGGCGCTCTCGGCCGGCAGCGCCTGCGCGAGCTCTCCGAGCCGCGCGGCAATCTCCTGCAATGCGGTGGCGGCGCCCTCGATCTCGGCGCCGGAGAGCTCCTCCGAGAGCGTCGCGAGGCCCTGGTTCAACTCCTTGAAGATGAGGTGGCCGCGCCCAAGCTCGTGACCGACCCGCGAGAAGACGTCCTCGATCCGAGACGAGACATCCTCGATCGCGGCGGTCGTCTCAGTCATCGTATTGGCCGGAATGGCGGACATTGCGATCAACCCGTCAGTGCCGCGTGCCCGGCCTGGTACCAGAGCATGATCTCGCGCGGAATATGGTGCAGCGAGACGACCTTCTCGACGCCGCCGTGGGCGATGGCTTCCTTGGGCATGCCGAACACCACGCAGCTTTCTTCGTCCTGCGCGCGCGTCGAGGCACCGAGCTTGCGCATCTCCAGCATTCCGCGCGCGCCGTCGTCGCCCATGCCGGTCATGATGACGCCGAGCGCGTTGGCGCCGGCATGCTGGGCGGCCGAGCGAAACAACACGTCGACCGAAGGACGATGCCGCGACACCGGCGGACCGTCCTTGATCGAGATCTGGTAGCGCAAGCCGATGCGCTGGAGCAGCATGTGCCGGGCCCCCGGAGCGATATAGGCGCAGCCCGGCAACACCGGCTCGCCGTCCTCGGCTTCCTTGACCCGGATCTGGCAGACACTGTCGAGGCGCCGGGCAAAGGCCGCGGTGAAGCCCGCCGGCATGTGCTGGACGATGACGATCGGCGGGCAGTGCGGCGGCAGCATCTCGAGGACGTCGTTGAGCGCTTCAGTGCCCCCGGTCGATGCGCCGATGCACACGATACGCTCGGTCGTCGGCCGGACCTTGCCCTGTACGGGAGGCGGGATGATGGCGTCGGCCGTCAGCCTCTTCTCGATCGTCCGGCGCTCCGCGCGCGGACGCACCCGCGCGCGAGCGGCCGACTTCACGGCCTCGCGTAGCCGCGTGGAGCATTCGAGCAAGGCCTGCCGCGTGTCGATCTTC
The DNA here is from genome assembly GCF_008932115.1 of Bradyrhizobium betae. Classification (NCBI taxonomy): domain Bacteria; kingdom Pseudomonadati; phylum Pseudomonadota; class Alphaproteobacteria; order Hyphomicrobiales; family Nitrobacteraceae; genus Bradyrhizobium; species Bradyrhizobium betae. The sequence continues at coordinate 1,701,881 of NZ_CP044543.1, forward strand.
GGCTTGGGCACGATATCGACGGCGCCAGCCTCGAACGCCTCGAACATCACGTCCGAGCCTTCTTCGGTCAGCGAAGAGCAGATGATCACCGGTATCGGACGTTGCGACATGATCTTGCGCAGAAACGTCATGCCGTCCATGCGCGGCATTTCCAGGTCCAGGATCATGACGTCGGGGATCTCGTTCTGGAGACGTCGCGCCGCCGCAAACGGATCGGAAGCCGCTCCCATCACCTCGATATCAGGGTCGTCGTTGAGGATCGTTTGCAGGATTTGGCGCACAGACGCCGAATCGTCCACGATCAATACGCGAACTTTCTCCTTCGGCATCTCGCGCGGCTCCAATCAGACCTGAAAAATGGTTGGCTGAACTTGCTTCAAATCCGGGACAGAACTGTGAATCATTGATTCCGAGTGCCCGACGAGTAAATACCCGCCCGGCCGCAAATGGCTGCAAAGCTGCTGAACGACCTTGCGCTGGGTCGGCTTGTCGAAATAGATCAACACATTGCGGCAGAAGATGATGTCGACATCCCGATCCACCGGATAGGATGCGTCCATCAGGTTCATCCGCATGAAATGCGTCATGCGCCGCAATTCCGGCACCACCCGCACCTCGCCGCGGGACTTATCCCTCGACGACAGGAAATATCTCTTCAGGAACGGCTCGGGCACCGGCGCGAGCACGTCACGGGTGTAGATCGCAGTGTTGGCGAGGCGCAGCACCGCGGTCGAGATGTCGGTCCCGAGGATGCGATACTGGAAGCGTGATCCGTTCCGCGTCATGTCGTCGAGCACCATCGCCGTCGTGTAGGCCTCCATGCCGGTCGAGCTCGCCGAGCTCCAGATCTTCAGGTTCGCGTTCTTGCGGCCATGCGATTTAAGCAAGGCCGGGACTGCAACGTCCCGCATGAAAGTGAAGTGCTGCGGCTCGCGGAAGAAATCGGTCTTGTTGGTCGTCACCACATCGATGAGATGAGTGAGCTCTGTGTCGAAATGTTCGGTCTCGAACAGGTTGTCGACATACTCATTGAGATCGGAGAAGTTCAGCGCGCGCACGCGCTTGTGCAGCCGTCCCTCCAGCATCAGCCGCTTGCCTTGCGGCAGCTTGATGCCGACCTGCCCCTCGATCAATTCGGCGATGGTCCGGAAGTGGCGGTCCGACAGATGGACGGCCGTATCCTGCACGGCGGGCATCATGACTGAATGCCCCGATCCGCGATGGCCGCCTGCACTGACTGTCGGGCCGAACGGGCCATCTTGGATCCTACGCGTCTACGCCAGTTACTGAAAACGGATCGGCCCACCGGTGAAGGAATGGGCCGGTCCTTCGAGGAGTCCTAGCGCTGGAACTCGGCGTCCCGATCATCCTCGCCGTCGTTCATGTCGAAAGCGAATCCGCCGCCGGCAACCTTCATCGCACGCACCGGCTTGGCCTGTGGTTTCCTGGCCGGACGCTCGACGGCGGCCATCGTGGCAGCCTTGGTGCGAAGCTGGTTCACTGCCCGGTCGATCGGCGCGGGTGCCTGGCTGCGTCCCTGCTCGATCCGGAAATAAGCGATGGTCGACTGAAGCTGCTCGGCCTGCGAGGCGAGTTCCTCGGAGGTCGAGGACACCTGCTCGGACGCGCTGGCGTTCTGCTGGCCGACCTTGTCGAGCTGCTGGATCGCCTGGTTGATCTGGGCCGAGCCGACGTCCTGCTCGCGGCAGGCAGCGGTGATTTCCTCGACGAGTTCTGCGGTCCTCTTGATGTCGGGGACGAGCTTGGAAAGCATATTACCTGCTTCCTGCGCGACCTTGACGGTTTCGGTCGACAGCGTGCCGATCTCGGCAGCGGCCGCCTGGCTGCGTTCGGCGAGCTTGCGCACTTCGGACGCGACCACCGCAAAGCCCTTGCCGTGCTCGCCGGCACGTGCGGCCTCGACCGCCGCGTTGAGCGCGAGCAGGTCGGTCTGGCGCGCGATCTCCTGCACGATCGTGATCTTCTCGGCGATCGTCTGCATCGCGTTGACGGCGCGGCCGACCGCGGCGCCGCTGGCTTCGGCGTCCTTGGCGGACTGCGCCGCGATCTTCTCGGTCTGGTTGGCGTTGTCGGCGTTCTGCTTCACGTTCGAGGCCATTTCCTCCATCGACGAGGAGGCTTCCTCGGCCGACGAAGCCTGCTCGGTCGCGCCTTGCGACAGCTGCTCGGCGCTCGCGGAGAGCTCCTGGCTGCCGGCGGAGACGTTCTGAGCCGCCGTCAGCGCTTCGGACACGATCTGCCGGAGTTTTTCCACCATGCGCTCGAGCGCCAGGCCGAGCGTGTCCTTGTCCGACAGCGGCTTGGCCTCGACGGTGAGATCGCCCTGCGCGATCTTATTGGCAAGCGCTGCCGTAGCATTGAGATTGGCGGTCATCGCGTTCAGCGATTTGACCAGATCGCCGATCTCGTCGTTACTGGAGGTATCGATCTTATGGCTGAGATCACCGATCGCGACGGCATCCGCCAGATCGACTGCCTTGGCGAGAGACCGGCTGATGTTGATCGAGATCCAGACCGCGCCGATCGCGGCGACGATCAACGAAACCACGACCAGCACAATGAGGATCAACTGGGCGCGACGGCTGTCTTCATTGGATTGCGCGGCCTGCTCGGCCATCTGCCGCTTCGTGTTCACGACATAGGCTCCCATCGCCTCGGTCGCATCCGCGACCACCTTGCGCCCGTCTCCCATCGAGCGTTCGGTAGCCTTCGCCTTGTCCGTCTTTGCTAGTCTGATCGTCTCTTCCTGATAGGCGTTCATCCTGACGTAAGCGCTCGAAAAGTTGTCGAGCAGCTTCTTGCCACCTTCGCTGGCGAGCGCGTAGACCTCGTCCCTGATCTTCGTCGCCTCGTCGCGGAGCTTGGCTGCGACAGCGGCGAATTCGTCGGCCTCGGCCGGCGTTCCCAGGATTGCGTTCTTCTCCGCCCTAAGCTGCTGCCAGATGATCTTCTCGACGTCGGCCGCCTTCTCCATCCGCTTGGCGCGCATCACCATGGATTCCGCGGTGGCGGCCATGTCGGACAGCTTCATGTAGCTTACGGCGCCCGCGACCATGAATAGAAGGATGACGGCTCCAAACGCGCTGGCAAGCTTGGCTTTTACAGTGAATCTCATGTCAGTCTCGTTGTTTTCAAATGGGGGTGCTTACGCTCGACCACGCACGTACAAACTCAGGCGGCGCGGGACGTATCCGCGGCCGCGTTACGTCCTTCCGGGATCTCGTCATGCGCCATCAGTTTGGCGAGATCGAAGATCACGACGAATTTCTCGCCCTTGCGGCCGATGCCGGCCGCATAGTCCGACTGCCACTTGCCGCCGACTTCCGGGATGGGCTCGATCGCCTGCTCGTCGATGTCGGTCACCTCGAACACGCAGTCGGCGACGAAGCCGACACCGACCAGACGGTCCTTCATCGGCACGTCGAGAATGATAATACGGGTTGCTTCGGTCGCCGCTACGGCCGGAAGGCCGAGCTTGGTCCTGAGATCGACGATCGGATAGCCGCTGCCGCGCACGTCGATCATGCCAAGCAGGAAGTCGGGCGCGTGCGGAAGCCGCGAGATCGGCCTCATGTCCAGGATCTCACGGACATTGCGGATACTGATGCCGAACGTCTCGCCGGCGAGCCCGAGCGTCAGATATTGCGAGGTTGCGGCCATGATGAAGTCCAGGGTGAGATCCGGGGTCAGATCGGTTTCAAATCGGTGTCAACGCTGGAAGTCGGCGTCGCGGTCGTCTTGGCCGTCATGCATATCGAAAGCGAAACCGCCGCCATTGGCGACCTTCATCGCGCGCGCCGGCTTGCGGACAGGCGCGGGCTTTTTCGTGCCCCGGTCCGCCGCGGCCATGTGGGCGGCCTTGGCACGGAGCTGGGTGACGGCGCGATCGATCGGTGCGGGTGCGGCGCTCTCGCCGCGGCCGGAATGCTCGATGCGGAAGAACGAGATGGTCGACTGAAGCTGTTCGGCCTGCGAGGCGAGTTCCTCGGAGGTCGAGGACACCTGCTCGGACGCGCTGGCGTTCTGCTGGCCGACCTTGTCGAGCTGCTGAATCGCCTGGTTGATCTGGGCCGAGCCGACGTCCTGCTCGCGGCAGGCGGCGGTGATCTCCTGGACCAGCTCGGCGGTCTTCTTGATGTCGGGCACCAGCTTGGACAGCATGTCGCCGGCTTCCTGCGCGACCTTGACCGTTTCCGTCGACAGCGTGCCGATGTCGGCGGCCGCGGCCTGGCTGCGCTCGGCGAGCTTGCGCACTTCGGAAGCAACCACCGCAAAGCCCTTGCCGTGCTCGCCGGCACGCGCGGCCTCGACCGCGGCGTTGAGCGCGAGCAAATCGGTCTGGCGCGCGATCTCCTGCACGATCGTGATCTTCTCGGCGATCGTCTGCATCGCGTTGACGGCGCGGCCCACGGCGACGCCACTGGCTTCGGCGTCCTTGGCGGACTGCGCCGCGATCTTCTCGGTCTGGTTGGCGTTGTCGGCGTTCTGCTTCACGTTCGAGGCCATTTCCTCCATCGACGAGGAGGCTTCCTCGGCCGACGAAGCCTGCTCGGTCGCGCCCTGCGACAGCTGTTCGGCGCTGGCAGAGAGCTCCTGGCTGCCGGCGGAGACGTTGTGTGACGCAGTGAGAGCCTCCTCGACGACCTGCCGAAGCTTTTCGACCATCATGTTCAGCGATCTGACGAGATCGCCAATCTCGTCGTTGCTGGAGATGCTGATCGTCTGGGTGAGATCGCCGCCCGCCACCGCACCGGCCAGGCCGACCGCTCGGCTGAGACCACGGGCAATGCTGATGGAAATCCAGATCGCGGCGATCAGGCCGATCGCGAGCGACGCCATCACGGCCGAGATCAGCATCAGGTGGGCCCGATTGCCGTCCTCGTGAGCCATAGCGGCATGGTCAGCCATGTTCTTCTTGACGTTGGTGACGTAGGTATTGGCGGATTCCATCGCCTCGCCGACGGCCTTGCGGACCTCGGTCATGGAGCGTTCGGCACCTTTTGCCTTGTCGGTCCGCGCGACCTTGAGGGCGTCGTCCTGAACGGCATTCATCCGCGCATAGGCGGCGCCAAAATTATCGAGAAGCTTCTTGCCTTCGGAGGAAGCCGCCGCGTGAATCTCTTCCTTCAGCTTCAGAAGCATTTCGCGCTGCTTGGCGATCTCGGCGATGAAGCGATCCGCTTCGCTCTCGGGCGCGAGAAGGAGGTTTTTCTCGGCGCGAACCTGGAGCAGGATGCCCTTCTCGATTTCCGCCGCCCGGTCCATCCGGCCGGCGCGCGACACCAGGCCGTCCGCGGTGTCGATCATCTCGCTCAGCTTGACGTAAGCGAGACCACCCGCCGCCATCGAGAGCAACAGGACCACACCGAACGCGATGGCAAGCTTTGCCTTGACCGTAAATCTCATTTCCAGCCCCTAACCCAGTCTCGCCCGAGACACCATTTCAATTCAGGATGCGTTCCATGTTGGGAACGATGACGAACTCTTCGCGCCATTTGGCGATGAAGCGAATGAACTCCGGTTTCCAGTGCATGCCGACGCGCGGCGTCTGCTGCACGTCGGTCTGCGAGATCTCCGTGACCTCGTAGACCTTGTCGGCGGTGACACCGACAAGGACCGGTTCGCCGTCGAGCTCCAGCTCGATGACGACGATGCGCGTGTCTGCCGAGTTGTCGGGCTGCGGCATCCCGAAGCGAATGCGAAGGTCCGCGAGCGGAATGACATTGCCGCGCACGTTGATCACGCTGGGAACGAAGGCCCGCGCGCCCGCGACCTTGGTCACAGGCACGGGATCGATGATCTCGCGAACGAGGCCAGCGTCGAGCGCGAATTTTTCCTCGCCGAGACCGATCATCACGACCTGCATCGCGCCGGCCTGCTGTTCGCCTGTCTGCGTACCGTCCATCACGCCGCCTCGCTGATATGCTTCTCGACCTGCGACTGCGCCAGAGCGACCAGTTGCGCGACGTCGAGGATCAGCGCTGCCGTGCCGTCACCCAAAATCGTCGCGCCGGAGAAGATCGTGACGTCGGAGTGCAGCTTGGAAAGCGACTTGATCACGGTCTGATGGTTGCCGATGATCTGGTCGGCGACGAGGCCGACGTGGGTCTCGCCGGTCGAAATGATGATCGTCTTCTGATGCCGGTCGGGCGTGCCGGACGCGTTCATGATCTCGCGCAGTCTGAGGAAGGGCACGAGATTGCCGCGCACGTTGAGGAAGTTGCGGCCACGCGAACGCTCGTCCTCGGCCGTCAGCTCGATGCATTCCTCCACCGCCGACAGCGGGATGATGTAGCGGCCTTCGCCGACGCGGATCAGGAGGCCCTCGATGATCGCGAGCGTCAGCGGCAGGCGCAGCGTCACCGTGGTACCCTGGCCTGGTTTGGTCGACAGGTCGATCGTGCCGCGCATGTTCTCGATGGTGCGCTTGACCACGTCCATGCCGACGCCACGGCCAGACAATGCCGAGATGGTCTGTGCGGTCGAGAAGCCCGGGTGGAACAGGAACTGATGGATCTCGTGGTCGGTCAGCACGGCGCCGGCCGCGATCAGCCCCTGCTCTTCCGCCTTCGCGCGAATACGCGCGGTATTGAGTCCGCCGCCATTGTCCTTCACGGTGACGAGCACTTGCGCGCCGGAATGGACAGCGGCGAGTTCGATCCGGCCCTGCTCGGTCTTGCCGGCGGCGGCGCGCGAGGCGGTGTCCTCGATGCCGTGGTCGATCGCGTTGCGGATCAGGTGCACCAGCGGATCGGCCAGGCACTCGATCATGGTCTTGTCGAGTTCGGTGTCCTCGCCCGTGGTGACGAATTCGACGGGCTTCGACAAGTCCCGCGACAGGTCATGGATCAGGCGGCGGAAGCGGCCGAACAGCGAGCCGATCGGCACCATGCGGGCGCCCATCGTGGTGTCGCGCAAGGAGGAGGCGAGACGCTCGATCTCCTCGGCGATCATCTTGATCGAGAGATCGGAGCCGGACGATGCGAGCTGGGTCAGTCGCGCCTGCGCGATGACGAGTTCGCCGACACGGTCCATCAGTTCGTCGAGGCGCTCGGCCTGGACGCGGACGGTGGCGATGCCGCGGTCATCGCGCTTGGCTTCGGGTTTCGGCTCCGGCTTCGCGTCGGATTTGGGTTCCACCTTCGCGGCGGGCTGCGCTGCGACCGGCGCGGCAGCAACCTCGACAACCGGCGCGGCCAATTCGGCCACGGCGGCCGGCTCCTCGTCGAGGAGCTGGAACAGCGGCATCGGCGCGGGCGCCTCGACTTGCTCCAGCGGCGAGAGCGTCAGCTTCATCTCGTCCTGGACGAACATGAAGACGTCGTCGATCGCGTCCTTGTCGCAGGCCGCATGCAGCTTGACGTCCCACTTCAGATAGCAGTCTTCCGGCTCCATCTCGTCGAGGAACGGGATGCCGTCGGTCACAGGCACGACGAAGCACGGGCCGAGCTTGCAGAGATCTTCCAGCAGGTCGAGCGGGTTCGAGCCGTTGCGCAGGACGTGCGATTCGAATTCCAGATAGAGGTGCCAGCCGGCCTGCTTGCTCTCGCCAGGGGCCAGCGGCGGCGCCTCGGTGATGGCTACGACAGGAGCGGCAGGCTGGTCTGGAAACACGAAGCGCTTGAGGTCGTCCAGGATGGCGGCGCCGATGACGTCGTCGGTCGATTGCGGATCCTCGATCAGCGCGCGGATATAGTCCTTGGCCGCAAGCGCGACCGAGATCAGCTCCTGGGTCGGCTTGATCTCGCCCTTGCGGACGCGGTCGAACGCGGTCTCGAATTCATGGGTGAAGGAGGCGACCTTGTCGAAGCCGAACATGGCGCCGGAGCCCTTGATCGTATGCAGGGCGCGGAAAGCGGAATCGACCAGCTCGCGGTCGTCGGGACGCTGGCCGAGATCGAGCAGGGCCCCTTCCAGGACCTCGAACAGTTCGCTGGCTTCCTGACGAAAGACCTCGGTCGGGTCCACCGCACTCATGCACGCACCAGCTTGCCGACGACAGCGAGCAGCTGCTCGGGCTTGAAGGGCTTGGTGATCCAGCCGGTCGCGCCGGCGCTCTTGGCTTCCTGCTTCACCGTATCGCTGGACTCGGTGGTGAGGAACACGATCGGCATGCCGACCGCGCTCGGCAGCTTGCGCAGCGCCCGGATCAGCTCCAGCCCGTTCATGACGGGCATATTGAGGTCGGTGATGACGAGATCGAGCTTGCCGGCCTGCGCCTTGGCCAGCCCTTGCGCGCCGTCGCCCGCCTCGATCACGTTGTGACCGGCCGGCTCGAGCACGACCTTGATCATCTGCCGGATGCTTGGGGAATCGTCGACCGTGAGAATCGTGGCCATTAGATGCCATCTTTCTTTTGCGGGAAATGCTGATCGATCATCGCATCGCTGGCGAAGCCGGCGCGGCGAAGGGTGTTGCGCAGAGACTGGGAGAATGAGGTGAGCACCACCGGGCGCCCCTGGGCCTCGCCCGTCCTGGCGGTCGACAGCAGAAGCTGGATCGACGTCACGTCGGCCTTGTCGACGCTCGAACAGTCGATCTCGAGCCGGTCCTGCCGGCCGAAAGCTTCCCGGATCAGGTCATAGACGCTGCGGATCGCAGCGATGCTGCAATCCGCCGGCAGCCGCAGGGACCACTTCGGCTCAGTCACATCAGACGACATTCGTCCCCCAAGATTCCCTCGGGATTCGCTGCACGCATGGCGCGAATCCCGCACGACGACTATTCGCAACGGAGAGTATGCAAACCCCTAATGGGCATCCCCGTACAACTACGGGTCACATATCGAATAACTTCGCGTATGCATACAGGCGCGCATGGCCCGCCCAAATCTCATGCGCTGCGCGCAGTCTTCGGGCAGTTCGAGGCGGCTGGACGTTTGCTCCGCGTTAAACCGCAAAGGCTATTCGTTGAGGTCATGCCTCGCCATCCGAACGAGCCCAGCCGCCAATGCTGACCCAAGCGCTTCTGGTTGACGACAGCCGTTCTGTCCTCAAATTCCTGCAACGGCATATCGAGGCCGAGGGAACGGTCGAGGCTACGACGTTCCTCGATCCCGTCGAGGCGCTGGCCTGCGCGCGCGAGCGTGTCTTCGACCTCGTGCTGGTCGACTATGAAATGCCGAATATGGACGGCATCAGCTTCATCCGTGCCTTCCGCTCCCTGCCCGGCTGCGCCGGCATCCCGATCGCGATGATCACTTCGCGACAGAACGATGACGTCAAGATGGAAGCGCTGCAGGCTGGCGCAACCGATTTCTTACCGAAACAGGGGCAAAGCCTCGAGATGAATGTCCGCCTGCGCAACCTGGTGCTGCTGGGTGCAGCCTTGCGCAAGCAGAACGACCGGGCCGCGGACCTGGCAAGCGCCGTTGCGGCCGCGACCCAGAAGCTCGGCGAGCGCGAGGAGGAGATCATCCTGCGGCTCGCGCTCGCGGTCGAGTACCGCGACAATGACACCGGCGAGCACACGCTGCGGGTCGCCCGCTACAGCCGCATCATTGCCGAGCAGCTCGGCCTGCCCGCTCGGCTCTGCCGTGACATCTATCTTGCCGCCCCTCTGCACGACGTCGGCAAAGTCGCCATCCCCGACAACATCCTGCTCAAGCCCGGCAAGCTGACCGGCGAGGAGATGGCGGTGATCCGCACCCATGCCACGATCGGCGAGAAAATCCTGGCGGACTCCGGTTGCGAGCTGATCCAGCTCGGTGCGCAGATTGCAGCCGGCCATCACGAGCGCTGGGACGGCGCGGGCTATCCGAACGGCCTCAAGGCCGACGAGATCCCGGTCGCAGCGCGCGTGGTCGCCGTCGCCGACGTCTTCGACGCCCTGACGACGCGACGGCCATATAAAGAGCCGATGCCGCTGGACGTGGCGCGCAACTATCTGGTCGAGAACCAGGGCCGGCAATTCGACCCGGCCTGCGTCGAGGCCTTCCTGTCACGCTGGGACGAGGTCGTGGAGATCGCCGCCGGACAGCAGGCGACGCCATATCACAAGACCGAGGCCACTCTGGCGCCTACTATAGAGAGTGCGGCTGAGAGCCGTCCGGCTGCGGACCGCTCGCCTGAGCCGGCCCCAGCCACCTGACATTGTCCATCCGCGCAACAGGTTGCCGTGGCTCTGCTTTCTCCGGTCGCCGGTTTGAACCTGTTCCTGATAGAGTGCACCAATATCTAAGAGTGATTCCGGTCACACTTGCCTGGGCGATCCGCTGCTAAGCATCGGACCAGGACGGGGACCGGCAGAGCATCGGTCGAATTGGATGAGAACTCCCATGAAAAGCCTGATCGGCGCCGTTGTCGGCGCGTTCTGTGTTGCGGCCCCCGCCCTGGCGGAGACTCCGGCCGCGATCGTCGAGGACGTCCAGGGCAAGGTCGACGGCATCGCGTTCATGGATTACGTGGCGCCGGGCAAGATCATCAAGCTCGGGCCCAAGGCCAGCATCACGCTCAGCTATCTCAAATCCTGCCAGCGCGAGACCATCAGCGAAGGCGTCGTCCTGGTCGGCGCGGAGCAGAGCACGGTGCAGCTCGGCGAAGTCAAACGGGAAAAGGTGCCCTGCGATACCAACGCGGCAAAATTGTCAGAGCGCGAGGCGAACCAGAGCGCCGCGACGACCTTCCGCACGATGCGATCGGACGCCAAGGGCGCGCCGGCCAAGCTGCCGACGCTCTACGGCGTCGCGCCGCTGGTGCAAGCCAAGAGCGGCAGCACACTGGTGATCGAACGGACCGACGGCAAGGAGCCGACGATCAGCATCCCGCTCAGGAACGACGTCATGATCGGCGGCAAGTTCTACGACTTTGCCAAGGCCGGGAAGTCGCTGACGCCCGGCGGCAGCTATCTCGCCATCCTCGGCGCAAAGCGCTACGCCTTCCAGGTCGACGCCAGCGCCACGTCATCGCCGACGCCGATCGTCGGCCGGCTGCTGCGACTCGAATAGGCGGCTAGCGACGGGGCGATGCGGCGGATCGGCAGGCGGGACATCGTTGCGGCGATCCTGATTGCGCTCCTGGCGGGTGCGGCCTTCACGTCTCCGCCGCTGCAGGTGCTGCAAGGCCTCTCGCTCGACATCCTCACGGCGCTGCGCGGCAAGCTTGTCGGCGACCGCCGCGATCCCGCGACGTCGCCGGTCGTCGTAGTGGCGATCGACGGGGAGACCTACGACACACCGCCCTTCAAGGGATCGCCGACGCTGACCTGGACGCGCGAGATCGGCCGGGTGCTCGGAAGCATCACCGACGGCGGCGCCAAGGCGATCGGCTTCGACGTCATCTTTCCGAGCTCGATCGAGCAGTCGGAGATTCCCTTTGGCGACGCGCCGCTCGGCAGCCGCATGAGAGGATTCGACCGGGACTATCTGATCGCGCTGCGTCAGATTTCGGACAGCGGCAAGCTGGTGCTCGGCGAAATCCTCAGCAACGACCATCCCGACAGGCCCTACCGCGCGCAGCAACTGGCGGTGCGAACCAACATCCGTGCGCTCAATGTCCACACCGATGCGGACGACGTCATCCGGCGGATGCCGCTCGCTTTCTCCATCGACGGCAAGCCGGTGCCCGCCATGGCCGTCGAGCTCGCCGCGCGCGCGCGCGACGGAACGCCCGAGATCGCGCCGTCCGGTGCGGCCAAGCTGTCCGGATATGCGATCCCGAGCGCGGTGCCGAACACACTAACGCTCAATTTTCGAGGACTTGGCCGTGACGTTCCGACCTTTTCCTTCGCCGACCTGCGGGCCTGCGTCGAGAAAGGCGACCGCGACTTCTTCCGCCGCGCCTTCGACGGCAAGGTGGTGCTGCTCGGCAGCGTGCTGAATTTCGAGGATCGCAAGCTCACGTCGATGCGCCTCGCCGGCGGTTACGACGGAACACCAGCCCCACGATGCGTCTTGCCCGCCCCGGCGAGCGCCGCGCCGAAGGCCCGCAGCGACATCGCGGGCGTCTTCGTGCACGCCACCGCCGTGCGAAACCTGATCGAGCGCGACGTCGTGACCGAGCTCGGCTTTCCCATCCGGGCCATTCTCACGATCGTGTTTGCGGCGATCATCGCCGTTGCGGCCTGCATGCTCGCCCCTGGCGGCGCACTGATCGCCTGGCTCGCCCTCACCGCCGTGTACACGGCCATAGCCGTCGGCGCATTCGTTCAAGCCCTTGCACTGCCGCTGACGGAGCCTGCACTCGCGAGCCTGGCCGCGCTCGCGATGATGATCGGCTACCGTTTCGTGCTGGCCGATCGCGACGAACGTTTCTTGCGCAGGAGCTTTGCCTTCTATCTCGCCCCGGAAGTGATCGACACCATGGTGGCCTCGGGCAAGATGCCGGCGCTCGGCGGCGAAATGCGTAACATCACCATGTTCTTTTCCGACCTCAGCGGTTTCTCCTCCATCGCGGAGACGATGACACCGGGCGAGCTGGTGACCCTGATGAACGAATATCTCTCGGCCATGACCGATATCATCGAAGGCCATGGCGGCTATGTCGACAAATATATCGGCGATTCCATCGTCGCCATGTTCGGCGCACCGGCTGACGATCCCGCGCACGCGCGTAGCGCGGTCCGTGCGGCGCTGAAGTGCCACGAGAAGCTCGCGGAGCTCAATGCCAACAATCCCGCCTTCGCCGGCCACGGGCTGTCGCACCGCATCGGGCTCAACAGCGGCGAGGCCGTGGTCGGCAATATCGGCTCCCGCCGCCGCTTCAATTACACGGTCATGAGCGACACCGTGAACGTCGCCTCGCGGCTGGAAGGCGCCAACAAATATTACGGCACAGCGATCATGGCCTCGGAGGCGACGGTAGCGCAGACTGGCGACAGCTTCGCATGGCGCGAGCTCGACGCGATCAGGGTCTTGGGGCGCGGCGAAGCGATCAAGGTGTTCGAGCCGCTCGCCGAGAAGGGCGCGGAGAGCGCGGAGCAGAAGACGGCGGCTGCGGCATATGCGGAAGGACTGGCATGCTGGCGCGCGCGGGATTTTTCGAAGGCGGTCGATGCGTTCGAACGCGCGGCAATGAGCGATCCAGCGTCAAGTCTGTTCGCCAGGCGCGCCAAGGCGTATTCCATCAATCCGCCACCGCCGGATTGGACACCGGTCAACGCGCTCGAGGGCAAGTAGCGTCCCTTTCCTCTCGCGCTAGAACGGCAGCCCCACGTAGTTCTCCGCGAGCAGCCGCTGCGCTGTCTCGGACGAGAGCAGATAGTCCAGCTCCGTCTGCTGAAGTCTGTCTTCATACTCGGAGCGATCGGGGAAGCGATGCAGCAGCATCGTCATCCACCAGGAGAAACGCTGTGCCTTCCAGATGCGGGCGAGCGCCTTGGCGGAATAGCCCTGAAGGCCGGAATCGTCGCCGCTCTGATAGTGTGCAAGCATGGCGTGATAGAGATAATAGATGTCGGACGCAGCGCTGTTCAGCCCGCGCGCGCCGGTCGGCGGCACGATGTGGGCGGCATCGCCGGCGAGGAACAGGCGACCATAGCTCATCGGCTCGGCGACGAAGCTGCGCAGGGGCGCGATGCTCTTCTCGATCGACGGTCCCGTGACCAGGCGGCCGGCGACCTCCTCCGGCAGGCGGAGCTTCAGCTCGGCCCAGAACGCATCGTCGCTCCAGTCCTCCACCTTGTCGGTCAGCGGCACCTGGACGTAGTAGCGGCTCAACACCTGCGAACGCAGTGAACACAGCGCAAAGCCCCGCTCGTGCTTCGCGTAGATCAGTTCCGGCGAAACCGGCTTCGTGCGCGACAGCACGCCGAGCCAGCCGAACGGATAGACCTTCTCGTATTCACGCAACACGTCCTTCGGGATCGATCTGCGGCTGACGCCGTGAAAGCCGTCGGCGCCGACGATGTAGTCGCAATCAACGCGGATGTTTTGCCCGTTGGCGCGATAGGTTACATACGGCCGGTCCGACGTCAGATCATGCGGCGCCACGTCTTCCGCGTTGTGCACGACCTTGCCGCCGAACCGGTCCCGCGCCTCATAAAGGTCGCGCGTCAGCTCGGTCTGGCCGTAGACCAAGACCGAATTGCCGCCGGAATGCCTGTGCAGATCGATGTGGGACAGCACGCCGTCATGGGCGATCTCGAATCCGTTGTGGATCTCGCCTTCGCGGTCCATCCGCTCGCCGCACTGTGCCTCTCGCATCAGTTTTGCAAAACCGTGCTCGAGCACGCCGGCACGGATGCGGGCCAGCACGTGGTCGCGGCTGTATTTCTCCAGCACGACCGTGTCGATGCCCTTCAGGTGCAGGAGCTGCGACAACAACAGCCCGGACGGTCCACCACCGATGATGCAGACCTGAACTTTCATTTTTGCGTCCTCCCGTCGGGTCAGTTTTTTGCAGATGTGGTGCCGCAAACCGATGGAGGCTTTCGTCATTGTCTTGTACAATTCGAACATGAGAACCGCAGCTCCCGCCCCGGCGATCCGGGTCTACAATTTGTTCGGCGAGTCCGGCGACCTGCCCGACGTCGTGCATTGCGAGACGATCGCGGCGCGCTCGGTGCTGCACGACTGGACGCTGGCGGTGCACCGCCATGCGCGGCTGCACCAGGTGCTGCTGATCGAGCGCGGCGGCGGCGAGGCAACGCTCGATGGACGCGTGGTGCCGCTAAGGCCGATGCACATCGTCAACGTGCCGGTCAGCCATGTCCACGGCTTCCGTTTCGTGCCCGATACCCAGGGCTGGGTCCTGACCATCGCCGCGGAAATTCTGGACGAGGCACTGCTGGCCTCGGAAGGGCTGCGCGGGGCCTTGTCGCGATCGGCCGTGGTGCGCGGCACGCCGCAGATCCGAGCCACCATGAAGCAGATCTTTGCCGAGCACGCCGCGCGCGATTTCGGCCGCGCGCATGTGCTGCGCGCCTTGTCGGCGGCCATGATCGGGCTGGTGGCGCGTGCGTTGACCAGCGAGAGCGGCCGCAACGGCAAGGGGGAAAGCGGACTTTTTCGCCGCTTCGAGGCGCTGCTCGAGCAGCACCATTTGCAACGCTGGAGCGTTGCCGACTACGCAAGCGCGCTGTCGATCACACCGACCCATCTCAACCGGATCACACGCGCGGCGACCGGCGACACCGCCTCGCACCTGATCCTCAACCGGTTGATCCGCGAGGCGCGCCGCAACCTCGTCTATACCAATCTGCCTGTGTCGACCATCGCCTACACACTCGGCTTCGAGGACCCCGCCTATTTCAGCCGGGTCTATGCCGCGGCCACCGGATTATCGCCGCGCGCCTTCCGCGCGCAGCTGCATGGCGATGAGGCCTAGGGCATCAGACGTCGAAGAACACCGTCTCGTCCGCGCCCTGCAAATTGATCGTGAAGGAATACACGACCTTGCCAGCGCGCTCGCCGCGGCTCGCGATCAGTGTCTTGCGGCGCACCGCCGGTTCGACGAGGTTGAGCACGGGATCCGCGGCGTTTGCGGCCTCCTCATCCGAGAAATAGAGCCGCGTGTTGAGACCGATGTTGATGCCGCGCGCGACGATCCAGACGTTGACATGCGGCGCGCATTTGCGGCCTGCCTTGTCGATGATCGCGCCGGGCTTGATGGTGTCGAAGGTGACGAGACCGCTGTCGAAATCCGATCCCGCGCGGCCCCAGCCGCGGAAATCCTGGTCCAGCGTGCCGGCCGAACGATCGGCCGGATGGTTGTAGCGGCCGCTCGCATTGGCCTGCCAGATTTCGAGCAACACGTCGCGCAGCGGCGAGCCGGTTCCGTCGAGCACTTTGCCCTCCAGCGTGATGCGCTCGCCTTGCGTGTTCGGCGTCACCAGCACGTTGGAAAAATTCTTCTCGAAGATGTCGAATCCGGCCATGGCCGGGATCAGGCCGATGTGGACATAGGGTCCGGCGGTCTGCGAAGCGGTTTCCTTGAGGTAGTTGAGCGGCTGCGGCATGGACTTTAGTTCCCCGCGGTGCGATTTTCAAAATAGGTGGAGCGCTGGCCGCGCAGCACGATGTCGAAGCGATAGGCGAGCGAGTCGAACGGCGTCGATGCGTTGAGGTCGAGCGGCGCGACGAGACGGTCGAGCGCGTCCTTGTCCGGGATCGTCGTCAGGATCGGGCAGACCGGAATCAGAGGATCGCCCTCGAAATACATCTGCGTGATCAGACGCTGCGCAAAACTCGAGCCGAACACCGAGAAGTGGATATGGGCGGGACGCCAGCTATTGACGAAGTTGCGCCAGGGATAGGGTCCCGGCTTCACCGTGCGAAAATAATAGTAGCCGGTGTCGTCGGTCAGCGCACGGCCACAACCGCCAAAATTCGGATCGATCGGCGCCAGATACGTATCCTTCTTGTGCCGGTAACGACCGCCGGCATTGGCCTGCCAGAACTCGACCAGCGTGTTCGGCACGCCGCGGCCGGTCTCATCCAGCACACGGCCATGGACGATGATGCGCTCGCCAACGGGATCGCCGTCCTTGGCGTAGTTGCGGATCAGGTCGTTGTCGAGCGGGCCGAGATCGTTGTGGCCGAACACCGGACCGGTGATTTCCGAGACCGAGCTCTCCAGCGACAACAGCGACTGGCGCGGCGACCGCAGGACCGAGGATTTGTAACTCGGCGCATGCGCCGGCGGATGGATGGAGCGGTCGCGCTGAAAGAAACCGCCATCACCGAGCGGCGGCGTCAGGGGCTCGGGGCGGTTGAGGCGGGGATCCTGCAGGGCTGGCGCCTGAGCGTTCATCGGCGTTGTCTCTCCCTTGGCGCCCTGTCCGGGCGCGCGGCTTATCGGGAGATCATGGGCCGGCCTATTCCACAGATAAATAGATTGATTATAATACATTTCATGAAAAAAATCGATCATTTGGCTCTCGACGGTCACGCGCTGGAGCTGTTCCTGGCCGTGCTGGAGGAAGGCTCGGTCACGGCGGCCGCTACGCGGCTCGGCCTGACGCAATCGGCAGTCAGCCACGGGCTGAACAAGCTGCGGCGGATCTCCGGCGACCCGCTGTTCGCCAAATCCGGCCGCGGCATCGTCGCAACCGCCCATGCCCAGGCACTGGCCGCGAAAGCGCGCGCGCTGATCGACGAGATGCGGAGCTTTGCCGGCGGCGTCACGTTCGAGCCGGCCGGAGCGCAGCTCTCGCTCACGATCGCCGCCAATGACTTCCAACGCGATCTCTTGCTGCCACGGTTCTTCGCCCATGTCGCCACGCAGGTAAAGAGCCTGAACCTGCGGGTGATCCCCTCGCAGTCGCCCTCGCCGGCGATGCTGCGCGAAGACCGCTGCGATCTCCTGATCACGCCGCTGCCGCCGTCCGGCGCCGACATCGTGCAGAAGCGCCTGCTCAGCGATCATTACGTCTGCTACTTCGATCCCAAGGCGCGTGCGGCACCATCCGGCCGCGGCGCCTATCTCGCGGCGCGCCACGTCACCGTGGTCTACACGGACAACGAGCGGCTCGACTTCGATCTGCGGCTGGCGGCAAACGGCTTTCACCGCGACATCGCAATCTCGGTGCCGAGCTTCTCCGGCGTCCCGTCGTTCCTGCGCGGCTCGCAAATGCTCGCAAGCATGCCGAGCCTGCTCGCATCAGGCGTCATGCGCGGCTTCGCGCAAACCCGCATTCCGCTGGCCTCGCGCACCCGCACGCTGGCCGAGCTGCCGATGTTCATGGTCTGGCACCAGCGCTACCAGAAAGATCCGGCGCATCGCTGGATCAGGAACCAGCTCGAGATCATGGCGGCGACAGCCGCGGACGTCTGAGCTCTGATGCAGGATTGCGAATGCCCGTTCATGTCGGGCCTATTTGCCGCGCTGTCAGTCCTGCGCTACACATCCGATGCTGTGCAAGGGAACGCCAGCCAAAGGCGTTCGGAGAAGTCTTGTGCGGCAAAGCGTATGTCTTCTGACGGCCTATGACTCCATTCAACAACCGCTCGCAGCCTTCACCGTCCCGCGCATGCAGGATCTCGCCGACGCGCATGGTTATCAACGGCGCTCCATTCACGGCGACAATTGGAAACGCCCGCGCGGATGGATGAAGATCGAAGTGATCCGAGCCGCTATCGAAGAAAATTTCGACTTCGTGCTGTGGATGGACGTCGATGCCGTCGTGCTTCGCAACGACGTCGATGTCAGGACAGCGGCGGTGGATGATGCCGATCTGCACATCGCCTGGCACGGGCCGGAGACGTCCGAGATCATGGCCGCCGATTTCGTCCCGCACTTCAACTCGGGCGTCATGCTGATCCGCGTTAACGACTGGTCGCGTGCGTTTTTCAAGCAAGTCTGGGACACCGGCCAATTGCGGCATCCCTGGTTCGACCAGGCGACCATACTCCACGCCCTTGGATATGACGACTGTCTGGGGCTTGGGCCGGATCGCCCCAATGAACCGAACCGGTCGCGTCTCGCGCGTCTCGACACTGCCTGGAATTCGATCCCTGGCCTTGCCACCGCACCGGATCCGATCGTGCACCACTATGCCGGGATCAGTAATCCGTCGACGCGCCTCAGGATGGTCGAGGCGGATGCGCTGACGGCGTCCATGCGCGAACGACTCGACACCGATGTGCGTGAGGCCATCGCTCGTCAGTTCGGCCTGTGGCGCGAGGACGCGGCCATGCGCGACTGGATCACGGAAGAGCGGGACTCCGCGCTGGCCGGACGGTCCGAAATCCTCTCGGAGAGGGATCAGGCGCGAGCGCAACTGGCGGCGGTCCTTGGCTCCACCTCCTGGCGGGTGACCGCGCCGCTGCGCTGGGCCAGGGAATTGTTTCAGCGCCGCTGACGGCAATGCTCGCCGGTGGCCAGCTCCACGCCAAACCCACTGGTTGCGCAGGGGCGGTCACGCTAGAATTGCCTCATGACAGTGACCGACATTGCGAGCCGAACCTACAATCACAGCTGGCGGCTGGATCCCATCGTCCGCAGCCTGCTTGATACCGACTTCTATAAGCTATTGATGTTACAGATGATTCGGGAGTCTTACCCGAGTCAGCAGGTGACCTTCTCGGTCATCAACCGCTCGCGCCATGTGCGGCTCGCCGAGATCATCGACGAGGACGAGCTGCGCGCCCAGCTCGACCACGCCCGCACCATCCGCTTCGCCAAGAAGGAGCTGATCTGGCTTGCCGGCAACACCTTCTACGGCAAGACCCACATGTTCTCGGCGGACTTCATCCGCTGGCTCGCCGAATTCCGTCTGCCCGAATACGAGCTGCGCAAGGTCGAGGGGCAGTATGAATTGCATTTCCACGGGCCGTGGAGCCACACCACGATGTGGGAGATTCCGGCGCTTGCCATCCTCAACGAATTGCGCTCGCGCGCTGCGATGAAGGGTCGCGGACGCTTCGAGCTCGACGTGCTCTATGCCCGCGCCAAGGCCAAGCTGTGGACCAAGGTCGAGCGTCTGCGCAAACTCGAGAATCTGAAGCTCTCCGACTTCGGCACGCGCCGCCGCCACGGCTTCCTGTGGCAGCGCTGGTGCGTCGAGGCGGTGAAGGAAGGCCTGGGCCCGTCCTTCATCGGTACCTCGAACGTGCTGCTCGCGATGGACAATGACCTCGAAGCCATCGGCACCAACGCGCATGAGCTGCCGATGGTGGCGGCCGCGCTCGCCAGGGACGACGAGGAATTGCG
The DNA here is from genome assembly GCF_008932115.1 of Bradyrhizobium betae. Classification (NCBI taxonomy): domain Bacteria; kingdom Pseudomonadati; phylum Pseudomonadota; class Alphaproteobacteria; order Hyphomicrobiales; family Nitrobacteraceae; genus Bradyrhizobium; species Bradyrhizobium betae. Next base: position 1,721,491 of record NZ_CP044543.1, read on the forward strand.
CTGGGCGCCCTATCGGATTCTCGACCAGTGGCGGCAGACCTATGGCGGCAACCTCCTGATCGCGCTGCCCGACGCATTCGGCACGAAAGCCTTTCTGCGCGATGCGCCGGAATGGGTGGCCGACTGGACCGGCTTCCGTCCCGACAGCGCGCCGCCGATCCAGGCCGGCGAGGAGATCATCGCCTGGTGGGAGAAGAAAGGCCGCAACCCCAGGGACAAGCTGCTCGTGTTCTCCGACGCGATGGACGTCGGCTCGATCGAGGAGACCTATCACCACTTCGCGGGCCGCTCGCGGCTCTCGTTCGGCTGGGGCACCAATCTCACCAATGATTTCGTCGGCTGTCCGCCGGATGGCTCGATCAATCTCGATCCGATCTCGATTGTCTGCAAGGTGACGTCGGTTGACGGCCACCCGGCCGTCAAGCTCTCGGACAATCCGGAGAAAGCGACCGGCCTTCCCTCCGAGATCGAACGTTATCTGCGCGTGTTCGGCGACGCCGGTCGCGTGCGCAAGCCGGTGCTAGTGTAGCGCTGGTCGACGACGCGCCCCGACAGCGTTACCGCGCGGGCACAATCCCGAGACCGGCCAGGTGCGCGTCGAGAAACTGGTCGAGCTGCTGGCGCAGCATCTGCGGCGGCACAGCGATCATGCGCTCCTCAAGACCGAGCGAGATGATGCCATGCACCGCGGAAAACAGGGTGCGCGACAGGAGCGCGATCTTCACGTCATCCGCATCCGGCAACAGCCGCACCAGGGGCGGATGCATCAGCGCGAAGGCATGCATCACCATCTGAAGGATGTCATCGGGGTAAGGGCGATCGTCCTCCATCCGATGCTCGAACAGCGAGCGCAGCAAATTGGCGTGCTCGGAGAAGAATTCGAGATAGGTCTCAGCAAGCCCATACAGTTGGCGAACAGGGTCCTCTGCCGGAACCCCGCTTAGCCGCACCGTCAGAGCCTGCACCGTCTCCCGATTGACCGTCAGGATCACCCCGTCGAAGTCGCCGAACTCGTTATAGACGCTGCCGACCGAGCAGCCGGCGGCCTCCGCGACGTCCCGAACCTTCAACGATCTCAATCCTTTAGCGGCGATAATGCCACGGGCGATCTCCAGGATCTGGAGCCGCCTCCGGAATTTTTTATGGTCGCGCGGCGATTCTTTTTGAACATTGTTCATTTTAAAGCTACTCAATTGAACATTGTTCAAATTAACCTGGAGGACTGCAAAATGCAAACGCTCGCTGTTGATATCGCCACCACCTTCGTCGATGACGCGGCGGCTCTCGTGACCGGATTGGGCCGAACCCTCTGGCGGTTCGCCATGGCCCCGGTCGATCGCATCGCCAATGCCTGCGACATTGCCGGCGTGCTCACCGAGCGCCGCGCGACCTTCCGGATGTGGCGGGCCAACCGCGCCCGTGCCCGTCGCGAGGGCCGCCGGTTCAGCCTGCTCGGCCGCCTCTCGCCCTTTCGGCATCTCGCCCATCTCACGTAAGGCGGGCTCACCCGGCGCGTTCCGATCAGATCAAACACAATATCTGGTTGCAACGAAGGGCTTACCATGTCCCGGCATCGGCAGCCGGTTTTGCGGCTCTTCGCAATGCGGCTCAACTTTTCTTCATCGCCCGGCGCGGTATCCCGGCAGGTACGGCGCTTCCGTCCTGACCACAGCTGCGACCAGATATTTGCGAACCTAACGAGATCACTTGGAGACCAACAGGATCGGAAGGATCGAAGGGACAGAGCAGACCGGCGGGCGTCCCCACCCCGCCATCGTTCGCCCTACGCAAATCCGGTCGTGACGTCTCACCGACAGCACAAGAACTTCAGGCCGTTTTTCCAAAACAGGACTCGTCATGATCAGGGAATTGATGTCGTCACGCCGCTTCGCGCCGCTGTTCTGGGCGCAATTCTTCTCGGCGCTCAATGACAACGTGCTCAAGAACGCACTCGTCATTATCCTGCTTTACAGTGCCGCGACCGGCCACGGCGATGCCCTGGTAACGGTGGCAGGCGCCGTCTTCATCTTTCCCTATTTCATCCTGTCCGGGCTCGGCGGTCAGCTCGCCGACAAATACGTCAAATCCGTCGTCGCGCGGCGGCTCAAATTCGCCGAGATTTTCGCCGCGGGTTTTGCCGCCTCCGGCTTCTTCCTGCACTCGGTGCCGCTGCTGTTCACAGCGCTGGCGCTGTTCGGCGTCATCGCCGCCCTGTTCGGCCCCGTGAAATACGCCATGCTGCCGGACCAGCTCGAGCTCGGTGAACTCGCAACCGGCAACGCGCTGGTCGAAGGCGCGACCTTCATGGCCATCCTGCTCGGAACCGTTGCCGGCGGCCAGTTCGTGGCCGGATCCGCGCATATGGGCTGGGTCGCATCAGCCGTGGTCGTCCTGGCCCTGCTGTCCTGGGCCTTCGCGTCTCGTATTCCGCAGACGACGCCGTCCGCGCCAGATCTGCCCGTCAACGTCAATCCATGGACCTCGACGCTCAGCCTGCTGAAAACGTTGCATGCCGATCACCGGCTGTGGGACGGCACCGTGATCGTCTCCTGGTTCTGGCTGGTCGGCGCCGTCGTGCTGTCGCTGCTGCCGGCGCTGGTCAAGGACGTCGTCGGTGGCACCGAGGGCGTGGTGACGCTGTGCCTGGCGATCTTCGCGATCGGCATCGCCATCGGCTCGCTGTTCGCGGCCAGCCTTAGTCATGTTCGCCCGAACCTCGCGCTGGTGCCGATCGGCGCCATCATCATGGGGTTTGCCGGCCTCGATCTCGCCTGGGCCATCGGCGTGACCGCCAGGGGCCAGGATATCACCGCGGCCGACTTCGCAACCTCGTTCGCGGGCCTGCGCATGCTCGTCGACTTCGTCGCCTTCGCATTCGGCGGCGGCCTGTTCGTCGTTCCCTCTTTCGCCGCCGTCCAGGCCTGGTCGGCACCGTCCGAGCGCGCCCGCATCATCGCCGCCGGCAATGTGCTGCAGGCCGCCTTCATGGTGGTCGGCTCGCTATTCGTCGCACTGTTGCAGGCGGCGGGCCTTCACATCGGCTGGATCTTCTTCGGCCTCGGCGTCGCCAGCTTCGGCGCGGTGTGGTTCGTGCTGACGAAGTGGGGCAAGGAAGGCGTCCGCGACTTCGGCGGCTTGCTGTTCCGCGCGCTGTTCCGCACCGAGATTCGCGGCCTCGAGAACCTGCCGCCTCCGGGCACGCGCATGTTGATCGCGCCCAACCATGTCAGCCTGATCGACGGCCCGCTGCTCCACGCCGTGCTGCCGATCGATGCCAGCTTCGCGGTGGATACCGGCATCGCCAAGGCCTGGTGGGCCAAGCCGTTCCTGCGCGTGGTCAAGCACTACACCATGGACCCGACCAAGCCGCTGGCTGCACGCGACCTGATCAAGCTCGTCGCCGCGGGCGAGCCGGTGGTGATCTTCCCGGAAGGACGCATCACCGTCTCCGGATCGCTGATGAAGGTCTATGACGGCACCGCGATGATCGCGGACAAGGCCGATGCGGTGGTCGTGCCCGTTCGCATCGAAGGCGCCCAGCGCTCGCATCTCAGCTACCTCAACTCCAGCCAGATCAAGCGCTCGTGGTTTCCGCGGGTGACGGTCACCATCCTGCCGCCGATCAAGCTGCCGGTCGATCCGTCGCTGAAGGGCAAGGCACGCCGCAATGCCGCTGGCGCCGCACTCCAGGACGTCATGATCGATGCGATGGTCAAGAACGCCATGCTCGATCACACCCTGTTCGAAGCACTGGGCCACGCCTATCGCGACCGTGATACCGGCAAGGTCATCATCGAGGACGCGCTCGGCACCAAGCTGACCTATCGCAAGCTTATTCTCGGCGCGCAGGTTCTGAGCCGCAAGATCGAGACCGGCACCGCGATCGGCGAGAATGTCGGCGTGCTGTTGCCGAATTCCGCGGGCGTCGCCGTCGTCTTCATGGCGCTGCAGAACATCGGCCGCGTCCCGGCAATGCTCAATTTCTCGGCCGGCCCGGTCAACGTCCTCGCCGCCATGAAGGCGGCGCAGGTCAAGACCGTGCTGACGTCGCAGGCCTTCATCGAGAAGGGCAAGCTCGACAAGTTGATGGCCGCGATCTCCGCCGAAGCGCACGTCGTCTATCTGGAGGACGTCCGCGCCTCGATCGGCACGGCCGACAAGATCAAGGGGCTGCTTGCCGGCACCACGCCGCGCGTCGTCCGCCAGCCCAACGATCCGGCCGTCGTGCTGTTCACGTCAGGCTCGGAAGGCACGCCCAAGGGCGTCGTGCTGTCCCACCGCAACATCCTCGCCAACGCGGCCCAGGCACTGGCGCGGGTCGATGCCAACGCCAACGACAAGGTGTTCAACGTGCTGCCGGTGTTCCACTCGTTCGGCCTGACAGGCGGAATGATGATGCCGATGCTCGCGGGCATTCCGATCTACATGTATCCCTCGCCGCTGCACTACCGGATCGTGCCCGAGCTGATCTACCAGACCGGCGCAACCATCCTGTTCGGCACCGACACGTTCCTCTCCGGCTATGCCCGCTCGGCGCATGCCTACGACTTCCGCACCCTGCGCCTGGTGATCGCCGGCGCGGAGGCGGTGAAGGATCGGACACGCCAGGTGTTCATGGAGCGCTACGGCATCCGCATCCTCGAAGGCTATGGCGTCACCGAGACCGCGCCGGTGCTGGCGATGAACACGCCGATGGCCAACCGTCCCGGCACCGTCGGCCGCCTCTCGCCGCTGATGGAAAGCAAGCTCGATCCGGTCCCCGGCATCGAGGAGGGCGGACGCCTGTCGGTGCGCGGGCCGAACGTGATGCTTGGCTACCTCAGGGTCGAGAATCCCGGCGTACTCGAGGTACTCCCCGAGGGCTGGCACGACACCGGTGACATCGTCGCGATCGACCCGGCCGGCTTCATCATCATCAAGGGGCGCGCCAAGCGCTTCGCCAAGATCGCGGGCGAAATGGTCTCGCTGTCGGTGGTCGAGGCTATCGCAACCACGCTGTGGCCGCAGGCCGCATCGGTCGCCGTGTCGATCCCCGACCAGCGCAAGGGCGAGCGCATCGTGTTGCTGACCACGGAGAAGAACGCCGAGCGCAGCGCGATGCAGGGACAGGCCAAGACGATCGGAGCGTCCGAGCTCACCGTGCCCGCGGCGATCATGGTGGTCGACAAGGTGCCGCTGCTCGGCACCGGCAAGACCGACTACGTCACCGCCACGACAATGGCCCGTGAGCAGGCGTCGGCACCGGAGCGCGAGGTGGCGTAAGATCAGGCCACCGCTGTCGCCCCGCGAATACCCGGTGCGACAGCGTGGTGCTACCGCACGCCCCTCAAGAGCCGGCTTCGCCCCGTCGTTCCTGTGCATAGCGCACCAGGGCCGTAAAGCGATAGATGCCGTGGACGAACTTGCCGTAGGGCATGGTGATGAACAGCGCGAACACCGCGCCGAGATGCAGCGCCAGCAGCGGCCCCATTACCGCGGTCTCCCGCAGGAGCAGAAGCAGCATGCCGGTGAGACCAGTCAGGAACAGCATGGCGATGAAGCCGACATCCATGCCGTAGCGCTGCGCGTCGAGCAGTTCGGCCGCGCGGCGTGACTTTGCGATGAACAGGCCGATCGGGCCGACGACAAGGCCGATGCCGCCGAGCGTACCCAACACCACGGGCAGGTCCCACCAGGGATACGGCGCTTCGCGGGCGAACAGATAGTGATACAGCGTGGCGACGGAGGTCGCGGCAAAGCACAGCAGGAAGCCGTAGAACGTCAGGTGGTGGTATAGCTTGCGCCGGTCGGTCGGCTTCTCGTCCTCGTTGTAGCAGCCAACGCCCCCGCCATGGAGATAGCGCAGCTCGCCCGCATCGCGGATCGCCTGAAAGATCGAGCCGCCGTCGGCGCGGCCGCCGATCGGCGTGCCGATATCGCGCCAGAACGCGCGCACGCTCATGACCAGCGCGAGGATCGCGTAAAGGAAGGCGGCGCTGAACAATGCGGCCATCACATTGTGCGGCATCAGCTTGTAGAAGGCGCCGGGGCCGGTGTGCACGCCGAACAGCACGGCGCGGTCGTTCAAGGCGACAAAGCCGAGGATGAAGGCCGCCATGCTGAGCGCGGCGACGATGCTGATGACGAGACCGTTGCGGGCGAAGGCGCCGGACAACGATTGCGGCCAGGCGTAGGCGGCATAGGACTCGGCGCGTGCGACAGCCAAAGTCTGCGGGACGTTGACGTTGAACTCGTGTGGCGGCGAGAACTGGCAGTCGACGTAGCAGGCGCCGCAGGAATGGCAGAGATTGGCGAGATAATTGAGGTCGCCATCGGAGAAGGCGCGGCGCATCTCCATGGCCGGGAACACCGCGCAGAGTCCCTCGCAGTAGCGGCAGGAATTGCAGACCGTCATCAGACGGTCGGCCTCGTCCAGGATCCTAGTTCCGTGCATGTTTCGCCGCTTCCCGTCCTGCGATCCGCCCGAACACGCTGCCGATGGTCATGCCCATGCCGGCGGCATAGCCCTTGCCGAGCACGTTGCCCGCCATGATCTCGCCGGCCGCGAACATGTTGGCCGACGGCCTGCCGTCAGCCATCAGCATACGCGACTCCTTGTTCACGCGCGTGCCGAGATAGGTGAAGGTGATGCCGGGCCGGACCGGATAGGCGAGATAAGGCGGCGTCTCGATCCGCCGTGCCCAATGCGTCTTCTGCGGCGTGACGCCCTCGGTGCGGCAGTCGTCCAGAATGGTATGGTCGAACGTGCCGGGCCGCACGGCGGCGTTGAATTCGGTGATGGTTTTCTCCAGCGCAGCCGGATCGAGTTCCAGCTTGCCAGCGAGTTCGGCGACCGTCTGCCCCGCAATCGGCGGAAACAGCGTCGGCATGAAGCTCGTAACAACGGTCGAATCGAAGATGATGTAGGCGATCTGATCGGGCTGCGCCGCGACCAGCCGGCCCCAGATCGCATAGCGCTTCGGCCAAAGGTCCTCGCCCTCGTCGTAGAAGCGCTGCGAGTGCTTATTGACGACGATGCCGAACACGACCGAGTCGTGGCGGGTGATGATGCCGCCGTCGAATTTCGGCGCGCGGGCGTCGATCGCGACCGCGTGGCATTGGGTGGGATCGCCAACCTCCTGCACGCCCTTGTCGAGCAGCATCTTCAGGATCGAGCCGCGGTTATAGGGCGTGCCTCGGATCAGGAAATTGTCGGCGGCCTCGCCCCAATACTGCTTCAGCCATTCGATGTTGGCCTCGAACCCGCCGGCCGCGGCGACCAGCGACGTCGCGCGAATCTCGGTCTCGCCCCTGATCGGCCGCTTGAGACGCGCGGCAAGGAACATGCCGTCCTCGATTACGAGATCGGTGACCTCGGCGTCGTATTCGACGTCGACGCCGAGCCGTTCCGCGGTCAAGTATAACGCGTTCAACATCGCGCGGCCGCCGCCGAGGAAAAAGGAGTTGGTGCGGCCAAGGCTCAGCGTGCCGCCGAGCGAGGGTTGCCAGCGTACGCCCTGCTCCACGATCCAGTTCAGGATGTCCTTGGACTCCCGGATCATGTGACGGGCGAGCACCTCGTCGGTCTTCCCGCCGGTCACGCGCAGCAGATCCTCCCAGAATTCCTCCTCGGTATAGGGGCCGGTCAGGATCTCGGTCGCGGCGTCGTGAGCGCAGCGCATGTTGCGGGTATGCCGGGTGTTGCCGCCGCGATAGAACTTTGGCGCGCCTTCGAGCACGAGGACCGAGGCGCCGCCGCGGCGCGCCGAGATCGCCGCGCAAAGCGCCGCATTGCCGCCGCCGATCACCAGCACGTCGTATTTGCTGCTCATGCCGTCTGCCCGATGCGACGAAGAGTTAGAGACATTCTGCCCGCCGGCGGCACCGGTCAACCGGTGCCGCCATTGCGCACGTTTGTATACAAAGATATACAGATATGGCGCAAGCGGCATCTGTGCATAGGCAGGATGCGCTTGGCAGCCCAAGAGGACGCATGGCCAGACGCCCGGCAAAGGCAGGCGGATCGATCGCACGCGGCGGTGGCGTCGCGCTGGGCGAAGCGGTGTTCCGCTCGCTCTGCGAGGCGCTTCAAGCCGGCAGTTACCGCGCCGGCGACCGACTGCGCGAAGAAGAAGTCGCGCAACGGCTGAAGGTCAGCCGCACGCCGGTTCGAGAAGCGCTGGGCCGGCTCGCGGCCCGCGGCTTCGTAGAGCCCGCCGGTGGCCGCGGGGTGATCGTGCGCAACCTCGATATTTCCGAGGTGCTCGAACTCTACGCCATGCGCGAGATCATGGAGGGCGCCGCCGCGCGCCTCGCCGCCGAACACGCCTCGGCGACGGAGATCGATGCACTCAGGGATATCGAGCAGGCTTTTATCGAGACTTCCGAGACCGATGCGGCCGAGATGGCGAGACTCAACCGCGTCTTCCACGAGGCCATCTGCCGCGCGGCGCGCAACCGCTATCTGGACAACGCCTCTCGCGAATTGCAGGACTGGATCGCCCTGCTCGGCCCCACCACCTTCACCGTGACGGGACGCCCGTCGACCAGCCACGGCGAACATGAGGCCATCATCGCGGCCATTGCCGCGCACGACGGCAACAAGGCCGAACAGCTCGCGCGCGCGCATATTCGCGAAGCGCTGCGCTGCCGGCTGAAGCTGCTGCAGAAGCAGTAGACCGCTTATCGCCGCACCCGCCGCGCAGGACGCGCATCATCGACCGAGGCTGCGAGGGCAGCGTCGAGCAGGTCGGTCGGGCCGCCCAGCGCACGCGTCAGGCGGATCGCGGCCTTCAGCAGCAGCGATGTCATCGTCTTGATCGTGTCCCGCGTGAAGCGCGGCTTCGGCCCCGAGAGCGACAGCGCACCAACACACTTTCCGCCGGGACCGAACACCGGACAGGCGAGCCCGGCGCAATCGGGATCGCGCTCGCCGAACGACACGGCGATGCCCCCCTCGCGGATCTCGTCATAGGCCTCGCCCTTCTCGCCGTCGAAGGCCAGGATAACCCGCCCGGCCGCTCCCCGATCGAGCGGCAGCAGAGCGCCCGCCTCGACCCGGTCGAGCGTCGAATGTTGGGAATCGACGCGAAAGACACAGAGCCTGCGCCTGGAATCATGCCGCACATGGTACGATGGGCTTTCGGTGCCGTCGGCCACGAGCTGGCGCAGCAGCGGCATGACGCGATCATGCAGGCTGTTGCTGCGCTGGTAGATCGCGCCGAGCCGGAACGGCGTCGGGCCGAGATGGTAACGGCCGTCGGCGAGCTGAACGAGATAGCCGAACTCCTGCAGCGAGGTCATCAGCCGCAGCAGCGTGCTCTTGTACATCTTGGTGCGACGCGCGAGCTCCGCCAGCGTCATCGGCTCCAGCGTATCCTCGAAGGCCGCGAGGATGGTCAGAGCACGATCGACGGCGGCGACACCGGGCGAAGGCATACAGTCTCCTACTCTGGGAATCCGGAGGGATCGATCAGCTTGGCGATGACCGGAAAGTACGCATCGCCCATGCCCTTGTCGATCGTCTCCTCGAAGATCTCGTGTATCAGCGCCGCGCCGCGCAAGTTCAGCCCGGCCTGGGCACCCAGCTCCAGTGCGTAGGACAGGTCCTTCATCGCATATTCAGTCGAGAAGGCGCGCAGCGGAAACTCCCTGGCGACAATCGCCTTCATGCCGTGGTTGCGAAGTGCAAAACTGTCCGCCGAGCCCTTTGACAGCGTCTCCAGCAACAGCTTCGGCTCGACGCCGCTGTGCTTGGCGATCGCGACGGCCTCGGCCAGCGCGTTCACCGTCTCGAACAGCACCATGTTGTTGAGGATTTTCGTCACCTGCCCCGCCCCGGTGCCGCCGCAAAGAGTGACGTCGGTGGCGAAATGCCGGATCAGCGGCTCGACCTTCGAAAATTGCTCGGGCGTAGCGCCGACCATGACGCTCAGCGTGCCGTCCTGCGCCGCCTGGCGGGTGCGCGCGATCGGTGCATCGATCCAGAGCGCGCCCTTGTCCGCGAGTTGCTTGGCGAAGGCCCGCGTCAGGCCGACGTCGGAGGTACCGAGATCGATCACGGTCTGGCCGCTCCTGATCGCCGGCAGGATGCCCGAGAAGACCGACATCACGTGTTTGGCGCTGGGCAGGCAAAGAAAGATTGTTTCGCTGCCGCCGACCAGATCTTCGACCGACTTCGCCGCTGTCGCACCATCGGCCACGATCCGCGCCAGGGGCTCCGCGGCGAGATCAAACGCAAGCATGGCCCGTCCGCTCTTGCGCAAGAGATTGCGACAGATCGGCTCGCCCATGACGCCGAGACCGATGAACCCGATCACACCAGACATTCCGTATTCTCCTCGAAAATCTTGCGGCCGGACGAGCGCGAGTGCCCGTCCGGTCGGCGTAGTTTACTTCACAAGCGGACAGCCGCCTTCGCTCATCGGCCGGAACACCTCTTCGCCCGGCTTGGAGCTGACGACCTTGTAATAGTCGTACTTGTATTTGGACTCCTCCGGCTTCTTCACCTGCACCAGATACATCGTGTGCAGTACGCGCCCGTCGGGACGGATCGTAACGTTCTTGTTGTAGGCGTCGTTGACCTTCATCTCGTGCATCTTTGCGGCGACGGCCGTCGCATCCGTGGTGCCCGCGGCCTTCACGGCGGCGAGATAATGATGAACGCCGCTATAGACGCCGGCTTGCACCATGCTCGCGACCTTGCCGTTCATCAGCGCCGCATAGCGCTTCGACCAGGCGCGGGTCTCCTCGTTGAGATCCCAATAGAACGAGGTCGTTACCTGCAGGCCCTGGGTAACCTTCAGTCCCAACGAATCCACGTCGGTGATGAAGACGAGGAGACCGGCAAGCTTCTGGCCGCCTTCGACGACGCCGAACTCGCCGGCCTGCTTGATTGCGGTCTGCACGTCCGCACCCGAGGTCGCGAGCCCGACCACGTCGGCCTTCGAGCCCTGTGCTTGCAACAGGAACGAAGCGAAATCGGCGGTGCCGAGCGGGTGCGCGGCCGAGCCGATCACCTTGCCGCCCGCCGCTTCGATGAATTTCGTGGCGTCACGCTGGAGCGCGTGGCCGAACGCGTAGTCGGCCGTCACGAAATACCAGGTCTTGCCGCCGGCCCGCGTGATCGCGTCGCTGGTGAGCTTCGACAGCGCATAGGTGTCGTAGTTGAAGTGAAAGCTGACCGGGGAACAGGATTTTCCGGTGAAATCGGACGAGCCCGGCCCCGAGATCACGAAGATCCTGTTCTTCTGCTTGGCGACTTCCAGGATGGCGAAACCGGCGGAAGACGCCGCGCCATCCGCAATCATGTCGACGCCTTCATTGTCGAACCATTTTCGCGCGGTGGCCGAGGCAATGTCCGGCTTGTTCTGGTGATCGGCCGAGACGATCTCGATCTTCTTGCCGAGCAGCTCGTTGCCGAAGTCCTCCGCTGCGAGCTTTGCCGCGGCGACCGAGCCGCGCCCGCCATTGTCGGCGAACACGCCGGACTGGTCGTTGAGCACGCCGATCCTGATGACGTTGTCCGCCGCAAGTGCGGCGCCCGTCTGGGCGGCCAGAATGGCCGCCATCATCCAACGCAACTTCATAACATACGCTCCCTTTTACGAATTTTGCTTGTCGATTATGTCTTGCAGCACCGGCGCGATGTAGCGCCGGAACTGGATTGGGTTCTCGCTCATCGGAAAATGGCCGAGCCGCTCCATGATGGTGGCCTTGGCACCGGGAATGCCGGCGGCGGTCCGCAACGTGTCCTCCGGCGTGCAGGAAAAGTCGTATTCGCCGGTGAGGAGATAGAGCGGGCACTGATCGACATTGATGGCGCCGGTGCGCCCGCGCAAATCGCCGTCGACCCGATAGAAATAGAGATCACCCTTGAAGATGCCGGGGCCGCCCTGCTTGTAGCCCCACAGCGTCTCGTTGCGTGCGGCCTCCGGGCCGTTGGGCGCGATCAGCCCGGACACCAACGCGGCGCAGACCTCGCCGCCGTGAACGTCAGGGCGATTGAGCCAGGTCGTGTCGTACCAGGGCTGCTGGAAGTCCGCGGCCTCGAGCCCGATCAGCGCGCGAAACTCACGGGCGTGTTCGATGGCGAGATTGAGCACGATGCGGCCACCGATCGAGCAGCCCATCACCACCGGCCGCTCCAGCTTCAGCGCCTTGCAGAAGGCGCGGATGGCCGAAGTGTAGCTCGCGGTGGTCAGGCGATATTCGTTGCCATACTGGCTGTCAGGCGGATTGGACTTGCCGTGCCAGGGCATGTCGAAGGCGATGACGCGGAAGTTTTTGGTCAACTCCTCGTCGGCGAGCAGATGACGCCACTGCCGGGCGTCGGATCCTGCCGTGTGCAGACAGACCAGCGGAATGCCGCTGCCGTTCTCCTCGAAATAGATCCGGTTGATCTCGCCGTCGATCTCGACGTGCACGTAGCGGCCGACGATCGGTTCGATGAAGCCGCTCATGACGCGCCCCCAAAGCCGTTTTGGCGAGGCAAGGCGAGCAAATCCTTGAAGTATTGCAGATGCGCCATGAAGGGATGCAGATCGCCTTCAAGGCTTGCCTCTCCGCGCTTGGTCAACGCCAGCAGGTCATGCCAGCCGGCCGGAGGCATGGCCTGCCAATAGGCGGCGAATGCGGCCGGCGTCGCGCGATAGGCGAAACGCCAGGAACGCATCAGGACCGGCGCAGGCGTCATGTCGACAATCTGTCCGGCGCGGATCGCGACATGAAACGGCTGCGTGGTTGGCCCAAGCAGGCAATCGACGTCGAGCCAGCGGCCGCGCGCTGTCAGCGCCGCGTCGCGCGCCAGCAATTCCGGGATGGCCTTGAAGCCTTCGAAGATCGCCTCTGGTGTGTGCGTCACCGGCGGATCAGCGTTTGGGCTGGCACATTGGAATGCCATGGTTTCGTCCCTCGGATTTAATCGTTCTGTTAGACAGAACGATATTCTATTTCTATTGCCGTTCTATACAGACCTCGCGCGTGAACTCAAGTCCCGGCCGATGTTGTGGGATGGCGCTACAGCGATCAGGCAAGGGCCGATGTTCGAGGGAATCAAGCGACGGACGCACAACGCTTGCCGATGTGAGCGACCTGGCTAAAGGATCAGCCGATCATCAGACCGGGCGCCGAGAGCGCGATTGAGACAATCGCGACCTCGCCATCAAGCTTCCTCAGGCGAGCACATCCGCCGCGACCGCTTTCAGGACATCCCGCACGTCGGTGGGCTTGAGCCGCACCTGCAAGCCGCGCTGGCCACCATTGAGAAAGACCTGGTCATGCGCGAGCGCGCTCTGCTCGATCACAGTGCGCACAAGCTTGCGCGCCCGAACGGGCTGATGCCGCCAACCTTGTAACCGGTGACGCGCTCGGCTTCGGGCGGCTTCATCATCTGTGCGGACTTCCCGCCGGCGGCAGCGGCGAGCTTCTTCATCGAGACTTCCTGATCCGACGGAACGACGACGCAGACAGGCTTGCCGTCCACCTGCGCCATCAGCGTCTTCAGCACGCGCGCCGGTTCCTCGCCGAGCGCGGCGGCCGCCTGGAGCCCGATGCTCTCGGCATCAGGGTCGTAGTCGTAAGTGTGAACGGAGAAGGCGACGCCGGCGGCCGTGAGCGCTCGGGTGGCTGGGGTGACTTTGGACATGGACGGTATTTACCACCGTCATTGCGAGGAGCGAAGCGACGAAGCAATCCAGAATCCCACCGCGGAAACAGTCTGGATTGCTTCGCTTTGCTCGCAATGACGGCGGAGTACTACTCCGCCGCGTCCCGCATCTCGGCCCGCTCGGCTCTCGCCGCGCAGAACTTGAACTCCGGGATTTTGCCGAAGGGATCAAGCGCCGGGTTCGTGAGCAGGTTCGCCGCCGCCTCCGCGTAGCAGAACGGCATGAACACCATGTTCTCCGGCACGTCGCGATCGGAGCGGACCTTGACCTCGACCGCGCCGCGGCGGGTCTCGAGCCGGATGAAATCGCCCGGCGCGAGCTTCTTCTTGCGCATGTCCTTCGGCGACATGAAGGCGACCGCCTCCGGCTCGATCTGGTCGAGCACTTGGGCGCGGCGCGTCATCGAGCCGGTGTGCCAATGCTCGAGCACGCGGCCTGTCGAGAGCACCATCGGATATTCGGCGTCCGGCACTTCGTCGGGCGGGATGACCTTGGCTGGCACGATCTTGCCGCGACCGCTGGCGGTCGGGAAGCCCGTCGTGAAGATGATCTCGTTGCCGGGCACGTCGGGACCGTCGACGGGGTAGGTAACGGCGCCTTCGCGCACCAACCGTTCCCAAGTGATGTTCTTCAGCGACGGCATCAATTGCGCCATCTCGGTGAAGACGTCGCCCGGGCCGGCATAATTCCAGGGCAGGCCCATGCGCTTGCCGATCTCCTGGATGATCCAGAGATCCTGGCGGGCATCGCCCGGCGGCTTGACGACCTGGCGCGCGAGCTGCACGCGGCGATCAGTGTTGGTGAAGGACCCGTCCTTCTCGGCAAAGGCCGAGGCCGGCAGGATGACATCGGCGTGGAAGGCGGTCTCGGTGACGAAGAGATCCTGCACCACGAGATGGTCGAGCATGGCGAGCGCCTGCCGCGCATGCTGAAGATCGGGATCCGACATCGCGGGGTTCTCACCCTCGATATACATGCCTTTGATTTCGCCGGCATGGATCGCGTTCATGATCTCGACCACGGTCAGGCCGCGGACGGGATCGAGATCCTGGTCCCACATCTTTTCAAAAGCCCCGCGCAAATCGTCGCGGCTGACCGGCTGATAATCCGGCAGGAACATCGGGATCAGGCCAGCGTCGGAGGCACCCTGCACGTTGTTCTGGCCGCGCAGCGGATGCAGGCCGGTGCCTGGACGGCCGACCTGGCCGGTGATCAGCGCGAGCGCGATCAGGCAACGCGCATTGTCGGTGCCGTGAACGTGCTGGCTGATGCCCATGCCCCAGAAGATGATCGACGACTTTGCACGCGCATAGATCCGCGCGACCTCGCGCAGGGTCTGCGCCGGGATGCCGCAGATCGCTTCCATCTTCTCCGGCGTGAACTCCTTGATCTTCTCCTTGAGGTCCTCGAACCCTTCGGTGTAGCCGGCGATGTACTGATCGTCGGTCAGGCCTTCGGTGATGATCGTGTTGATCATCGCATTCAGCATGGCGACGTCGGAGCCGGGCTTGAACTGCAGATGCTTGGTCGCGTGCCGCGACAGCGTCTGCCGGCGCGGATCCATCACGAACAGTTTTGCACCGTTCTGCTTGACGGCGTTCTTGATGAAGGTCGCGGCGACCGGATGGTTCACGGTCGGGTTGGCGCCGATCACGATGATGACCTCGGCATCCATCGCGGCTGCGAATGGCGCCGACACCGCGCCCGAGCTCAGGCCTTCGAACAGCGCCGCCACCGACGAGGCGTGACACAGCCGGGTGCAGTGATCGACATTGTTGGAGCCGAAGCCGGTGCGCACCAGCTTCTGGAACAGATAGGCCTCTTCATTGGAGCCCTTGGCCGAGCCGAAGCCGGCCAGCGCCTTCACGCCGTTCTCGTCGCGGATCTTGACGAGACCCCTGGCGGCGATGTCGAGCGCTTCCTCCCAGCTCGCTTCGCGGAAATGCGTGAAGGGATTGGCCGGATCGACCTGGTCGTTGGAATCCTTCTTCGCATTCGGCAGCCGCACCAGCGGCTTGGTCAGCCGATGCGGATGGTGGATGTAGTCGAAGCCGAAGCGGCCCTTGACGCAAAGACGATTGTGATTGGCCGGACCGTCGCGGCCCTCCGCATAGATCACCTTCTCGTCCTTGACCTCGTAGTTGACCTGGCAGCCGACGCCGCAGAACGGGCAGAGCGAGTCGACCTTCCGGTCGGCATAGGTGACACGCGTTTGCTTCTCGTCAAGCATCACGGCCGGCATCAACGCGCCGGTCGGGCAGGCCTGCACGCATTCGCCGCAGGCAACGCAGGTGGATTCGCCCATGGGATCGTCGAAGTCGAACACGATCTTCGAGCCGTGGTTGCGATAAGCCATGCCGATGACGTCGTTGACCTGAACCTCGCGGCAGGCGCGCACGCAGAGGCCGCACTGGATGCAGGCGTCGAGATTGACGCGCATCGCCGGATGGCTGGCGTCGGTCGCCCAGCGCTCGGCAGCTGGAAAGCGGCTCCCGGTGACGCCTGTCGTCTCGGCCCAGTGCCAGAATTTCGAGTCCGGATCGTGCGAGGTTTCCCGCGCCGGCTGGTCGGCGACGAGCAGCTCCATTACCATCTTCTGCGCCGAGACGGCGCGCGCGCTCTCGGTTTTCACCTTCATGCCGACCGACGGTGTGCGCTTGCAGGACGCAGCCAGCACGCGCTCGCCCTCGATCTCGACCATGCAGGCGCGGCAATTGCCGTCGGGGCGATAATCGGGCGCCGGCGAATAGCACAGATGCGGGATCTCGCGGCCCTGGCGCTTTGCGACCTGCCAGATCGTCTCGCCGGGATTGGCCTCGACCTGCTTACCGTCGAGTTCGAACGTAACCTTGGTCATTCGGCCGCTTCCTTGAACTCGTCAGGGAAATATTTGATCACGGTGGCCAGCGGATTTGATGCCGCCTGTCCAAGCCCGCAGATCGAGGCGTCGCGCATCGCCTGGCTCAATTCTTCCAGAAGTGCGCGGTTCCAGACCGGCTTCTGCATCAGCAGCGCCGCCTTCTGGGTTCCGACGCGGCACGGCGTACACTGACCGCAGCTCTCGTCCTCGAAGAACTTCATCAGGTTGAGCGCCGCCGCGCGCACGCTGTCCTTCTGCGACAGGATCACGACCGCCGCGGAACCGATGAAGCAGCCGTATTTCTCCAGCGTACCGAAATCGAGCGGGATGTCGTCCATCGACGCCGGCAGAATGCCGCCTGACGCGCCGCCCGGCAGGTAGGCGTAGAATTGGTGACCGTCGGCCATGCCATCGCAATATTCGTCGATCAGCTCGCGCACCGTGATGCCGGCGGGTGCCAGCTTCACCCCGGGAGTCTTCACGCGCCCCGACACCGAGAAGCTGCGCAGGCCGCGGCGTTCGTGACGACCGTGGCTGTTCCACCAGTCGGCGCCCTTCTCGACGATGTCGCGCACCCACCACAGCGTTTCGATGTTGTTGATCAGCGTCGGCAGACCGAACAGGCCGGACTGGAAAGGATAAGGCGGCTTGTGCCTCGGCAGACCGCGCTTGCCCTCGATGCTTTCGAGCAGCGAGGATTCCTCGCCGCAGATATAGGCTCCGGCGCCGCGGCGCATATGCAGCGTCGGTCCGCCCGCGGGCAGTTTTGCGATCTCTCGCTCGAGGATCGCGCGCGCCGCCGGATATTCGTCGCGGATGTAGATGTAGACGTCGGACGCCTCCACGATATGCGCGCCGATCAGGGTGCCTTCGAGGAAACGGTGCGGGTCGCGATTGAGGTAGAGGCGGTCCTTGAAGGTGCCCGGTTCGCCCTCGTCGCCGTTGACCGCCATGAGTCGCGGACCGGGCTCGCCGAGCACCGCGCGCCATTTGCGCCCCGTCGGAAAGCCTGCGCCGCCGAGACCGCGCAGGCTGGAATCCTCGAGAGGCTTGAGAATCTCGTCCCGGGTGATCTGCCCCGAGCGCAGCCGCGCCAGCAGCTTGTATCCGCCGTCCTTCACATAGGCGTCGTAGCCGACATAGGCGGGGAGATGGGCATGGACGTCGCCGCGCTCTGCCGTGGCCAGCACTTCGGCGGCCGTCGCCTGATGCACGAAATGGTGGCCGACCTCCGCGACCGGGGCGGCGTCGCATAGTCCGACACAGGGCGCGCGCACCACGCGAATGCCGGGACCGGCACTGCTCTGCAAATCCTGCAGCAGTTGCTCGCCGCCCAGCATCGCACAAGTGAGGGAATCGCACACACGGACGGTCAAGGGCGGGATGCTTGGCTCGCCTTCCTTCACCACATCGAAATGCGCGTAGAACGTCGCGGTCTCGAACACCTCGGCAAACGCAAGCTTCATCTCGTCGGCGAGCGCGGCGAGATGCGCGGCCGAGATCTGGTGATACTTGTCCTGGATCAGGTGCAGATATTCGATCAGCAGGTCGCGCCGCCGCGGTCTGTCGCCGAGCAACTGCTCGATCTCGTGCGCGGCGGTCGGATCGACCTGCCGCCCCTTGGGCGTGGCCTTGGCGCGCCGACGCCCTTCGCCCGGATGTTCGAATTCCCTGACCTTGTGAACGTCGTCGTTGCTGCTCATGGAAACGTCGCGTTCTCCTCAAAACCGATGCAGTCCAGCTGAACCACCATCATCTTACGGGGCGTACTTCCAAGCCCGATCATCGGGAACAGCATTGCCTTCGTCCCTCAGATCAACTCTCGATCGACGCGACTCTAGTCTCTGGTATGCCAGATGCAAGAAAATTTAGAACGTCTCTATCGTGATTTAGGGGCAGGCAGCCGCACCACCATGCCCCTTCACGCAAAACAAACGGAACCCGATCTCAGGTCTTGCCCATGCACTCTTCGATGTAGAACCAGCGGTCGTCGCCGGCGAGGCCTTTGGACTTCACGTCGGCGCGGCAGGCTTTCAGCTTCGGCTTGTTGGCCGACCACTTCGCCTTCATGTCCTTCAGCTTCTGCATCGTCAGCTTCATCTTGCCCGGCTTGGCGTCGGTCGTCGCCGCGGGTGCCGTCGGTGTTGCCGCGGTTTGCGCGGAGGCGGCATGAAGGCCAGCCACGAGCAGCACGGCAGCAAGGCAAATTCGGGTGCGAACCATGAGATCCCCCTCAATCCAATCTTGATCAATTTTGAAAGACGAACGCCGCGGGACGCTGGTCATCACCATCCCGCGGCAATGTGGACTGCAGTCAGAATATCTTGACCGCGCTCTCCAGAGTCTTCCAGACACCCCACAACAGCGGAATGCCGACGAAGGCCCAGAACAACGCCGCCCTCGCGTCGAGCCCGCCAAACCCGATGCCGTAGGAGCCGTGCGGCCCCGCGGCGGCGGCGCTAGCGCTGGCCGCCTGCAGTTTGGCGACATCGGCCTCCGTCATGTGCCACTTCGGATCGACCGGCTTGATCAGATAGTTGCAGATCAGGCCCGCGATCAGCATCGCGCACAGGATGTACATGGTGGTGTTGTAGAGCTGGTCACGCGGCACGCCGGCCGCGAGCTGGAACTCGCGGATGTAGTTCACCACGACGGGGCCGATGATGCCCGCGGTGGACCATGCCGTCAGCAGCCTCCCGTGGATGGCGCCGACGAACTGGGTGCCGAACATGTCGGCAAGATAGGCCGGCACCGTGGAGAAGCCGCCGCCATACATCGACAGGATGATGCCGAAGCCTAGCACGAACAGGAGCTTCGATCCCATCGCCGCAAAGGTCGGCGCCAGCGCATAGAGCACGATGCCGAGGATGAAGAAGGTGTAGTAGGTGTTCTTGCGCCCGATCTTGTCCGACAGCGAGGCCCAGAAGAAGCGGCCGCCGATATTGAACAGCGACAGCAATCCGGCGAAGCCCGCGGCGATCGCGGCGATCTGCGCCTTCTGCCCGGCGTCGAGCGCGTTGAAGCCAACGTCCGGAAGTCCGATCAGCTTGCCGGCGAAAATCTCCTGCAGCATCGGCGAGGCCATGCCGATCACGCCGATACCCGCCGACACATTCAGGCAGAGCACCCACCAGATCAGCCAGAACTGCGGCGTCTTGTGCGCGTCGTTGAGATGGACGTTGTTCTTCGAGATCATCGCGTTGGCTCTGGACGGCGGGGTCCAGCCCTCGGGCTGCCAGCCGGGCGGCGGCAAGCGATAACGGAACGCGCCGATCATCATGAACACGAAGTAGATGACGCCCATCGTGACGAAGGTCTCCCAGACGCCGACGGAGGTCGGGGTCTTGAAGTAGTTCATCAGCAGGTTCGCCAGCGGCGCGCCGATCATGGCGCCACCGCCGAAGCCCATGATGGCCATGCCGGTCGCCATGCCGCGGCGGTCCGGGAACCATTTCACCAGCGTCGACACCGGCGAGATGTAGCCGAGGCCGAGACCGATGCCGCCGATCACGCCCGAGCCCAGCCACAACAGCCAGAGCTGATGAGTGTAGACCCCGATCGCCCCGAGGAAGAGGCCACCGCACCAGCACAGCGCCGAGACGAAGCCGGCCTTGCGCGGGCCGACGCGCTCCAGCCAGCCCCCCAGACCGCAGCCGCGATACCGAGCAGCACGAAGAACAGCGTGTACATCCATCCCATGCTGGCGACCTTCCAGTCGCAGCTGGTCGTGAACAGTTCCTGGAATAGCGAAATCTCCCCGCAGGCCTTCGGCGCGGTCAGACCGATCGCGCGCGACAGCGGCAGCCAGAACACCGAGAAGCCGTAGGCCATGCCGATGCAGAGATGGATGCACAACGCCGCCGGCGGCACCAGCCAGCGATTGAAGCCGGCGGTCGCGATCGTCCGCTCGCGATCAAGGAAACCCGCGCCGGCGCCTGAAAGTGTTCCAGCGCTCTCAAGTGTAGCCATGCATTCCTCCCCTGCAGCCGCCCTTCTGGGCAGCTTGCCGCTACTATCCTGATCCTCAGCCCGTTGCCGTGCAGCCGTTGTCCCTGCTGCTCCGCACAATCACCCGACGCACGCCAGGATCGACACGCGCGTTCGAAACGTTAACCCCTCGAGCGGGGCTCTATGCCCGATACGACGTGCAGGCTTCATGCGTGGCCCGTTGTTCCGCGTATCGCAGACAACACACAACCTCCGCGCCGGCACGGAGAAAGTCAATCTGGGCAGAAGCTGTAATCGATGTCGATAGACAAATGGTTGGTATCAGCGAGGTAACGCGCTCACGGATGCAGCGCACCATCGGCGCGCTCTATCGAGTCATTCGCTTTTTCTATCAGGAACACGATGCGCGCGTCGTTGCGCTCGGTGATCTCCACCGTGTCACCCGTCTCCCTGATCAGGTTCGGGATGTCGATCACCGACAAGGGATCAGTGCAGTGCACTTCCAGTTGGTCGCCGGGGTGCAATGGTTTCAGCGCCTTGCGCGTCTTCAAGGCCGGAAGCGGGCACTTGAGCCCGGTGAGATCGAGTGTTGTCCTGGTCATGGGCGCAACATGGCGGGCTGGGTCGATGGCGTCAACGCAACGGGTTTCAGAGCAGGTCCGCATAGGACAAGAAACCTACACTCTGTCCGGGCTCGACGCGCGTGATGTTTTCGCCGAGTTCGACAAGGCCATCGGTCTCGACCAGTGACGACAGAAGCCCGGCGCCTTCACGCGGGAACTTGACTGCCTCCAGGGCGCCGTCCTCTCCACGTCGCAAAGTGGCGCGAACATATTCGCGACGGCCGATCTTTTTGCCGTAGGCGAAAGCCGCGCGGATCGGGATCGGCAACAGCGGCTCGGGCAGACCACCCGCAAGCGCCAGCACGGTCGGTCGCACCACGTGAACGAAGGTGACAAAGCTCGCGACGGGATTGCCTGGCAGGCCGATCAGCGGCGTGCCACCGATGATGCCCATCGCCACGGGGCGGCCGGGCTTGATCGCCATCCGCCACAGCACCAGCGATCCGATGCTCTCCACCGCCGCCTTGACGTGGTCCTCCTCACCGGTCGAGACGCCGCCGGTGGTGAGGATCAGGTCATGATGACCGGAAACCTGCTTCAAGCCGTTCGCAAGCGAAGCCCTCTCGTCGCGCAAAATGCCGAGATCGCTGACCTCGCAGCCGAGCCGGCGCAGCATCGCCAGCAGCATGAAGCGGTTGGAATCGAACAGTTGCGAGGCGGCGCGCGGCTCGCCGGGCGACGCCAGTTCGTCGCCGGTCGAAAACACCGCAACGCGGATGCGCCTGACGACGTCGAGCCTGGTCAGGCCGAACGCCGCCGCGAGCGCAACATGCTGCGGCCGCAGCCGCTGGCCGGCGCGCAGCGCTATGTGTCCTTCCGGAATGTCCTCTCCGGCAGGACGGACATTGGCGCCCCGCTTCAGCCCAGCCGGCAGCACGATCCTGCCGGCATCATCGATACGGACATCCTCCTGCATGAAGACAGTTTCGGCCTCCGGAGGCATCGGAGCGCCCGTGAAGATGCGCGCGGTATAACCGGCCTTGATCGGCGCTTGCGCAGAGCCGCCGGCCTGGATGCGACCGTCGAGCGGAAGTGCCCGCTCCTCTGCTTGCGGAAGGTCAGCGTTACGCACGGCATAGCCGTCGACAGCGGAGTTGGTGAAGGGCGGCAGCGGCAGCGGCGCCGCAATATCGCGCGCCAGCACGCGCCCGTCGGCATCGAGAAGCGCCACGGTCTCGATATCGGCGATCGCATTGACGCGCGCCGCGATCAGGCCAACGGCCTCGTCGACCGACATCATCGGTCCGCCGAAGGCAAAGCAATCGTCCGACAGTTGCGCCATGGTGCCTCGTCAGCGCAGTGCGTCGCTTTTCGCGACCGCTTCCTCGACCGGCATGGCCGCGCGCAGCAGCAGCGCCGCGGCAGCCTCGATGTCATCGAGATGGACCGTCGGCAGCCGCGTTGCAATGGCGGTGTCGGTCGCGATCCCGACAATCCCGGGATCGTCGGGAAACAGCAGCGGCTTGTCATTGTCGGCGCGATGCACCTCGATCTTGCGATGCGGCTCGCGCTTGAAACCTTCGACCACGACGAGGTCAACGGCGGACAGCTTGCTCAGGAGTTCCGGCAGCCGCGGCTCCGCCGCTCCGCGCAATTCGTGCATCAGCGCCCAGCGGTTTGACGAAGCGACCAGCACCTCAGCCGCGCCGGCCTCGCGATGGCGCCAGGAATCCTTGCCGGGCACGTCGACGTCGAACTGGTGATGCGCATGCTTTATGACGGAGACGCGCAAGCCTTGCGCCTTGAAATGCGGGATCAGCCGCGTCAACAGCGTGGTCTTGCCCGCACCGCTCCAGCCCGCAAGGCCGATGACTTTCATGACCGTTCGATCTCCGCCAACGGCTCGCGCGCCGATGGAACCTCCGGCCTCTCCCCGTCATTGCGAGCGCAGCGAAGCAATCCAGACTGCCAGCGCGGATATAATTCTGGATTGCTTCGCTGCGCTCGCAATGACGAACCGAGGCATTTCACCCATTCCCCGCCATGCTTATATCGGCTTGACCCGAATGTCATGCTAACGTCGCGGCCATGATGAAGATCGACAAAGCCCCGGTGCCCCTGATCCTCCCGAATCCTGACGACCCGCGCTTGACCCAGAGCGTGACCGGGACCGACCAGTCCGGCGCCAGGGTCGAGATCAAGGTGCCGATGGAGCGGCCGCTGACGCTTTACCTGAATGCCCAGGAGATCGTCACCATGATGACGATCGGCGACTATCCCGAATATCTGGCGCTCGGCTATCTGCTGAACCAGAACATGCTGAAATATAATGACGCGGTCACCGAGGTCGAATACGACGACGATCTCCAGGTGGTCGTGGTGCGCACCGAGCACCACACCAATTTCGAAGCCAAGCTGAAGAAGCGCACCCAGACCTCGGGCTGCGCGCAGGGCACCGCCTTCGGCGACCTGCTCGAAGCGGTGGAGAGCGTCGCGCTGCCGAAGTCAGAGCTGCGCACCTCCTGGCTCTACCAGATGACGCAGACCATCAACACAATGCCCTCGCTCTATCTGGAGGCCGGCGCGATCCATGGCTGCGTTCTGTGCAAGGAGGGCGAGCCGCTTTGCTACACCGAGGATGTGGGCCGCCACAACGCGGTCGACAAAATCGCGGGCTGGATGTACCGCCACGGCGTCGATCCCAGCGACAAGATCCTCTACACCACGGGGCGCCTCACCTCCGAGATGGTGATCAAGACGGTGCGCATGGGCATTCCGATCCTGGTCTCGCGCTCCGGCTTCACCGCCTGGGGCGTCGATCTGGCGCGGCAAGTCGGTCTGACATTGGTCGGCCGCGCGCGCGGCAAGCGCTTCATCGCGCTCGCGGGCGAAGAACGCATCGTCTACGACCAGAACCTCGCCTACGTCGAGGAAGAGTCGGCGAAGCACAAGCGTAAGGGTGAAGGTGGTGACGACTAGGATTCCGGCAACGCGTATTCCATCAACTCTTGGCGTGCTGCTGGCCGGCGGCCTTGCACGTCGCATGGGCGGCGGCGACAAGCCGATGCGCACCATTGACGGTCGCACCATTCTGGAGCGCGTCATCGCGCGCCTGTCGCCCCAGTGCAGTGGATTGATCCTCAACGCCAATGGCGATCCCGCGCGTTTCGCCGCGTTCGGTTTGCAGGTCATCGCCGACGACGTGCCAGGCTTTCCCGGCCCGCTCGCCGGCATCCTCGCCGCCCTCGACTGGACTGCGGCGAACCGACCCGAGATCGAATGGGTACTCAGCGCGGCCGGCGACTGCCCTTTCCTGCCGCGCGACCTCGTCGCGCGCCTGCATGAAGCACGGGAACGCGAGAATGCGCAGCTTGCGGTCGCCGCATCCGGTGACCAGACGCATCCGGTGATCGGGCTGTGGCGCGTAGATTTGCGCGAGCAGCTCCGCCATGCGCTGGTGGTCGAGGACGTCCGCAAGATCGACCGTTGGACCGCGCGCTACCCGCTCGCGACGGTGACGTGGCCGACCGAGCCGCTCGACCCGTTCTTCAATGCCAATACGGTCGAGGATATCGCCGAGGCTGAACGACTGGCTGCGCTGGACGCAGCATCTTGATCAAGCTCAAGCCGCCAGCGGCTCCGCCCATGCATCGTAGCCGTAGACCCAGCTTGTATCGGTCCGCTCCTTCAGCCAGATATTGGCGCGCGAGGTTTCCTGCACGCGCGTAGTGCGCTCCTTGCGTGTCGCCTCGAAGCGGCGGAACGCATCTGCGACGCCGTCACGGTCGACACCGTGGAGGCAGCGCGACAGCACCGCGGCATCCTCGATCGCCATCGCCGCGCCCTGCGCCATGTAGGGCGTCATGGGATGGCAGGCATCGCCGAGCAGCGTCACCCTGCCGTCAGCCCAGCGCGCCAGCGCGTCGCGGTCCATGATCGCCCATTTGTGCACGTCGGGACACGCCGCCAGCACTTTGCCGACCTGCGGATGAAAGCCTTCGAACGAGGCCCGCAGATCCCGCACGTCGCCCTTTGCCGACCATGACTCGATGCGGAAGTCCGGCTCGGGCTGGCTGGTGACGAGATAGACTTCGCTGCGATCCGGCTTGACGTAATAGATCACGATGTGGCGGTCCTCGCCCCACCATTTGGTGCAGTCGTCGATCCGCTCTCCCCCGAGCAGCGCGGCCGGATAGGTGGTGCGATAGGCGATGCGCCCGGTGAACCTGACCGGCGCGGTGTCGAACAGGATGTCGCGCACGACTGAATGCACACCGTCCGCGCCGACCACAGCATCGGCAACAGCACCGGTGCCGTCGGCAAAGCTCAGCCGGACGGCATCGCCGGTCTCGTCGAGACCGACCAGCTTGTGGTCGAGCTTCACGCACGCATCCGGCACGGCACTCGCCAATGCCGCGTGGAGATCGCCGCGATGAGCGAGCAGATAGGGCGCACCGAACTTCTCCTCCGCGCTCTCGCCAAAAATCATGTCGAACTTGATGTCGCCGCTGCGCCAGTCGCGGTTGTTCCAGGAGCGCGGATAGAACGCGTGCGCGCGCATCCGCGCCTCCAGCCCGAGCGCGCGCAACACCTTCATGGCGTTGCAGCCGATCTGGATGCCGGCGCCGATGCGGGCGAACCGGGAGGCTTGCTCGTAGACCATCACCTCAACGCCGACACGCCGGAGGGCGGCGGCGGTCGCCAGACCCCCCATGCCGGCACCAATGATCGCAACCGAAAGCGGCCTTGCCATCGCGTTCCCACCCCATTTTCCGCGCGGCTTGAATGCCGCGTCGTCGTCTATTCTATGCGGGCCGGAAACCCGCTCGCTCCAGTGCCGTACGCGTCTCGTCCGAACCGAGTGCCTCGAGAAACGCCTGCACCGCCGGCCGCTGCTTGCGTGCCGTTACCAGAGCGAAATCATAATGCTCCTCCGCGAACGGAATGAAGCCGAGGCCGACCGCATGGGCGACGGGCGCAATGGTCATGCCCCAGTCGGCGCGATGCTGCGCGACGGCCGCGGCAACCGCGTTGTGCGAACGCGGCTGGTTCCAGTAACCTTCCGGGCGCGCATCGCCGAGCAGCCGGTCGATCAGGATGCGCGTGCCGGCGCCCTGGTTACGGTTGACCATGATGCAGGCGGGATCCGCGAGCGCGGCGGCGACCGCTTCCTTCGCGCCAAGCCCCTCAAAACGCTTGTCGCCTTTGCGGAAGACGATCCCCTGCATCCGCCGCCAGCCCGGGACGAGCTCGAGACCGTCGACGAGGTAGGGCGTGTTGTAGGTCTCGCTCTTGTCGTCGAACAGATGGATCGGTGCGAGGTCGCATTCGCCGCGCTTGGCCGCCGCAAGTCCGCCGAGGCTGCCGACCGCGATCGAGCGCACGGAGAGGCCAACATGCGCGAGCTGCGCGGTGACGAGATCAAGGCCGGTGCAGTGACTGCCGACGATGACGAGATCTGGCACCCGCACATGCGGCGTGAACAGCGTCACCTCGGTTGCGGTCCCGGCCGGCATCTGGTCGGCCATCGCATCGATGCGCAGAAAGCCGTCGGCCTGCGCGAAGGAGGTGATCGCGCCGGACCCTTTGCCGGAGGGATAGGCGATCAGGCCGTCCTTGCCCTCGACCAGCGAGACCATGACGAACTCGGTGCGGCCGAGCTCGGAAGAAATGCGCACCGGCACTGTCACGTTCGCCCTGGCATCGGAGCGCGCCGGCAGTCCGGCCATCCTGCGCAGCACCGGCACGATCATGTCGTGGAAGGTGAACATCGCCGAGGTCGGAAAGCCCGGCAGGATCACCACCGGCTTGCCGTCGCACACCGCAAGGCACAGCGGCTTGCCGGGCTTGAGCGCAACGCCGTGCGCGATGATGCCGGGCTGCCCGAGCCGGCCGATGATGCGATGAGACAGGTCGCCGGCGCCTTTCGAGGTGCCGCCTGACAGCACCAGCATGTCCGCGCCCGACAATGCACGCCGCATGGCGGCTTCGAGCTTTGCTTCATCGTCGGGAATGGCGCCGACGAAGATTGCCTCGCCGCCGTTCTCGTCGATGGCCGCTGCGACGATCGCGCCGTTGGTGTCGTAGATCGCGGCCGGTGCAAGCGCCTCGCCCGGTTGGACCAATTCGTCGCCGGTGGAGATCACGGCGACCCGCGGCTTGCGCGCGACATTCACCTCGGCAATGCCGCAGGCCGCCAGCATGCCGATCTCGCGCGAGCCGATGACCGTGCCGGCGCGCAGCAGCGCCTCGCCGCGCGCGATGTCGGAGCCTGCATAGGAGACGAACTGCCCGGGAGACGCGGCGCGACGAACGTCGATCGCATCCGGACCGGCCGGCTGGGTGTGCTCGACCATGACCACGGCATCCGCGCCGCGCGGCAGCGGGCCGCCGGTCGCAATCGGCGTTGCGGTTCCTGCCACGACTTGCAGCGTGGGGGTGATGCCGCAGTGGATGGTCTCACCGTTCACTGCGAGATGCACCGGCGTGCCTTCGCCGGCCGCGGCAAGATCGGCCGAGCGGACGGCAAAACCGTCGACATTGGAGCGGTCGAACGGGGGCACGTCGATCGGCGCCGTGATGTCTTCGGCGAGCGCCGCGCCGAGTGCATCAGCCAGCTTGCGCGCTTCGCTCGGGATCGCGCGCGGGAACAGCGCCGCCTCAAACCGCGCCAATGCATCTTCGCGCGAGAGGATCTTGAGGAATTGCTCCTGCTCGAGCGCGCTGCTGTCTGGCGTTTGCGAGGTCGTCGTCATGCCGGAACCCATATCATTCCCGCATCAGATAAGCATCGACCGGCGCGCCCGCCGCAAATCCCTCCTCGTTGGCGGGAATGAGCAGCCATGCATCCGCACGGGCGATCGCCTGGAGCGACCATTCGCCGACGGCAAGCGGCAGCCATGCCCGATGTTCCCTGACCAATAGAGCGATCTCGGCGATGCCGACGCTGGAGGCGATTTTTCGCGCAAGCGGCAGGGTCGTGTGTCGGCGCGGCTGCCGTGCCGACACACGATCGACGAGCGGAAGCACGAGCGCAAACCAGGCCGCGAGCGCATGATCCGGCGAGCCGGGCAACGCGACGGCGGGAACTTCTCCGATCCGCGCCACAGCGGCGGTGCGTCCGGGCAGGAGCGCAAGGCCATGGGCGAGCACGGCGCCGTGCTGCGCCAGCGCGGCGACAGCATTGTCCCGGCGGCCGACGCCACTGCCGCCGATCGTCACGACGAGATCGCAGGCGGAATCGCCGAGCGCCGCCGCGATCGATGCCGCGTCGCGCGCGGGGGCTTCGCGCATCTGCACCTCCAGCCCTGCGGCGCGCGCGGTCTCCGCAATCAGGTGCATGGTCGGCGTCGCACCGGGCACGTTGACGATGCGCAGCCGGGGGCGCCGCACGCTCAGCTTTTCGACACCGGCCACACGTGCGAGCAATAGAGCGGCCGGACTGATCGGATGCCCCTCTGCCGCGGCGAGCGTCCCTTCGCCGATATCACTGCCCGCGCGCCTGACGCCCTGCCCAGGCACGCCCTCCGCCAGCACCTGCACGAGCGGCCCCGATGCATCGACCGCGTCGGCATCAAGGACACAATCACATCCGACAGGCATGGCATCGCCGGCCTCGACCCATGCCGGGGCCTCCACCAGCGGCAGCGGCGAATAGGAGGACGCGCCGACGAGATCGGTGGCGCGCAATGCCCAGCCATCGGCGGCGGCAATGTCACGAGGCGGACAGGCCGCCATCAGTGGCGCGCCTGCAGCGATGCAGCCGATGGCCCCGGCCAGCGAGAGCTGCATCGGCGCGACCGGTTCAATGTCTCGCAGCAACGCGGCAAGTGCTGCGTCGAGCGGCGTGAGCGAGGGCGGCAGGCGCTGGATCATGCGCCATGATGGACCATGCATCGCCTGGTTTGGCAACCACGGGTGGCCGAGATCAGCCGCCGGACTTGCCCGCGTTGGGGAAGAACAATTGCTGTCCATCGACCTTGTAGCCGGCGATCGCCGCCTGCCCCTCCCGCGAGATCAGCCAGTCGACGAAGCGTTGCCCCAGTTCCTTCTTCACGTTTGGAAACTTCTCGGGACTGACCAGCATCACGCCGTACTGGTTGAGCAGCCGCTTGTCGCCTTCGACGACGATGTCGAGATCGCCACGCTCCCTGAAGGCGATCCAGCTGCCGCGGTCGGACAGCACGTAGGCATTCGCCGTGCGCGCCGCTTCGAGCGCCGCGGCCATGCCCTGCGAGGCCTCGCGATACCAGGCCCCCTTGGCCGCGGCGATGTCGATGCCGGCGACGATCCAGAGCGCGAGCTCCGCAGCATGGGTGGCCGAGCGATCACCGCGAGTCACGAACGGCGCGCCCCTGGCCTCGATCGCCTTCAGGGCGGTCGCGATGTCCTTGCCCTTCACACCTGCAGGATCGCTCTTCGGTCCGATCAGCACATAGTCGTTGTACATCACGTCGAGGCGCTTCACGCCGAAACCTTCGGCGACGAATTTCTCCTCCTGCGGCCGCGCGTGGGTCAGCACGACATCGGCTTCACCCTTGCGCGCCCCGTCAAGCACCTCGTCGGCGCGCCGCGCGATCACCTTCACATCGATGCCGGTGTTGTCGCGAAAGATCGGCAGGAGATGATCGAGCAGACCGGACTCCTGCGTCGATGTGGTCGACGCCAGGACGATCGCGCGGTCCTGTGCGGACGACGCGACAACGCCGGCGGCGAGGCCGCAGAGAAGCGCCAATGCAACGGGCAGGCGGCGAACGGCCATGTGCGGGTTCCCTTGAATCCGGCACGATCATGATGATCGATTACGCCGCACTCATGACGCGCTGCCAGCTGGCAGCGCGATGAAAACAACAAGAGATAGAGTGGAAACCGAACCACCACCAACAGCAGGGTTCGCGGGGCGTCCCGCGCATCGCGTGGTGATGCCGCATTCGGGAAAGTTCGGCAACGCATCGGCGCTCATATCGATCGCGATCGCAAGGCTCGCACCATTGGAGCGCCGCAGATTGTAAACCCAATGCGAAATCGCTGGTCAGCATGTGTTGCAAAGCAGCGAGATGATCGGGCATGGTTCGCGCGGACCGAAATGGAAATGCAGAATTCCACCTGCGACGAACGTCCAAAAAGAAGCAAGAATTTGCATAGGAATGCAGGATGGAATTCCTGACGACAAGTGAAGCGGCTGACTATCTCCGGCTGGGCGAACGCAAGCTCTACGAACTCGTGACCACCGGTGCGATTCCGTGCACCAAGGTGACCGGAAAGTGGCTGTTTCCAAGGCACGAACTCGATCTCTGGGTACTGTCGGGACTGGCGCGTCCCGCCGGCATGCTGACCGCGGAGCCGCCGCCGGTGGTGGGCGGCAGCCAGGACGAGCTGCTGGATTGGAGCCTGCGCGAATCCGGCTCGGGCCTGGGATCGATGAGCGAAGGCAGCGCGCGCGGGCTCGAGCGCCTGCAGCACGACGAGGTGATGGCGGTCGCGGTGCACTTCCACAGCCTCGACGCCGACGGCAATCTTGCCTCCGACGCCAGTGCGACGGCGCTGCGTGACGCGCCGGACCTGCATGACGCGGTGCTGGTCGCGTTCGTGCGCCGTGAGCAGGGCCTGGTGCTGCCGCCGGGCAATCCCAAACGGCTGCGCGGCCTCGCCGACGTGCTCGCGCTCGGCGCGCGGATGGCGATGCGGCAACAGGGTACGGGCGCGCAGATGCTGCTCGACGTGCTGCTGAAGCGCGCCGACGCCTCGACGCGCGATCTGCGCCGGATCGAGACACCGGCCCTCACCGGACCGGATCTCGCCGAAGTGGTCCGCGCCGGACAAGCCGATTGCGGCGTGGCGACGCGCGCGGCAGCGCGCTCGGCCGGGCTCGATTTCGTGCCGCTGGTCTGGGAGAATCTGGACCTCGCGATGCGGCAGCGCAGCTATTTCCGCCCCGCCATGCAGGCCCTGATCCGATTCCTCAGCGAACGGCGGCTGCGGCAGCGCGCCGAGGAGCTGACCGGCTACGATCCCTCGCCGGCGGGACAGATCCGCTTCGCGGCCTGACATTGACGCCCACCCCTCAATAGTTGCAAAAGAAACCAATTCAGCCGGGCCGTACCCGGGGACAAGCAACTTCGGCCAACGAGCCGGATCAGGGGAGGACACGCGTGAATCCAGCGAGATTTGGACTGCCGGTCGCGGCTGGCTTTGTCGCGACGGCTTTGGCGGCAGCGCTGCTGCCTGATACCGCGATGGCGCAGGTTTCCGACGACATCGTCAAGATCGGCGTGCTCACTGACATGAACGGCCCCGCCTCCGCGCCGACCGGCCAGGGTTCGGTGACGGCGGCGCAGATGGCGATCGACGATTTCGGCGGCACCGTGCTCGGCAAGCCGATCAGCATTGTGGTCGGCGACCACCAGCTCAAGGCCGACATCGGCGCCTCGCTCGCGCGGCGCTGGTACGACGTCGAGCAGGTCGATCTGATCGTCGACGTGCCGGTCTCCGCAGTCGGGCTCGCGGTGCAGAACATCGCCAACGAGAAGAAGCGGCTGTTCATCACCCACTCGACCGGCACCGCGGATTTCCACGGCAAGTTCTGCTCGCCCTACGCGATGCAGTGGGTGTTCGACACCCGCGCGCTCGCGGTCGGCACTGCGGACGCGGTCGTCAAGCGCGGCGGCGACAGCTGGTTCTTCATCACCGACGATTATGCCTTCGGCCATTCCTTGGAGCGCGACGCCTCCACCGTCATCACCGCCAATGGCGGCAAGGTGCTGGGATCGGTGAAGCCGCCGCTGGCAACGCCGGACCTGTCCTCCTTCGTGCTGCAGGCGCAGGCCTCCAAGGCCAAGATCATCGGCATTGCGGCGGGTCCCCCCAACAACATGAACGAGATCAAGACCGGCTCGGAGTTCGGCGTGTTCAAGGGCGGCCAGCAGATGGCGGCGCTGCTGGCGCTGATCACCGACATCCACGGCCTCGGCCTGCAGGCCGCGCAAGGCCTGTTGCTGACGACGTCGTTCTATTGGGACATGGACGACAAGACCCGCGCATGGTCGAAGCGCTATTTCGCCAAGATGAACAAGATGCCTTCGATGTGGCAGGCCGGCGTCTACTCCAGCGTGATCCACTATCTCAACGCCATCAAGGATGCCGGCACCGACGATCCGCTCAAGGTTGCCGCCGCCATGCGCGCAAAACCGGTCGAGGATTTCTTCGCCCGCAACGGCCGCTTACGCGACGACAATCTGATGGTGCACGACCTCTGGCTGGTGCAGGTGAAGACGCCGGAGGAGAGCAAATATCCGTGGGACTATTACAAGATCCTCACGACCATTTCCGGCGACAAGGCGTTCGGGCCGCCGGACCCGGCGTGTGCGATGGTGAAGAAGTGACGGTGTAGCGGTCATTCCGGGATGGTCCGAAGGACCAGACCCGGAATCTCGAGATTCCGGGTTCGCGTCTTCGACGCGCCCCGGAATGACGATCGCTTTGAGCGATCGTCACCTCACCACACCGATCTCGCGAAAATACTTTATCACGCCCGGATGGATCAGCTCCGGCCGCGGCGCCGCCGCAACCGTGTTCGACGCCGTGGTCTCGCAGGCCTGCGCGAGCTGCTTGCAGAAGGTCGCCTCGACGGCGTGCAGCGTCTTGGCCAGACGATAGGCGGCATCATCGGGCAGATCCTCGCGCGTGAGGACAAAACTCCAGGAGCCGAGCGAGTCGATCGGTTCGGACTGTTTTGGATAGGAGCCGGCCGGCACGAGCAGCGGTTTCAGGAACGCGTGTTTGGCGCGGATCCGTGTGATCTCCTCAGTGCTGGGCGCGATGAAGCGCGCGCCTGACGGGCTCGAGGCCACAGCCGCAAAGCCGGGCCAGCCGATGCCGGCGCCCCAGAGCGCTGCGACACGGCCGTCCTCGACCATCGCGGGGCCGTCGCCGGCGCGGTCGAGATAGATCGCCTTGAAGTCCTCGTCCTGCTTGAGGCCGAGACCGTCGAGCACATAGCGCGCCAGGATCGGCAGGCCGGAGCCCTTGGCGCCGAACGCGACGGGCTGGCCGACCAGATCGCGGATGGTCTTGTAGGGACTGTCCGCCCGCACCACGAACATCCCGGGGTTGGAGTAGATCGCGGTGAGGATCTTCAGCCGCACGGGCGCGCGGCCGATGCCGGCGAAAGCCTCGTAGGCGGGCTCGCCCGCGACCAGCGCGAGATCGAGCTCACCCTTCTCCAGCAGCGGAATGTTCTCGTTGCTGCCCTTGGTGTTGCGGGGTGCGATGGTGACCGACGCATCGGCCGCGTTCATCGCTTGCGCAAAGGCATTGCCATAGAGCGGGAAGCCGCCGCCGGGCGTCGCGGTGCCCAGGCTGAGTGTCACGCTGGGTGTCTTGGTCGAAATGGCGTTGCCTCCGGTTTGAGCAGCGGCGGGACTTGCGAGTGGATTTGCGAGCAGCGCCGCGGCGACGAGGACGAGTGAAGCGAATCTCATGATTGGTCCCGGCGGAGCTGCGTCAACACCGACTTGCGACGATGTAGGCAGCGGCCCGTTTTTGTGAAAGCATGCAGCCCAACGACAATAGAACAATGGGAGGCGTCATGCGAATTTTGCGTAACACTGTTTTCGGGCTGGTCTTTCTTTCAACCCTCCTCAGCGCCTCCCCTCCCGCCTCCGCCGCCGGCTACCCCGACCGCCCCGTGCACTGGATGATCGGCTTCGCCGCCGGCGGGCCGGTCGACATCGTGGCGCGGATCATGGCGCAGTGGCTGTCGGACAAATTCGGCCAGCAGTTCATCGTCGAGAACAAGGCCGGCTCCGGCGGCAACATCGCCGCCGCCGCCGCGATCAGTTCGCCGCCCGACGGCTACACGCTGCTGTTCGTCGCGCCCAACAACGCGATCTCGACCTCGCTCTACAAGAAGCTGCCGTACGACTTCCTGCGCGACACCGTACCGGTCGCCAGCATCATGCAGCTCACCAACATGCTGGTCGTCTCCAACGCGGTGCCGGCGAAGACGGTTCAGGAGTTCATCGACTACTGCAAGGCCAATCCCGGCAAGATCTCGTATGCCTCGTCCGGCAACGGCACCTCGGTGCACATGTCGGCCGAGCTGTTCAAGGCGATGACCAAGTGCGACATGGTGCACGTGCCCTATCGCGGCTCGGCGATCGCCTTCCCCGACATCATCTCCAACAAGGTGCAGCTGATCTTCGACAACCTGCCCTCCGCGCTGGAGCAGGCCAAGGGCGGCAATGTCCGCGCGCTCGGCGTCACCTCGCCGCAGCGCTGGCCGATCGTGCCCGACGTGCCCGCGATCGCCGAGACCGTGCCGGGCTTCGAATCGGTCGGCTTCTACGGCATCTCCGCGCCGAAGGGTACGCCGCCCGAGATCGTCGAGATCCTCAACAAGGCCGTCAACGAGGCCCTGAAGGACCCCAAGCTGGTCGCGCGCCTCGCCGAGACCGGCGGCATCCCCAAGCCGATGACGCCCGCCGAGTTCGGCAAGCTGGTTGAGGACGAGACCGCGAAGTGGAAGAAGGTGGTGGAGTTCGCCGGGGTGTCGGTGGACTGAGGCCGCCCCCGCCACGCGCCTGCAGCTCACCGGCGAGACATCGGAGGGGATCAAAAGACCCCCTCCGATCAAAAAACAAAAACAACCCCATGCACAGTAGACGAGGCCAATGATTACAAGGAGTTACAGAAGAAGGCGCGCCGCCCCGGCAAAAATCGGTTGACCCGTCGGGCAAAACAGGAGCATAAGAGCATTATCGGAAATTTCGGGTATTCGAAAATTACCGGCGATGCTGCTCCGGAGGTTTCCCTCCGCCCCGGCCGGCATTGCACCCCCGCCCCCATCCCTGTAAACGAACCGCGCACCGTTGCCGGCCGCGCATTCCCGCGGGCCGTCCCGCGGCGGGGCCTGTAGCTCAATGGTTAGAGCCGGCCGCTCATAACGGTCTGGTTGCAGGTTCGAGTCCTGCCGGGCCCACCAGTAAAAATAGGCCTTTTTGGAATCGCTATTTTTTCGAGGACAGATTGGGGACCAGAATGAACCCAGAACTGACCGCCATTTCGATTTCGGCACACCAAATTTGCCCATGTAGCTGCATCTGGATGTCGACTTAAGAGTGTTTTGCCTTTTCTTGAGCAATCCCCACCGCGTCGGGGCTATTTTTTCCTCCGCGCCTGCAAACCTCGTCTTGGATCGACTAGTCCGCGGTGCACGGTCCGCTCACGGGTTCAACAGTCATCATTTCCGGAAGGCGCTCACACGCTGCTCCGAAGCGCGCGAGCTTCCACAGCCATTGTGTGGCTCAGATCGAAGGGCGCAACCTTAGCGGATCGCAATCCTTGTGAAATTCCCGGATATGTGTTTTTTCGAAGCACGTCCCGGCAACAAGATCGGCGGCGCAACGGAGGGGGGCCGTTGGCAAACCTAGAAAGCGACATCATCGGCCGGGTGAATCGGCTGGCCCTTCGGCCGTCCGAAAAGAATGCCCTACTGCCACTCATGGAAGCGGTTAGCAATTCTGTTCACTCGATAACAGACCTCTACGACGCGGACGCAGCAACGAGGGGCCGGATCACGATCCGCATCCTTCGTGAAGGCGATGAGCCAGAAAGTCGGGTTATCGGCTTTGATATCGAAGACAACGGGA
Organism: Bradyrhizobium betae; assembly: GCF_008932115.1. Classification (NCBI taxonomy): domain Bacteria; kingdom Pseudomonadati; phylum Pseudomonadota; class Alphaproteobacteria; order Hyphomicrobiales; family Nitrobacteraceae; genus Bradyrhizobium; species Bradyrhizobium betae. The sequence continues at coordinate 1,757,156 of NZ_CP044543.1, forward strand.
TTGGCTTTACGGAGGCCAATTTCAGATCCTTTAGAACGCCAGACTCCCGTTGGAAGGAAGCGCGTGGCGGCAAGGGCGTAGGTCGCCTAGCATGGCTTAAAGTTTTCGACCGCATCCTTGTCGATAGCACTTACAGCGACGGCGCAGGCTGGCAGCGACGAGCTTTTGAATTCCGTCTCACCGAAAGCGATCAGATCCACGAGCTTAGTGGTGAAGCCGCCGGGACTGCGCATCGGACCATCATCAGCTTCCGGGGATTTAAGCCACCATTTGAGAATAGATGTCCGATCAGAAAGGGGATCATTGAGAACAGGATCGCGGCGCACTTTGTCCCGCTGTTTGTGGCTGGAAACGCACCGAAGGTCACGGTCAATGATGACGAAAGAACCGAGATCGAGACGCTATTCAGCGATAGTATCGTCGAAAACGCGACCGACACCATTACTATTGGCCAAGGAGAAGACGCATTTCCGCTCACGGTATGGTCCCTAAAATGCGACAAGCGCATGCGGTTCGAACCCCCCGCCTTCCACTTCGCCTTCATAGCGGGGGACAGTCGCTCGGTGATCGACTACGCAATTGATGAGCAACTAGGTCTCAAAGCGCTCGATGGCGAATATGTCTATATCGCCTGCGCATCTAGCCCGTACTTAGATCAAAAGGTCAACAGTGAGCGGACAGCGTTCACTCTCGACCCCGGAGAAGTGGACGAAATCAAGCGCGGAATCGCAACACGTGCGCGGCATTTTCTACGGTCGTACATCGAGACTGCTCTGACCCGAAAGATTGAGACTAGCCGAGAGGTCATTGCTGAAAACCCACAATTTCTCTACATGATGGATGACCTCCAGGCCTTCGCTGAAGGGCTGCAGCCGAACGCCTTTGGAAAAGAGGACATTTTTCTGGAGATGTCGCGCGGTAGATTCCGTCGCCAGAAGCGATACTCAGCCCTCGAAAAATCAATTAAAACGAAGGATCTGCTGGCTGGCCCACTGGCAGCCAAGGTCGAAGACTACACCAGCTACATCGCAGACGAGAAACGCGGCGCATTGGCGGAGTACGTCACGCGGCGCAAAGCCGTGCTGGACCTGTTTGAAACGCTCCTTGAATACGACGACTTAGGCGAAGAGACCTACAGCAAGGAAGACGCACTTCATCAGCTCTTCTGCCCCATGCACATAGACTCCAAGGGCCTAACGATTGAAGACCACAATCTCTGGCTGCTAGACGACCGCCTAGCCTTTTTCAACTATTTTGCCTCCGACGAACGGCTGTCCAACTACACGACGCTGGATAGCGAGGAACGGCCGGACCTTGCGTTCTTTTACAATTCTGCCGTTGCTTGGCGTGAGCGCGAGGATACCGACACGGTTGTCATCGTTGAGTTCAAGAGACCGATGCGCGAAGACTACACGAAGGGAAAAGATCCGGTTCAACAAGTACTCTCCTATGTGAAGAGACTCAAAGAGACCTCAGGTGAGATTGATATCCGGGGCCGCGCAATCCGTGGCATTCGGTCCAGCACATCTTTTCATTGCTATGTTGTCGCCGATATTACTCCTCAACTTGAGGAGCGCATCATTGGTCGCTTCGAGAAGACACCGGACGGCCATGGATACTTTGGGTACACGACGAATCCAGCAGCCTTCGTTGAGATCGTGCCATTTGGAAAAGTCATGCAAGATGCGCGACTTCGGAACGCGATCTTCTTCCATAAGCTTGGGATTACAAATGCAGGCTGACTCTGATCCTGCAGTCGATCACGGTCCTCGCTACGTTATTGGTCAAACGCACCGTCGGAAGCGACTCGGCGATGCCTCTGTCCGCAACGTCGACTAAATGAAGCTGTTCTTTAGCGCTTAAGTGAGCGGTTAGAATCTAGATGCTAAATCTCGAGTGGCCGCATGCCCCCTAAGTATCTTGTCCATTTCCCTAAGCCGTTGCTGGAAGACTTAGTGAATGGCAGATGGCTGCCCGTCGTTGGGGCTGGTATGTCCCTGAATGCAAAGTTGCCACCTCCTGCGAAAATGCCACTCTGGCCGGAACTCGGGAAAAGCTTTGCGGACGAACTGCAGGACTATTCCCCAACAAGCGTGCTGGATGGCATTTCCGCATATGAGCATGAATTTGGCCGAGCCCGCCTCATAGAGCGTCTGGCAGACCTTTTGCACGTTAATCGAGCTCAACCGGGGCCGGCTCATAAGGAATTTTGTACCCTCCCATTCGATATCGTCTGCACCACCAACTTCGATTTCCTGCTCGAAAATCAATACGATCTGGAGCGCCAAGATAATCGAACTGCCCATCCGGTAGTGGATGAAGACCAATTGTCGATCAACATAGGCACTGCCGGCACTCTTCTTCTCAAATTGCACGGCGATGTGCGTCACCCAACGCGGCTTGTAGTCACTGAAGCCGACTACGACGGTTTCCTCACGAACTATCCGCTCATCGCTACATACTTAGCGAACCTGCTTATTACTAAGACCGCTGTCTTCATCGGCTACAGCCTGGACGACCCAGACTTCCGTCAAATTTGGCAATTGGTAGCCAGCCGTTTGGGTAAGACACGGCGTATGGCTTACGCAATCATGGTAGGCGCGCGCCCAGGTGACATCGCAAGGTTCGAGCGCCGCGGTGTAAAGGTCGTCAACCTTCCGGGGACTCGCGAGAAATACGGCGATGTACTAGCAGAGGCATTTGCCGACCTGCGGGAATACCGACGCGAGCACGCGGGACCAACGTTAAAGCCGACAGAAGAGAAGCCGCTAGAGCAGTTCTTGTTACCGCGGGATGCTATGAGCAGGCTATGTCTCTTTGCGACTCCCCTAGAAATCCTCCCGTATTATCGCGAGAACGTGTTTCCGCTTGCAGAGGCTGCGGGCTTCGTGCCGGTCACAGCGGCCGACGTGGTCAACCTCGGCGAAAGCACTAGCGCGAAAATCGATACGCTCATTGATCGCGCCACCGTGATGGTCGTGGATGCGACTTCGCCATATACCCAATTTGAACTCGGCCTTGCCATTTCGCGTTCCCAAGAAGTGTCGACCCGCCTTAATAGGCTGCCCTTGCGGGTGATACCGGTGGTAACGGAGTTTTCCCAGCTGCAGGGGGCCGGTCAGAGCATCTCGGCCATTAGACGTCCCCAAACGTTGTCGGATGAAAGCGAGTTTGTCTGGCAGATCGCTAAGGCGCTTGAGGCTATTGCGGAAGAAATGGGCTTCGCGCAGCGCTACGAGCCGCGACGGCTTTTCGAGACCAAGGAATATCGAGCTGCCGTCATTTCAGCTATGGCGCTTTTGGAATCAACGCTGCGCCAGCGCTTGAACAAACCACCGCTAGAGTCCGTTCGGCGCCCGCTGTCCATGCGCCAACTCCTGGATCTCGCCGTTAGTGAAGGTATGGCGATTGACTACCAGGATGTCTTAGTCTGGACGAAACTGAGGAATGATGTGGTTCATAGGGGGAAGCGCGTGTCCCGCCAGGAAGCCCAAGCAGTCCTCGAAGGCGTTGAGCGGATTATGGACGCAATCTGATCTCGGCGGCGCCACCGCGGACAACCGACGTGAAGATGAGCAACCAGCCCTTTGCAGACTTTTGGATCGGTACTCCGGCGTCCGTTACGGTTCATAATCGCCCTGATTTCATAAGCGTGGCGACGACGTTGATCACGCAAAAGCGCATTCAGAAGAAGCGGTCCGGATCACTCGGATAGTGCACTCGATTCACTTGCTCGAAGGCTCGGACACCACCCCGCGAATAGCGAGACCAACCGGGCAAACTTTACCTGCACCGCCAGGGGACATCGGCGATATTTTCACGCCAGTCAGGACAAGCCGAACCGGAAGCGCCGGGAAATCATCGGAAATGCTTTGGCATGCACGTTGCTTATCGGGAATCGTCTTGAGGACCGAACATGCAAGTCGGAAGCGGAACATCAATCCTCGGCTACCAGGCCGCCAAGGCCGCCTCATCCACCAGCGGCACGAAGACGCCGGCGGCGAACGATGGCGGGATCGCGCAAGCGAACGAGGACAGCGCATCGACGAAGAGCAGCGTGGAGGCGGACTTCCTGAAGTACGCCAAGATGTCTCCTTTCGACCGCATGCGGGCCGACATTTTGAAGAGCATGAATCTCACCGAGGACGATCTCGCCAAAATGTCTCCGGACCAGCGAAAAGCCGTCGAGGAGAAGATCAGAGACGCCATTGAAAAGCAGCTTGAAAAGCAGGGCCAGAAAGCCGGCAGTCTCGTCGATCTATCGGCGTAACGACCGGAGCCTGGTCACGGGATTGCCCGGCTTCCCCGGTGCTCGCCGCTGACGATTGGAAAATCGACGAACATTGGCACTCGGGCTGCCAATCCAGGATGTCTCCCCTCAAGCCAGCTTCCAGCGGGCGCCAGCACGACCTCTGCGGGAAAATCCGCAGCTTGACCTTCTTGAGACCGTCGTGCACCCCGGGTGCCCCGAGTCGAATGGCGCGTCGCCCCATTGACTCCGTGCGGGCAGAATACGGAAGGTTGCGGGCGCGATGCCCCCGTTCCATAGGGGAAGGCGCCGGTCCGCCGGCGCTTTCAGCATTGTGCGCCTACGACCGCCTCTCGCGACAGGAGACTTCCATGACCAGTGAAAAAGGCCCGAACATCAAGAAGAAGCAGAAGTGCAAGAATTGCGAAGGCAAGGGCTTGCTGAAGAAGGGCGACAAGGTGGTGAAGTGCCAGCGCTGCAAGGGCACGGGGGTGCGGTGATGTCGGGTTGATGGCCCGACCTAAATTTCCACCCGATACAGCCGCCACCGCTCCGGCACGCCCTTGAGCTGATGCATGCCGTGATCCCTCAGGCTGATCGCGGGCTGCGCCTTCAACAGATCCTTCACCGCGCTCGACACCAGCACTTCGCCGGCGCGCGCCTTGGCGGCGACGCGGGTGCCGATGTGGAAGGCGAGGCCGACCATCTCGCCGCCGCTCATCGTGTACGCGCCGGCATGCAGGCCCACCCTGATCTCGAGGCCGAGCGTGCGCATGGCCTTCTGGATCGCGGTGGCGCAGGCGATGCCGGCGGCGGGCGCCTTGAACGTCGCCAGCACGCCGTCGCCGGTGGTCACGACCTCCTTGCCGCGCGCGGTCTTCAGCTCCTTGCGGACGGCGGCGTAATAGTGGCCGATGATCTTGGTCCAGCGCGCATCGCCGAGCTTGGCGGCCTTTGCGGTGGAGCCGACGATGTCGACGATCAGGATGGTGGCGAGCGCCTGTTTGGGCTCGGGGCTACGCCCGGCCGACGGGCGCCGGTTCGCGATGGGTCCGGTCAGCGGCTCATAGCGATGGCTCCGCCGCCGCGCGATCGCGGCCTTGGTATAATCCTGGGCGCGCTGCGCGGTGCCGCAACGAATGGTCTTCTCCTGCGGCAGGCGCGACCAGTTGACCTTGCGGCCGTCGCCGGCGCCATGGACCTCGACGGCGCCCCATTTCAGGTGAACCACCGAGCCGACGCGCCGGACGCACCACGCCTTCGACGTGTACCCGGACACGTTCGACCAATGGATTCCGATGCGGAGAAATTTCGGCATGAACGCGCGGCCAGTCGACACAACCTTGGGGCACCCCGGCATCGAGCGTAGTGATCCACTCCGGCATTGGCAATACGATCCGCCGTCGAGGCCGATCACAGAACCGTCGCGAGCTCATAGATCAGGACGCCCGCCCCGAGACAGCGACGCCATGGGTTGACGCCGCGAAAGATTTCGTCGAGCGCCCAGACTAGGAGGCCGCCTCTGAACACGATGTCCAGAGCAGTGGCAACCGTGTCAGGCGAAGGCCAGACCCAGCGCAAGACACCCGCCACGATGACGACCCAAAGCACGAGATTGGGCGCCTGGGCGATGGTGATCTCGCCGGTTGTCCGGTTTCGAAAGAACCATTGCAGGACTTGGGGCATGATCGCAGTGGCCTCTCCGATGCTTCATATACCGCATTGATGTCAGCGCCGGGCGAATTGATCGCGGCCATGGTCGCGGCATCAGCGAGCCGCGCGGCCATCAAGCAAAAAGGCCCCGCAATCTGCGGAGCCCTTGATCTCGCGTTGTGTCGTCCGGGTTACTTCATGGTGCCGGCCTTGGTGCCGCCCTGGTCGCTGCCCGGGCCGGAACCACCCTGGCCGGATGCGTCGGGCTGCATGCCGCCCTTGGCCATGCCCTTCGTTCCGGTGTTCATGCCGGTCGTGCCCTTGTGCATCGAACCCTTCTCGGTGTTGTGCATGCCGGGCTTCTGCATGTTGTCGGACTGCGGCGCGGGACCGGTGTTCTGGGCGAAAGCAGAGCCGCACATCAGTGCGAGGGCGGCGGACGCGATGATGATCTTCTTCATGGGAAACTCCTGGTTCATGTGCGGGGGCAACGTCGCGTCGAGTCGCCTCGTTCCCAACGCGGCCATCTCGTCTTCGAAACATTCTCGTCGACCGCTTGAAACTTTGGGCGCCGCATGCCGTAGCCGGGCGCGTTCCATTCACATGACAGGAATTTAAGGTGGCGATCTGGAAATCCCGGCGCGCGCCGCACGTATCTTGGATGTCGGCGAGCGGACCTCCTCACGCGCGAAGCTGACCGGCGGTCCCACCGGACCAGATTGGTCGCGCCCACGTTGGGGCCGCCGCCGTTCATTTCAGATAGGAACCGGCGCAACGGCCGGAGATTGGTGAACGCCGGGTCCCACAAAACACCGGCACTCCGGCGGCTCCGGCTCTTAGCCCACCCCTGCGGAGTCCGGGGCCGCCTCAAGGAATCAGCATTCGATGGATGAGAGCCTGAGGGTCGTCTTCGCGATCGGTGCCACTGCCGCGGTCGCCGCAGGAGCGTTCTTCGCCATCCGCTTCTTCGCCGCGTTCACTTGAGGCGTGAAACCTTGCGGACATTTCCGCATCGACAAAAGTCCCGGCAACGAACCAAGCCCGGTCTCGCAGAGACCGGGCTCATTCGATGAACTCGGATTCGCGAGCGTCAGTCGAACTTGTACATGATCGCCGCGCGTACCGTGTGCGTATCGAGCGTGAACACTTCGGTGTTGAAGGTGGCCGGGCTCGAGCGGCCGGTCGTGGTTCCGAAATTGTCGTAGAGATATTCGCCGCGGACGATCCAGTTCGGCGTGACCTTGAAATCGATACCGCCGCCGATCGTGAAGCCGACGCGCGTCGCGCTGTTGCTGTAGCTGGGATAGACGACGCCGTTGGTAACCTGGGGCACGATGAAATTGAGGCTGTCGTGCGCGCCGGCAATCGCCGCACCACCGGCAATGAACGGGAGCCAGTTGCCGAACGAATAACCGAGGCGCGCCCGCGCGTGCGCCGTCCAGTCGATCTTGTTGCTGACCGACGAAAGATTAGTGTTGAGACCGTTGAAGGGCGTCCCGATCGTCCTCGAGCCGTTCACGTCCGCCCAGTTAGAGGCTTTGTCAGACCAAGCACCCGGTCATACCGCGAGCGACCAGCCCTCAGCCGTGATACGCGAACAGCTCGATCGGGTCGCTGAAGCCGCGTACCTCGTGTTTGCCGACATGCTCCAGCTCGAACTCGCGCTCCACCAGCTCGGCGAATGCGCGCGACAGCAGCACGGTTCGTCCCAACTGTTTGGTGAGGGATTCCAGGCGGGAGGCCAAGTTGACGGCGGGGCCGATCACGGTGAAGTCCAGCCGCGTGGATGATCCGATATTGCCGTACATGACGTCGCCGACATGGACGCCGATGCCGTAGTTGAGCGGCGCGCGGCCGGTCGCACTGTTGCGTTCGTTCAGGGCGACCATGGCCTGACGCGCCTCGGTCACGGCGCGCAGCAGATTGGCGCAGGCGGCGGGCTCATGAAGCGGGAAGATCGCGAGCAGGCCGTCGCCGATGAATTTCAGGATCTCGCCGCCGTGCTTCGCGATCGGCTCCGACATCGCGTCGAAATAGTCGTTGAGGAGATCGATGACGTCGTCGCGCGGCCAGTTGTCGGAGATCTTGGTGAAATCGCGCAAGTCGCAGATCATGATCGCAGCGCGCACCGTGGTGCCGGTGCCGCGCCGCGTGGCGCCGGCCAGGATCAGCTCGCTGGCATGGGAGCCGACATAGGTCTCCAGCAGCGTCCGCGCCAGGCGGTTCTTGATGCGGATCTCGCTGACCAGCGCCAGCACCGGCAGCAGCTTCTTCAGCGCGGCGATATGCGCGTCGTCGAAACCGCCGGGGCGGCTGGTCGCAAACGTGACGAGGTGCTGCTTGCCGAGGGTGTGGAAGAGCGGCCAAGCCACATAATCCGTCAGGCCCTTCGCGCGCATCTCGTCATAAAGCGCGTGCCTGCGGCCGAGCGACGGGTCGCGTTCGAGGTTCTCGCGCACCTCGGTCGCGCCGTCCTGGATTTCGTTGGCGGCACTGCCGATATACTCGGAGCGCTCCCTCACGTCGAAATCGACCCGCGAGATCTCCGCCTCGCGCATGCCGTCGGACCACATGAAGCGGGCGCCCAGCCATTGCGGGTGCTGGATCCGGACGTGAAGCGTCGACCGATGCAGCGGAATGCCGGCCTGCTGCAGCCGGATGCACATCTGGGCAAAGATGTTGTCGATGAAGCGCTCGTCGCGCGTGCCGTTGGTCAGCCAATCGACGACGCCGTCGGACAGCGTGGGGGCATTTTTGTCTGGCGCATTCATGACCGCAGATATCGTGCGCCGGCCGCGCGGCGTCAACCTGGCCAATTGCCCGGATTGTACGCAGCGACTGGTCGTCCTAGCCAACCAGACGGATCGATCCTAGCACGATCAGGCCTGAAACGAGCGTGAGCTTTGACGCCTCGGTCAGTTCGACCTTCAGCGTGTTTTCGTGCGAAATCGCAAAATCCTGAAGCCCGAGGCGGATGCGGCAATCGCCGCGCGCCGCGTAAACCAGATGCGTGCCGGCGGGAAGTGACCGCTCGCCGGGCTGCTGGATCGCGTCCAGCTCGACCTCCGCCGCACCGCGCCGGGCCATCAGGTTCACCACCTCGACCGGGCCAGCCTCGAGCGCGGTGACGATCTCCATCTCGCCGGTGAAGCGCACCGTCGTAAAGGGTTCACGCTCGTCGAAGTCCTGCGTGGGCGATTTCAGCACCAGCCCGCGCCCGCCGACGACCATCTGCAGGCGATCGATTCCCGGCATATGGGAGAACGGACCGGGCGCCACGATCGGCGTGGAGGCAAAACGCCAGAGCAGGCTGTCCCAATCCCTCGCCGGGCTCCCTTCACGATGGGCATCCGCGATATCGGTGAAAATGCCGCCGCCGTTCTTCCAGGGCGAGCGGGTGTAGTGTTCGGATGTGAGCAGCGTGGTTTTCATGGAATCAGGGATAGCATCCACACCCGTCAAAACGAAGCGTTCGTAGCCGGATTACATCCCGCTCAGGCCGCTATCGACCGCGAGTGTCTGCGCGGTGACGTAGACGCTTTCGTCCGAGAGGAAGAACAGCACCGCATAGGCGATCTCCCACGCGGTGGCCTGGCGGCCGAACGGGACGTGGCCCTTGCCGCGATTGGGGCGGCCGGCGCCGGCTTCGCGGCCGTTGGGGGTGTCGACCAGACCCGGATAGACCAAGTTGGCGCGAATGCCGCGGCGTGATCCGAGATGGGCGATGTTGCGCATCAGGCCGCCGAGCGCGGCCTTGGAGGAATCATACACGGCCATCTGGGAGCCGGCTTTCAGCGCGGCGATCGAGGATATGAAGACGATGGCGCCGCCATCGTCGAATCTCGGCATCGCGGCGCGGCAGCACAGCATGGGCCCGCGGACGTTGACGTCGTAGATCCGGTTCCACTCCTCGGGGCTGACCGCATCGAGGCCGACTTTGCCGAAGGTGCCGATGTTCAGCACCATGCCGTCGAGGCCGCCCATGGCGCGATGGGATTCCTCGATCATGCGGACGACGTCGGCCTCCGATGTCACGTCGGCCGCAATCGCAAACCCCTCGCCGCCTTCGTCGGTGATGTGCTTGACGGTCTGCTGGGCCGAGGTGCGGTTGAGATCGGCGACCGCAACCTTCGCGCCCTCGCGTGCGCAAAGGATGCTCATGGCGCGGCCGTTGCCGATCGGATCGGTGGCGGCGTCGAACACGCGCTGGCCGCCGCCGACGATCAGGATGCGGCGCCCCTTCAGGCGCCCGCGGCCCGGCGCTTCGCCCAGCGACTCCGCGCTCGGCGGACGGACGTAACGCTCCGGCTTGCTCTCGGTATCCGTCATCTCAGCCGCCCTGCTTCTTGCCGCCGTCATAAACCTTCATGCCGGCGGCGGGATCGAGATCGGTCTCGGTCGCTTCGGTGAGCCGCGCCATCATCATGTAAAAACCGACGGTGACGATGGATTCGACGATCTCCTGGTCGCTGAAATGTTTTCGCGCAGCAGTAAAGATCGCCTCTGGCACCCGGACGTTCTGCACGACTTCGCGGCCGAACTTGAGCAGCGCGCGCTCGGCCTCGCTCAGTGCGGCGGCATCGTAGTCAGCGCGCTCCACCGCATCGATCTGTCCCTGCGTGCAGCCGACGCCGAGCGCGATCGGCACGTGCTGACGCCATTCATAGGCGCCGCCTTCGAGCTGCGCAGCCTGGAGGATCAGGAGCTCGCGGTTGACGGCCGAGAGCTTCTGCTTGTGCAGGATGGAATTGCCGAGCCGCATCGCCGGGATCATGTTGGCCTCGGCGTGGGCCATCATGCGAAAGATGTTGAGCTTGACCGGCATGCGGTCGAACGAGGCGCGGATGTCGCCGCTCGTCGTCTCCGGATCAATCAGGGGCAGCCTTGCCACGCGTTTCTCCCTTGGGTTTTCGTTTCTTGTTGGCGTCGTCGTTGCCCGCCGCGATCAGCGACAGGAAGAAGGCGAGGTAGCGGTCGATCGCCTCGATCACCTTCGCCCGCGGCGAGGGCGCGGCGCCCATCACGTAATGTTCGAGGCGGATATAGATCAGGCCGGCGGCGAACAGCCGCGCGGTCTCGCGCGGGTCGGGCGTCGAGACGAGGCCGGCGAGCGCAAAGCCGCGGAAATAGTCCGTCATCATGCTCTGCTCGCGCGCATAGAAATGATCGGCGAACTTGGCGCGGATGCCGGGCACGCGGTTACGCTCGGCCGTGATCACCTTCTGGAACTGGTGCTCGCGCGGATCGGACCATTGCTCGACGAGGTCCAATGCAAACTGCCGGCAGAACGCGGCGGGCTGGCGCGCGAGCTGCTTGTAGCGCACTTCTTCCAGCCGGCTCGCCGAGCTGGCGGGACCGTGCTCGGCAACGATCGCTTCGAGGATCGCGGCCTTGCCGGAGAAATGATTGTAAAGGCTGCTCTCGCGGATGCCGACGCGGCGCGCCAGCTCGCGCATCGAGGCACCGCCATAGCCGCTCTGCGCGAACAGATCGAGCGCTTCGCTCAGGATGCGCTCGCGCGTGGTGGGCGCAGCCGCTTCCGCCGTGCTGGAGGTGTGGACAGCCATGACGGCTTGACTAACGAACGATCGTTCGCTAGTCAACCGTACGAACGATCGTTCGTTTGCCAGTGTGGCGGCAACGGTTGCGGCCCGCAAGGGCGAGGTTCTCGCGTTTCAACTCCGCTCGTTCGAGAGGCGGAGAGCAATTTTGGGAGACGACGTCATGGCGCGCCTTGCCCGCCTTCGCGTAGCTGCGGCCTGCATCCTGTTGCCGCTGCTCGCAGCGACCACCGCTCAAGCCCAAAGCAAGTACGATCCCGGCGCCGACGACAGGACCATCAAGATCGGCACCACCGCGCCGCTGAGCGGGCCGGTCTCGGCCTTCGCGCAGATCGCGAAATCCGCGGAAGCCTATTTCCGCAAGGTGAACGACGACGGCGGCGTCAACGGCCGGCGCATCCAGATGATCATTGCCGACGACGCCTACAGCCCGCCGAAGACGGTGGAGCAGACGCGGCGGCTGGTCGAGAGCGAGGAAGTGCTGCTGATATTCGGCGGCGTCGGCACCCCGACCAACAGCGCCGTGCACAAATATCTCAACGACCGCAAGGTGCCGCAGCTATTCCTCGGCTCGGGGGCGGCGAAGTGGGACGACCCGAAGAATTTTCCGTGGACCGTCGGCTGGCAGCCGACCTATCGCGACGAGGCGATCGCCTACGCCAAGTACATCAAGGCGAGCCACGCCAAGGCGAAGATCGGCGTGCTCTACCAGAACGACGATCTCGGCAAGGACTATCTGAAGGCGCTGGAGGAAGGACTCGGCAGCGGCGAGGCGATCGTGGCGCGCGCGGCCTACGAGACCTCGGCGCCGACCGTCGACACCCAGATCCTGCAACTGAAGACCGCAGGCGCCGATGTAGTGCTGGTGGCGGCGACGCCGAAATTCGCGGCGCAGGCGATACGCAAGATCGGCGAGATCGGCTGGAAGCCCGTCACCATCATCTCCAACGTCTCGGCCTCGATCAGCGGTGTGCTGGAGCCGGCCGGCAAGGACAATTCCACCGGCGTCATCTCCAGCCAGTACCTGAAGGACGCGACCGACCCGGCCTCGAAGGATGATGCCGGATACAAGGAATGGCTGGCGTTCATGGACAAGTACATGCCGGACGCCAACAAGAACGACTGGCTGAACGTCTATGGCTACACCATCGCCCAGACGCTGGTCACGGTGCTGAAAGCCTCCGGCAACGACCTCACCCGCGCCAATGTGATCAGGCAGGCCACGACGCTCAAGGACGTCAAGCTGCCGATGCTGATCAACGGCACCGCGGTGAACAACTCGCCCGAGCACTATACGCCGATGACGAGCCTCCAGCTGATCCGTTTCGACGGCACGCGCTGGGTGCCGTTCGGCGATCTCCTGAAGAACTGAGCCGATGCGGCAGGTCAAGATCGGCAGCATGCGGGTCGATCTCGTCAGCGAGATCCCCTCGCTTGCGTTCGACAAGAGCTGGCTGTTCGCCAACGTCACAGACAAAGTGATCGCGGAGAACCGGAGCTGGCTGGATCACCGCTATATCGAGCCGGAGACCGGCCGCTTCATTCTCAGCCACCACTCCTATCTCGTGCGCACGCCGCGCTGGACCGCCATCGTCGACACCTGCTGCGGCAACCATAAGCAGCGGCCGCGCGTGCCGGCGTGGAATGACCTCAACCAGCCTTATCTCGAGAACATGCAGGCCCTCGGCGTTGCGCCCGAACAGGTCGACTTCGTGATGTGCACGCATCTGCACGTCGACCACGTCGGCTGGAACACGCGGCTCCTCGACGGACGCTGGGTGCCGACCTTCCCGAACGCGCGCTATCTGATGGGGCGCGAGGAGTACCGGCATTTCGAAGCCGCGCACAATGCCGGACCGAAGAGCCCGGTGAACCATGGCTCGTTCGAGGACTCGGTGCTGCCGGTGGTCGCGGCTGGCCTCGCCGAGCTGGTCGAAACCGACCATCGCCTGTTCGACGATCGCGACGCGGCCCTGCGCTTCGCGCCGGCGCCGGGCCACACCGCCGGCAACATGCAGATCCATCTCAACGGCGGCCATGACCACGCGGTGATGTCCGGCGACGTCATCCACCACCCGATTCAGTGCGCCGCACCCTGGCTCTCCAATGCCGCCGACGTCGATCCGGCCGCGGCGGTCGCGACCCGGATGGCGCTGCTGGAAGAGATTGCCGACACGCCGAGCTATCTGCTCACCGGCCACTTTCCGGCGCCGACCGCAGGCCGCGTAGTCAGGCACGGCGAGGCCTACCGATTTCGTTTCGAGGACTAGGGAATGCCATCATGATGCTGCGCACGGCCACGCTTTCGTTTCTCGCACTGCTGTCCGCGACCTTGCCGTCGCACGCCGAGGATCCCGCCGCCTATCCCACGCATAAAATCCGCATGCTGCTGCCCTATGCGGCCGGCGGCGGCGGCGACGTTGTCGGCCGGCTGCTGGCGGACAAGATGGGCAAGACGCTCGGACAGAGCATCTATATCGAGAACCACACGGGAGCTGCCGGCACGCTCGGCACGCAGATGGTCGCGACGTCGCCGAACGACGGCTACACCATCACCGTCGGCGGCATGACCACGCATGTGCTGGCCCCCGCGATCTATCCGAAGCTGCCCTACGATTCGATCAAGGATTTCACGACGATCGGGCGCGTCGGCGTCTCCGCGATCATGCTGGTGGCAACCAAGGATTTCGCCGCCAATGACATCAAGGAACTGATTGCGCTCGCCAAGAAGGGCCAACCGATCCAGTACGGCAGCTGGGGCATCGGCTCGACCGGGCAATTCTGCGCGGAGATCCTGATGCAGCAGACCGGCATCAAGATGGAGCACGTGCCGTTCAACGGCATCGCAAAACTCGCCGGCGACCTGCTCGGCGGCCACATCTCGCTGGCGACGCTCGACGTGGCGACCGCGACGCCGCTGGTGAAGGACGGCTCGATCAAGGCGCTGGCCGCCTGCGGCGAGCGCTCGCCGAGCCTGCCGGATGTCGCCAGCTACAAGGAACAGGGCGTGCCGTTCGACCGCAGCCTGTCCTGGGCGATGTATGCGCCGGCCGGTCTGGCGCCGCCGATCACGCAGAAATTGCAGGCGGCGCTGAAGGACGCGCTCGGCGACGCCGTGGTGAAAGACAAGCTGCTGGCGCTCGGCATCACGCCGCAATTCGTGCCGGGTGACGAGCAGCGCGACATCAACGCACGCGACATCGCGGCCTGGAAGCAGGTCGCCAAGGATGCGGGCATCGAGGTCAAGTGAACAGGAACCTAGCGAGAAGCTTGCGTGCGGCCATCCTTCGAGACGCCCGCCTATGGCGGGCCCTCAGGATGAGGTCCACGTTTTGCGGCGAGCTATCAGAGCCTCTGAAGTGATAGAGTGAGAATGGGAGCGCAGGCATGAGCCGCATCTTCGGCGCGGTGCGCCAGAACGGATATGTGGTGCGGGACATCCAGGCCGCGATGAAGCACTGGATCGAAACCATGGGCGTCGGCCCGTGGTACTACATGGACCGCGTCAAGACCGACTGGTTCCGCCATCGCGGCCAGGACTCCGCCGTCGAGATGAGCATCGCGCTGGCGAACTCCGGCGACCTGCAGATCGAACTGATCCAGCAGCGCAACGACGCGCCCTCGCAGTACAAGGAGTTTCTGGACGCCGGCCACGAAGGCCTGCAGCACATGTCCTACTGGAGCCACGACTACCAGGCGCTCTACGACAAGGCGCTCGGGCTCGGCTACAGGATCGGCCATGAGGGTCAGATCGGCGGCGACAAGGGGCGCTTTGCCTATTTCGACACGCAGACGCATCCAGGAACCGTCATCGAGATCTCCGACATCAGCGGCACCAAAGGCCCGTTCTTCGAAAAAGTCAGGCAGGCGGCCTTGAGCTGGGACGGCACGCGGCCAATCCGCGAGGTCGTCGCGAAATCGTAGCAGCTTGCTGCCGGCAGGAAGCGCCGGATGACACCAAATAGAAATTGTATTGCGGCCCCGGTCGGATATTCTCGCCGACATTGCAAATCCCGGCTTGGGGGCCGTGATGAAATTCTTTTGTCTCTTTACTCTCGGCGCTGTTCTCAGCACCTTGGCGCTCGCCTTCCATCCGACTGCGGCACTTGCCGACCAGCGCATGGCGCTGGTGATGGGCAATTCCGCCTATCAGCGTGCGCCCAAGCTGGCCAACGCCACCAACGATGCCAACCTTCTGGTCGAGACTTTCAAGAAGGCCGGCTTCACGGTCGTCGATGCGCGCAATGACCTGTCGGCGCAAGACATGCGGCGGACCCTGCGCGATTTCGGCGCCAAGGCCCGCAGCGCCGACATCGCGGTGGTCTATTACGCCGGCCACGGCATCGAGATCGACGGCAACAATTACATCGTGCCGGTCGACGCGCAGCTCGAGAACGACACCGACGTCTATGACGAGACCATCGGGCTCGACCGCATTCTCGTCGCCATCGAGCCGGCGAAGCGGCTGCGCCTCGTCATTCTCGATGCCTGCCGCGACAATCCATTCGCCAAGAACATGAAGCGCACGATGGCCTCGCGCGCGGTCGCGCGCGGCCTTGCCAAGGTCGAGCCGTCGAGCCCGAACACGCTGGTGGCCTTCGCCGCCAAGGCCGGCCTCACCGCCCTCGACGGCGACGGCAAGAACAGTCCGTTCGCGACCGCATTGGCGCATCACCTCGCAACGCCCGGCCTCGATCTGCGCAAGGCGTTCGGCTATGTTCGCGACGAGGTGCTGCAGGCCACGACCAACAGGCAGGAACCGTTCATCTACGGCTCGCTCGGCGGCGACGACGTCGTGCTGGCACCGGCAGCGGCCCTCGTTGCCCCGCCGCCAGCGCCCGTCGCATCCACCGACACCAGCGCCTCGCGCGACTACGAGTTCTCCGAGCGCGTCGGCACGGTGGAGGCCTGGGACCTCTATATCGCCGCGCATCCGAGCGGGTTCTACACCGATCTTGCCAAGGTTCAGCGCAACAAGCTCGCGGCGGCGGCTCGCCTCGCGACGGCGCCTGCCACGGTCGCGATCGAGCCGAAGAAGGTTCAGATCGCCCCCGCCCTGCCACCGCCGCCGGAGGCAGCAAAGCCCGTCGTTGCGCCGAAGCTCGCGGCTGCACCGGCCACCGTCACGCCGCTCACACTCGCTACCCCGTCCGCGACCGAGGCGAAGAGCGTCGCCGCCGTGCCGGCATCGACCTGTACCACGCGGATCGCGCGGCGCGGCAACGATGCCGTCGGCGGCCCCTTCATTCCGGTCTCGATCAAGCCGAATGTCGACGGTGCCAGCGTCCGCACCATCGCCGTCGCTCCCAACGGACGGGAGATCGCCACCGCCGGCGACGACGGCGTGATCCGGCTCTGGGACGCATCCTCGTTGCGGCAGACGCGCGTGCTGAAGGGACATGCCGGCGCGGTCTACGCGCTCGATTATTGGGCCGACGGCTCGCTGCTCGCCTCCGCCGGATGGGACGGCAAGGTCAAGGTGTGGGATCTCAGGAGCGACGGCCAGAGCCTGACCTTCGACGCCGGCGCCAAACAATTCGCAGTCGCCTTCGCACCGGAGCCGTCGCTCAAATACATGGCGTCGGCCGGCGAGGACGGTGTCGTCCGGATCTGGAACCTGCAGACCCGCGAGCTTGCCAAAAGCAGGCTCGATCACCAGAGCCCCGATCCCGCACGCGCGGCGGTGCGCTCCCTGAGCTACGCGCCCTCCGGCTCGGGCGAGTTCGTCTCGGCGGGTTACGACGGCAGGATCAGGTTCTATCGCACCAGCGGCACGATCGACGCCAAGGACGCCTACGGCCGCAAGGCGCTGCGGGTCGCTTATTCACCGGACGGAACGCGCGTGGTCACGGCCGGCTCGGATGCGGAGCTTGGCGCAGCCAAGGTGTGGGACGTTCGAACCGGCGCGTCGCGGCTTCTGGCAGGGCATCGCGACTATGTCGTGTCGGCGAGCTGGTCCGCGGACAGCAAGCGCATCGTCACGGGCGGCGGCGGCCGCGACAAGTCGGTCTATCTGTGGGATGCCGACAGCGGCCGATTGCTGGCGAGCTTCTCCGGCCACCAGGAAGACGTCGAAGCGGTCGCGTTCTTTCCAGGTGGAACGCGGCTGATCTCCGCGAGCGAGGACAAGACCATCAAGGTCTGGGACATCGGCGAACGGCGCCTGCTGCTCACCGCGATCGGCTTCGGCGACGACGGTTTCGTCAGCTACACGCCCGAGGGCTGCTACGCCGGTTCGAGCGGCGTCGAAAGCCGGCTCAGCATCTCGAGCGGCAGCCGCTTTGAGCCGATGTCGCTCGAGGCCCGCAAGGCGATGCAGGAACCGGCGGGATTCACGTCCCTGCTGGCGCGGTAGTCGGAGCCCAGCCGCGCGCTACCAGAAGCTCCGCTGCATCGGCTGCGCCGGCTGGTAGTATTGATACTGGCCGCCGCGTTGGCGTCGCGGGTTGACCGGCTGCGGGTTCGGGTCGCGCTGCTGGAAGAAGAAGCCGAAACCGTTGCCGCCATTGCCCCAGCCGTCGTCGCTCGCCATTTCCATCGGCGGCGGCGCGGTCGGCTTGCGGGTGATGAAGCCGCCCTGCGGATGGTTGCTCAGCACCGCCACGAACTCGGTGCGGTAGTTGGTTTCGGCGCTCAGCGGCTCGTCCGAAATGACGATCGACGAGCGCGGCAACGCGGTCGGGCCGATGCGATCCCAGACGTCCTGCGGGATGGTGATGCGATCGAGCGCGTCCTTGGCGTCGTCGCCGCTCTCGATCGTGACCACGCTCCAGCGCAGTCCGGTATCGTTCTTCGCCATCGCGGTGAAGATATGCGTGCCGAGCGGCTGGTCGGGATTGCGGATGGTGACGGGAACCTCGATGCTGGTGTCGAACACCTCACCGCCGCCATCCGGCGCCGGCTTGTGCGTGTTCCGCCGCACGTAGAGCTTCTGCGTCGCGCGGCTGATGTAGACCGAGACCGGCTCGAGCGCGAGCTTGGCGTCGGTCGCAGCGGTCACCGCCTCGGTCTTTTTGGTCGCCGCGACCTTGGCGGCTTCCTTCGTGGCGGCAACGGCATCGCGCTTCGGCTGCGCGGCAGCCTTGGCGGCATCGAGCGCCGATGCAGCGTCGGCCGCCTTGGTCGCGGCCTTCTGCTTCAGCTCCTCGGCCTGCGCACGCGCCTGATCGGTCTTGGCGGCGGCGATCTTCTTGTCGGCGAAGGCGAGCTCGGCATCGGCCTTGGCCTTCTGCTGCTCCAGCTTGCGCAGGGATGCAGGAAGCGACGCCGCCTCCTTCGCGGCCGCAGCCGCAGCCTTCTTGGCCTCGGCGGCAGCCTGGGTCGCCTCCTCGGCTTCCGCGGAGAGCTTGTCGGCCCGGCCCGGCACGGCCGCGATGGCCTCGCGCTTCGGCACGAACAGCGAGGGGTGGGTGAAATCGATCGGGGCCGCGTCGTTCGGCGAGATGATCACGCGCATCCCGATGTTGGTCTTGTCGAACAGGCCCTCGGCGAAGTTGAAGGGCATGCGCACGCAGCCGTGCGAGGCGGCATAGCCGGGCAGCGGCCCACCATGCAGCGCGATGCCATTCCAGGTGATGCGCTGCATGTTTGGCATCCAGGCATCGTCATACATGGTCGAGCGGTGGTCCTTGTCCTTCTCGACGATGGCGAAGACGCCGGCTGGCGTCTCGCGCCCCGTGGTGCCGGTCGACACCGGGGCTCGCAGGATCCAGCCGTCGGCGTCGTAGAAAGTGACCTGCTGGCTCTTGATCGAGACGATCGCCATGATCGGCTCGCCGGCTTCGCGCGGCGCGACCGCCTCGGCCGGCTGGCGCGCCTGCTTGGCCGCCTCGGCGCTGCCGGTCAGCGCCGTCAGGGCGGCGACCGTCATGAGCGCCACGAGTCCGGGAGGCCGCCAACGCCGCATCGCCGGGGTGGATTGCGCCGTCGTCATCAGGTCTTTCATGCCATACCCCGGTCCGATACCAGTCCGCGCCAATCTCGATCAGATTGCGATCTTTGGATTAAGAAATCGCAGCCACCTTGCGTTCCGTATCCGGCAATATTCGGACCTGGCAGGCGGCAAATCTCTCATATACGAGGGCTCGCACAGGCGGAAGGTGGCTGGGAGCCGGGGCTGGCCCGAGGCTGGTCACGAATCGCTGCGGCACAATGTCCGCTGCGACAATCAATGGCGTGCCAAGCCCGCCCCTTGGGCACGCGATGTGACTATCATCACAGAGAGTTGTGAGACGGTTCCTGAACGGCTTAAGACGCGACGCCGACCGCCTTGCTGTCGACCGCCGCCTGAATTTCCGCATCGCTCAAGCCCGCCTCGCGCAGCACCTCGCGCGAGTGCTCGCCGAGGCGCGGCGCCATGCGATGGAGGCCGGCCGGGCTTTCCGAGAATTTCGTCGCGGGACGCGCCTGCCTGATCCGGCCTTCGGTGGGATGATCGATATCGGCGAACAGGCCGACGGCGGCCAGATGCGGCTGCTCACCGATCTCGGTGAGCTTGGCGAATGCGGTGTGCGGCACGTCCAGCCGCAGCAGCAATTCCTCCCATTCCGCGGTGGTGCGGGTCGGTCCGATCTCGCTCATGCGGTCGTAGATCTTGTCGATGTTCTGCGAGCGCAGCACGGGATCGCGCACGCCGAGCTCGTCGCTCAATTCGGGGCGGCCGACGGCCTCGAAGAAGGCGCACCAATTGTCCCCGGAATACGGCAGCATCGTCAGCCAGCCGTCTTTCGTCCGAACCGGGCGCCGGTTCTTCATCCGCTTGTAGCCGGTCGGGCCGATCGGCGGATCGAACGCGTGCCCGCCCAGCATCTCGATGCTGTTGAAGCCGGCGATGGTTTCCAGCATCGGCACTTCCACCATCTGGCCCTGCCCGGTGCGCTCGCGCCGGAACAAGGCCGCGGAGACCGCGCCGACCATCGCCATCGCACAGATCTTGTCGCCGATCAGGCTCGGAACGAAGGCCGGTTCCTCGTCCGATCCGATCGACGACGCGAGCCCCGAGGCGGCCTGGATGATCTCGTCGAAGGCGGGACGCGCGGCCCACGGGCCGTCCTGGCCGAAGCCGGTCGCCGCAGCGTAGATCAGCCGCGGATTGAGCTTTGCGCAGGCCTCATAACCGAAGCCGAGGCGCGCCATCGCCGCCGGCCGCACATTGGTGACGAGGGCATCGACCGTCGGAATCAGCCTGGCCAGCACCGCCTTGCCGTCCGGATGCTTCAAATCGAGCGCGAGGCTGCGCTTGTTGCGGTTGACCGCCATGAACTGCCCGCTCATGCCGCGGTTCCGGAACACGCCGGTGTAGCGCCAGGTGTCGCCGGCGGGCGGCTCGACCTTGATGATTTCGGCGCCCCAATCGCCGAGCATTTGCGCGGCATAGGGACCGAACAGCACGCTCGTCAGATCGAGCACGCGGATGCCGCTGAGGGGACCGGTCGGTGTCGTCATGTCTTCACTCTGGCTGGAGCAAGCGATGCGGGCAATTGCAGGCGGACAAGACAAGCGGGCAAGGTTCGCGCCCTGCCCGGCTGCCATGATGTATCGATCCTATTCGCCGATCACGTCGCCGAACAACTCCCATGACTTGCCGTTGAAGCGCGCCATCTGCAGCTGGCGGATCGGCGTGACCTGCTCGGCCGAGGTGTTGAGCCTGATGCCCGGCAGCAGCATCGGCAGCTCGACGTCCTTGAACGACTGCGTCTGCTTCATCAGATTGGCGCGCGTCAGATCGTTGCCGGCGCGCTGCAGCACCAGCTCCATCATCTGCGCCATGGTGTAGCCGGTGACGTTGAAGATGTCGGCGGGGTCGGCGCCCGAATTGTAGGTCTTCATCCATTCGCGCCAGGCCTTCATGCCGGGATCGTCGGCCCAGCGTGGATCGCCGGGGTCCTTCTGGAAGGCTCCGGTGACGATGCCGACGGCATTGTCGAGACCAGCCGGCATCAGCACGGAGCCGACGGAGTTCGAGACGGCCGGAAGAATGATCTGCGGCTTCCAGCCGAGCTCCGCGATCTTCTTGATGGCCTGCGCCGCGAATTTCGGCGTGCACTCGTTGAAGACGACGTCGGCGCCGGCGGCCTTGAACTTGACGATCTGGGAATCCACGGTCGGATCGGAGGTCTCGTAGGTGGCCTCCGCAACGATCTGGCTGACGTGCTCGCCCAGACCTTCCTTGAAGCCCGCGAGATAGTCGCGCCCGGGGTCCTCATTCGGCGTGATGACGGCGATCTTGGCATCCGGCTTGTTGGCGAGAATCCACTTGGCGTAGATGCGGCCTTCGGTCCGGTAAGTCGGCTGCGAACCGGTGGTCCAGGGGAAATGCTGCGGGTCGTTCCAGCGGCTGGCGCCGCTCGACGGGAACAGCTGCGGGATCTTCTTGGCATTGAGGTATTTCTGCGCCGCGATGTTCGGGCCGGTGCCGAGCATCGAGAACATCGCAAACACCTCGTCGCTCTCGGCGAGACGCCGCACCTGCTCCACCGTCTTCGCCGGCGAATAGGCATCGTCCATGCTGAGCAGCTCGACCTTGCGGCCATTGATGCCGCCCTTGTCGTTAAGCATCTTGAAATAGGCGATCTCGGCGCGGCCGATCGCCGAATAGGCCGAGGCCGGCCCCGAATAGGGCATGGTCTGCCCGAGCTTGATGGATGTATCGGTCGCGCCGGTGTCGTAGTTTCCGGCCATCGCGACCGAAGCGGCGCTCAGGACAGCAAACAGAGCAACGGCTCCACGGACCAGTTGTTTTCCCGGCATGCCGGCATCTCCTTCCCTGGCGGAGCGCATCGACGCGGGCCCGAAAGGCCGTCGCCAACGTCCTCCACTTCTGTTCTTGGTTATCATCGGCCGCATCGATCGCGATGTCGGCGAACGCGACGATAGCCTGAATGGGGCGCGCGAGATGTAGCGAAGAATTCAGATGCGTATGCGCAGCTTGCAGCCGTTCTATTCTGCGAGCCCGCCGCCTGAAGGTAAGGTCAGACCTCGAGCCATTCCTGCCGCACGGCGGCATTCGCCTTGAGCTCGTCCGGCGTGCCCTCGAACACGACGCGGCCGTGGCCCATGATGTAGACGCGCTTGGAGATGCGCATCGCGATCGACAGCTTCTGCTCCACCAGAAGAATGGCGACGCCGGCCGCTGCGATACGCGCGATGAGATCGCCGACCTGCTGCACGATCAACGGCGCCAGACCCTCGGTCGGCTCGTCGATCATGATGAGATCAGGATCGCCCATCAGCGTGCGGCAGGTGGTGAGCATCTGCTTCTCGCCGCCGGACAGCACGCCCGCGGCGGTATCGGCACGCGCGGCGAGATTGGGGAACATGTCGAGCATGTCCTGCAGCCGCCATTTGCCGGGACGACGCGTGTCCTTGACGCCGAGCAGGAGATTCTGGCGAACCGTCAGGCTCGGGAAGATGTCGCGATGCTCCGGCACGTAGCCGAGCCCGAGGCGCGCGATCTTGTAGCTGGGCAGGCCGACGATGTCCTTGCCCTTGAAGCGGATCGTGCCCTGCGGCGCGACCTCGCCCATGATCGCCTTGACCGTGGTGGAGCGGCCGACGCCGTTGCGGCCGAGCAGGCTGACGACTTCGCCGGCGGCGACGTCGAGGTCGACGCCCTGCAGGATGTGGCTCTTGCCGTAATAGGCGTGGAGATCCCTGACCTCGAGCATCAGTGCGCTTCCTCGCCGAGATAGGCTTCCTTGACCTTCGGATCGCGCCGGATCTCTTCCGGCGTGCCCGAGGCGATGATGTGGCCATAGACCAGCACCGAGATGCGATCAGCGAGGCCGAACACGACGCTCATGTCGTGTTCGACGATCACGAGGGTCTTGCCCTCCGTCAGCCGGCGGATCAGCGCCACGGCGCGCTCGGTCTCCGCATTGCTCATGCCGGCGGTCGGCTCGTCCAGCATGACGACGGTGGCGCCGCTGGCGATGGTGATGCCGATCTCGAGTTCGCGCTGCTCGGCATAGGTCAAGAGACCGGCCGGCACATCGCGCCGGTGCGTCAGATGGATGTCGTCAAGGATCTGCGCGGTGCGCTCGCGCACCTCGGGCAGACTGTCGACGTTCTTCCAGAAGGCATAGCGATGCCCGGTGGCCCACAGCACGGCGCAGCGCACGTTCTCCCACACCGACATGCGGGCAAACACGTTGGTGACCTGGAACGAGCGCGACAGGCCACGCCGGTTGATCTCGAACGGCTGCAGGCCGGAGATCACCTCGCCGTTGAGCTTCACTTCGCCCGAGGTCGGCTTGATATGGCCGCTGATCAGATTGAACGTCGTGGATTTTCCCGCGCCGTTCGGACCGATGATGGCGTGCCGCTCGCCTTGCGCGACGCTGAGATTGAGGTCGCGGATGATGCTGACATTGCCGAAACGCTTTTCGACGGCGCGGACCTCGATGGCTGCGCTCTTTTCAGATGCCGCTCCGCTCATGCGAGATACCCCCGGTCGCGAGCAACCGTAGCCGCACGATCCCACGCGTCCGCGATCCGCTGCCAGCTCAGCCGCGCGACGAACGCGCCGCCGACAACCAGAACCGCAGCACTGCCCCATGTCACCGGCGAGGTCGGCTTGAAGCCGATGCCGAACAGATTGATGGCTTCCCCGCCGGAATAGCGCGCGACCGTCTCGATGGTGAGAATGACTCCGCAGGCGAGCGCGACCGTCGGCACGATCGCGACGAGGTAGGACGGGATCACGGTCCACAGCGTCCCGGCGCGAACCAACGGCCGGTGCATCATCAACAGGCCGGCAATGCCGCCCGGCGCGTACATCACGATCCCGATGAAGATGATGCCGAAATAGAGCTGCCAAGCCGTGGTGAGGTTGGTCAGCCCGAGCTGCAGATAAGTGACCAGGATCGCGCCGAGGATCGGACCGAAGAAATAGGCGGTGCCGCCGATGAAGGTGGAGAACAGCACCAGACCGGACTGGATCGCACCGAGCAGCGCGGAGTTCGCGATCTCGAAATTGATCGCGGTCAGGCCGCCCGCGACGCCCGCGAAAAACCCGGCGAAGCAATAAGCGAGATAGCGGACGACGTGGGGATCGTAGCCGATGAACTGGACGCGCTCGGGATTGTCGCGGACCGCATTGCTAATCCGGCCCAGCGGCGTCCGGGTCAGCGCGTACATCGCAATGGCCGCCAGCACCAGCCAGAACGCGATCAGATAGTACACCTGGAGCTGCGGCCCGAACGACCAGCCGAACATTTTTGGCAGCGCGGTGCGGTCCGTGGTGATGCCGGCTTCGCCGCCGAATACCGAGCGCAGGATCAGAGAGGACGACGCCACCAGCTCGCCGATGCCGAGCGAAATCATCGCGAACACCGTGCCGGCGCGCTTGGTCATGACCCAGCCGATGATGACAGCGAAGATCAGGCCACCGAGCCCGCCGAACAGCGGAATGAACGGCAGCGGGATCGGCCAGCCGTGCGACACCACCGCATTCATCATGTGGCAGGCCGCGAAGCCGCCGAGGCCGTAGTGAACGGCGTGGCCGAACGACAGCAGGCCGGTCTGGCCGAGCAGGATGTTGTAGGACAGCGCGAACACGATCGCGATGCCGATCAGGCTGAAGGACGTCAGCGAACCGCCGGAGGAGAAGATCATCGGCAGGATGATCAGCGCGGCGATACCGATCAGCCAGACGCCGTAGAAACGCAGATTTCCGCCGCCGGGCTTGGTCGCGACGCTGGAGGTCGATGTCGTTGCAGTCGTCATGACTCGCGCGTCCCCATCAGGCCCAGGGGGCGAACGATCAGAATGAGCACCAGCAGCATATAGGGAACGATCGGCGCGACCTGCGCGATGGTGACGTTCCAGATGTCGGTGAGGACGGACGGTCCCGACGACGGATCGAGCGGGCCGAACGCGCTGGCCAGCGAGCCATCGAGCGCCACAGCGAAGGTCTGCACCAGCCCGATGACGAGCGAGGCGATGAAGGCGCCGGGCAAGGAGCCGAGGCCACCGAACACGATGACGACGAACAGAATGGGTCCGAGCGATGCGGCCATGTCGGACTGCGTCACCAGAGCGGGACCGGCAATGACGCCGGCAAGCCCGGCCAGCGCACTGCCGACCCCGAACACCGCCATGAAGACGCGCCCGACATTGTGGCCGAGATGCCCGACCATGTGCGGATGCGTCAGCGCGGCCTGCACGATCAGCCCGACGCGGGTGCGCTTGAGCACGAGCAGCAGCGCCACGAAGATCACGACCGACACGGCCAGCATGAAGATCTTGTAGGCGGGATAGTTGGTCGAGAAGATCGTGAAGGCCGGGAAGTCGAGCAGCGCCGGCACGCGGTAGTCGACCGGGCTCTTGCCCCAGATCATCGACACGATCTCTTCGATCGCAAAGGCAAGACCAAAAGTCAGCAGCAACTCCGCGACATGGCCGTGCTTGTGGGTGTTGCGCAAGCCATAGCGCTCCACCGCCATGCCGATGGCGCCCACCAGCAGCGGCGCCAGCACCAGCGCCGGCCAGAAGCCGATCCACTTGGTGAGCTGGAAGCCGAAGAAGGCGCCGAGCATGTAGAAGCTGGCATGGGCGAAGTTGAGCACGCCCATCATGCTGAAGATGACGGTGAGCCCGCTCGACAACAGGAAGAGCAGCATGCCGAACAGCACGCCGTTCAGGGTCGAAATGACAATGAGTTCAAGCACAGCGTACTCGTGTCTAGCCGGGGCCCGGCGGTCCCGGTGAATCCGATCAAACGTCGTCCGGCCGTCGCCCTCCCGCAGCCCATGACGGCCGCGGGAGCACGACGAGCTCAGCGATTACGGCCGCGCCATCTTGCAGGTCGTGGAGACCATGGCTTGCGGCGTGTCGACCTTGGAGACCAGATGCCAGCCCCAACCGGTGCTCTCCTCGTCGAACGGCTCGTTGGCGGCGAGCTTGCCGAAGGAGGAGATGTAGATCGGCTGGAAGAACTGGTGGTCGTCCTTGCGCATGAAGCCCTGGCCGCCGTCGAGAACCTCGAACTTCAGGTCTTCGAGCGCAGCTGCGACCTTCAACGGGTCGATCGAGTTGGCCTTCTCGGCCGCCGCCTTGAACATCCGCATCTCGTTGACCGCACGCGGATACCACAGCGAGATACCGACCTTGGCGCGGAACGCCTTCTCGAAGTCCATCGCCGCCTGGTTGCCGGAATTGGCAAAACCTTCGGTGATCTGGAAGACCTGGTGGTCGAGGCCGGTCTGCTTGATCGCGGTCGGACCGCCGGCGCCGCCCGCATAATAGGTGTACCAGTTGACCTTCAACCCCGCATCGGCGGCGGCCTTGAGCAGCAGCGCGATGTCCTGGCCCCAATTGCCGGTGATGACGCTGTCGGCGCCGGACGCCTTGATCTTGGCGATGTAGGGCGAGAAGTCGGTGACCTTGAGCAGCGGATGCAGCTCGTCGCCGACGATCTGGATGTCGGGCCGTTTGGCACCCAGCATCTTGCGCGCGTCTGATCGCACCGACTGGCCGAACGAATAGTCCTGGTTGATCAGGTACACCTTTTTGACCGCAGGCGTGTCCTTCACGTAGTTGGTGAGCGCTTCCATCTTGATGTCAGAGCTCGCATCCCAGCGGAAGTGCCAGTAGCTGCACTTCTCGTTGGTCAGGCTCGGATCGACTGCGGCGTAGTTGAAGTACAGCACTTCCTTGCCGGGATTGCGCGAGTTGTTCTTGGTGACGAAGTCCGAGAGCGCGGCGCCGACGGACGAACCGTTGCCTTGCGTGATGTAGTGAACCCCGGCGTCGATCGCCTTCTGGGCCTGCACCAGGCTCTCCTGCGGATTGGTCTTGTTGTCGAGACCGATGATCTCGATCTTCTTACCGAGGATGCCGCCCTTGGCGTTGAGCTCGTCGGCCAGATACTGGAACGTCTTCAAACCGCCTTCGCCGACGCTGGCGCCGCCGCCCGAGAGCGGATCGATATAGCCGATCTTGATGGTGTCCTCGGCCGACGCGGCATGACCGAGCATCGGGGCGATCACGGCAATGGCCAAAGTGAGCTTGCGCATTGTTTTTGTTTCCTCGCTGAGTTTCGACTTTAGTCGATAGTGCATGCGCATATTGCTGCGCAATTTCAAATCCCTAATGAGCAGAACGGGCTTTGCTTGACAAGCTCAACAGGACATGGCTCCGGCCGCCGCTACGGCAAAATGTAAAGGCCGGCTGCCTATCTCTTTTGCAAGAATTTCCGCATTGAGAAATAGATCGGAGGCCGGATCGCACGGGCCTCTTACCATGATACGGGCTGCGTCAGTTCCCGACAGATCGGGCGTGGACCCGAGCGCGTGCTTCGGCAAAGGAGACGAGTTGCAGCCGCTCCTCATCCCACAAAACCAGCGGCACGGACTTCAAACTCTGCAGCATCGTCATTCGTCCGACGTTCGCTAGCTGCGGATGGTCACGCAACACATCCGGCAATCGATAGCAGGGAATTCGGCTGGATAGATGATGGATGTGGTGGATGCCGATATTCGCCGTGAACCATCGCAACACGCCCGGCAAATGGTAATGGGAACTACCATGCAGCGCCGCTTCGTGGAAGCTCCAGTCTTCGCCGTGGGACCAGTACGTGTCCTCGAACTGATGCTGGACGTAGAACAGCCAGACACCGATCGACGCGGCCAGAACCACGATCGGCAGATGCACCAGCAGGAACGGACCGTATCCGACCAGCCATATCACCGCGACGACGAAAACCGCGATCGCGGCATTGGTGCCCATCGTGCTCAGCCAGGGCTTCCAGCCGCCACGCATCATCCCTACCGGCAATCGATGCTTCAAGATGAACAGGTAGGTGGGACCGACGCCAAACATGACCAGGGGATGCCGATAGAGACGATAGAGCATCCGGCGCCATCGCGACTGTGCGTGAAACTCGCGCAGCGTCAATGTATCGATGTCGCCAAGGCCTCTGTGATCGAGATTGCCGGAGCCCGCATGATGGTGTGCATGGTTGTGCCGCCAGTAATCATAGGGCGTCAGCGTCACGACGCCAATGGCGCGTCCGACCCAGTCGTTCACGAACCGGCTGCGGAAGAACGAGCCGTGTCCGCAATCGTGCTGGATCATGAAGAGGCGGACGAGCAATCCGGCTGCCGGGACCTCGAGCAGCAGGCCAAACCAATAGCCGTTGTCAAAAGCATGCCAGGCCAGAAGCCAGATGACCAGGAACGGCACTGCCGTGATCGTCAATTCGAGGACGCCGCGAGCGCTATCGGGCTCGCGATAGCGGGCGAGCAGCTGCGCCAACGCGCGGATGTCCGGCATACTTTGAGGCATATCTGGTCTATTTCCGAACATGCCCGCCCAGGAAGGCACGCTTCTCGCGCACGACTTCGGCAGAGGCTTTAGGGTGGGTGTTCCCCACGCACCCCTATAATGGTCCGTGCGTGGATGAATCGCCGGGCCATATTGCACAGTTCGAGGTCCAACAGTACCCCTAAACCGCACGGCACGTCACGAATTCAGGCAGATGCAGGCCGCCATTAGGTCGCAAGAAGGCAAAAGCGCCAATGGCCGCGGCGTGACAACGCGTCGGAAAGCAAGATTTGCCTAACGCGCCCAGCGCCGGCCCTGCTAGACTGAGGGGATCCTCGATCAGGCGTGGACCTGCATGACAAGCCCGAGACCGTGAGGGACGACGACTGAGGTATTCGCGCGAGAGGGTCCAGGACACACAATGAAAAAGCCGATCGTAATTGCTGACGAGATTGAGCCGAGAATCGTCCAAAGAGCCGACATCGCACCGACCGCCGGTTTCTCGCTGGTGGTCGACGGTCACTTCAAGACGCATTACGACGACGCAGATGCCGCTCAGAAAGCGGGCGCCGAGCTGTTGGGCAGGTTTCCCATGCTGCAGGTCATGATCTACGATGCCGCGACCAGGACGAGATCCCCGCTGCAATAGTTCTCGGCCAAATGCTCTAGACGCCCAGCGGCTTGCGGTTGAACGTCCGCAGGAAGCGAAGCGAGAGCGTCCGCACATTCGCGACGTTGAGGAGCCACGCCGCGGCGACATAAGCGAGCCCGCCCGCGAGGCTCACGACGATGAGCGAGACGATGCCGGTGCCGTTGACCTGCGATCGCGCAACGACGATGGCGCCTGCCATCGCTGCGGCCGATACCGCGACGCCGGCGAGGCGATTGAAGTCGAACGGCACGGGATGGGCCCGCCTCATCAGGGCGGCGGCGACGACGAAGCCGATCGCCTCGGTCGCGAGCGTCGCAAGCGCCGCGCCGTAGAGATCGTAGCCGGCGACCAGTGCGAACATCAGGACCACACTGACCACCAGCGTGAGGAAGGACTGCGCCGCCAGCATGAAGGGCCGTTCGGCGAGCTGGAAGCTGATCTGCACATAGAATTGATTGGCGATGCCGAACAGCCGGGCGAGCACCAGGGTCGGCAGCAGCGCCGACACGCCGGCGCGGAAGTCGATACCGACGAGGGTGCCCGCGACCTGATCTGCCGCAAGCGCGAGCCACACCGCGACCGGCGCAACGACGACGAGCAGAAGCTCGAGGCTTTCAGTCAGCCGCTGCCGCGTCGTCTCGTTGTTCTTCTCCGACAATGACCGGAATACCAGGGGCACGGTCGCCGCGGCGACGCTGGACGCGATCATGACCATGAACTGGCGCGGCAGATCGGCGGCCACACCAAAGATGCCGGCGGCATCCTTGCCGAGCAAATAGGCGACGATGAGCCGGTCGAAGGCCGAATAGACCGCAACGGACAATCCGGCCAGCGTCAGCGGCAGGCCGTAGCGCGCCAGCTGCATGAACTGGCTGCGCTCGAAACGTGCGATCCTGGTGCGATCGCCGACGAGGTTGAGGATGATGCCGGTGAGCGAACCCAGACCAAACGCAGCGAGCAGCCCCAATCCACCCCAGCCGAGCCAGATGCCGAGCAGCCCGAAGCCGACGCTCGACACGCTGCGCACGATCGCGATCGCGGCAAACCGGTAAGGCCGCAGCTTGGCGCGCTCGAACTCCTGGCCGAGATCGACCGCATTGGCCATGATCGCGACGAACATGCTGGCGAGTAGCAGCCCGACGCTGACGTCGCTGCGGAACAAGAAGACCAGCGGCGTGACGGCGCAGAGGACCGCGACGGTGAGGCCGTAGGCGACCATCGCCGTGCCGCGAAAATCCACCTCCGCCGACATCGCCTGATAGCGCGCCACCGACAGCTTGATCCAGGCAAAGAAGATCGCGCCCAGAATGCCGGCAAGGCTTACGCCGACGACATAGACGCCGTACTCCGCCGGCGTCAGCAGCCGCGTGTAGGCGGTGACCGCGAAGAAGCCCACCGCCGCAGGCAGGATGTAGGCGACGAGATAGATCGAGAAATGGCGATTCAGCATGCGGACACGGGACCGGGAGCGCGACTGTCGCGGCCGTTCATCAGTTGGACCTTGGCTTGACGATCAGGGGCTTGGCAATCGGATTGCGGCGCAGCATCCCCGAAGAGTGTCACAGAAGTCTGCAAATCGGGCCGCGAGCGGGACCAGCCGGGGGATTTCGCGCGTTAGCGTTAAATTTGCCCTTTCCTTGCGCGGCAGGGCGCGATCACCGAAAAGAAACCATGATTTTTAAACGTCGTGCGACGTTTTCCGGTGCCTGGAATTGACTGACATGGACGTTGCCGAGCGAATTGAGGCAAACTTGGCCTCGCTGCCGCGCGGCGGCACCGAAGCTCCCCTGGTTCCGGCGGCCCCGGACGGCGGCGAGCGGATGATGCTCAACCTGTTCTTCGAGGAGCGGGACGACCGCTGGTTTCCGGGCGACCGCTACATCCGGCCGCTGCTGCGACGCGTGCTGCTCGGCAGGTCGTGGATCAGCGGACAGAAGCGCGTGTTCCTCAATCTCTGCGCCGGACTCGACAGGATCGGCGTCCGCTACCGGGTCAACGATTACGGCCATATCCGCAAGCATCCAGAGGAACTCGCCTGCATCATCGGGCGCCCCTTCGTGCTCGACTGGTTCGCATGGAAGAACCCGCTCCTGCTCGGAGTGGCCATGTACGACCATCCGATCGAGGCACCGGACAGCCTGAAAGATCTGGACGTCAGGTCCATCCTGGTGCCGTGCGCCTGGTATGCCGACATGTGCCGGCCCTACTGGCCGCATGTCGACGTCTGGCCGGTCGGCATCGAGACCGATCTGTGGCCGCCCGCGCCTGCCGAACAAAAGAGCGTCGACGTGCTGCTCTACGACAAGGTGCGCTGGGACCAGGCGCGCTACGAGACCGAGCTGATCGAGCCGATCCGCAGACATCTTGCGGCAAGCGGCCGCACGGTCGAGGTGATCCGCTACGGCCACTATAAGGAAGACGATTACAAGGCGGCGCTGGCGCGCAGCCGCAGCATGATCTTCCTCTGCGAGCATGAGAGCCAGGGCATCGCCTGCCAGCAGGCATTGTCGAGCGGCGTCCCCGTGTTCGCCTGGGACCGCGGCGGGCCGTGGCAGGACCCGGAGTATTTTCCGCACAGGGTCCGGTACGAGGGCGGCGTGTCCTCGGTGCCCTATTTCGACGCTCGTTGCGGCATGACCTTCACCGATGCCGACGGCTTCGCCGCCGGCTGGGGCGAGTTCTGGTCGCGGGTCGGCGCCGGCGACTTCGCACCTCGCGACTATGTGATGGACAATTTGACGCTCGAAAAGGGCGCACTTCACTATTCCGAGATCGCGCAAGCCGTGATGCAGCATCACGCGCGTTGATGCGCGACGCCCCGGGCAACGGTTAACCCAACAACGGGAAACCCCGGCGTCGCAACGCCATGCTTGGTACATTGGCGCGTTACCCCCCAAAGGAACGCCGCAAATTGGTCAAGCTCGACAGACGCGAATTTCTGATCGGCGGCGCCGCAACGATTGCGGCGAGCGCATCGGCGTCTGCGGTGCCAGCGTCGAAACTCGCCCAGCGTCTTCAGGGTTTTGGCGCCGCGGCAACGCTCTGGGACCTGCAAGCCGATCCCAGGCTCGGCGAAGCGATCAGCACCTATTGCACACAGGTGGTGCCGGTGCTCGAGCTGAAATGGCCGATGCTGCGGCCGAACGCGCACACGTTCAACTTCGAGCGCGCCGACGCCATCCTGGATTTCGCGCGAGACAACGATCTGACGATGCGCGGCCACACGCTCGCCTGGTATCACGACATTCCGGACTGGACCAAGCAGATCAAGAATACCAAGGGCGTCGAACGCGCCTATGTCGACCACATCGGCACCGTCGTCTCCTATTACAAGGACAAGCTGACGTCGTGGGACGTCGTCAACGAGCCGATCCCGGACAATCCCAAGAAGATCACCGACCGGCGCGACACGTTCTGGGCCCAGCATCTGGGCAACAACTGGATTCCGCTGGCCTTCCGCACCGCGGCTGCGGCCGATCCCTTCGTCAAGCTCGCGATCAATGAATACGACATCGAGTCGGCAAAGGACTCGTTCATCGCCAAGCGCGCGGCCTACCGTAATCTCATCATGGACCTGCTCGACCGGGGTGTGCCATTGCACGCCGTGGGACTGCAATCGCATCTGCATGCCGAGCTCGAGATCGACACGCATGGGTTGGCCGAGTTCGTCACCGAGCTACGCTCGTGGGGCCTCGACGTCCTCGTCACCGAGCTCGACGTCGACGATCAGAAGCTGACGGGCAGTCCGGCGGAGCGCGACGCCATCGTCGCCAAGCGCGTCAACGATTTGCTGACGGCGATTTCAACCAGCGGACCGGTACGCTCGATCCTGACCTGGGGTCTTTCGGATCGCTACAGCTGGATCAACGGCACCTTCGCCCGCGCGGACAAGCAGCCGAACCGCCCGCTGCCGCTCGACGGCGAGTTCAAGCCGAAGCCGTTCATGGACGTCATCAGCAAGTTCACGAAGGATGCTTGAGTTGCGGCTCTAGCTCAACCGCGTCTTCGGGGTCTCGAACTCGGCCACGTCCCCGATGTGATCGGGAGACAGGCTCGGACCGCGGCGGTCGCGCGAATTCAGCCGGAAGACGTCGCGGATGTCGTCGATCGAGGTCGACGAATAGGACTGGATGCAGAGCGCGACCTGCTCGGGCGAAGCGGCACGCATCATCGCCTCGATCGCCGGACGGTCGAGACGCGTATCGTCCCAATGCGAGACCGCGATGCTGTCTTCCGTCACCCGATGGGCGGCCAGATGCTTCGGCGAATTGGCGACGAAGTGGCCGTAGAGCAGGTATTCGGAGAACTTCTTCTTGCGGCACAGCGCCAGAACCCAGTTCAAGCCGGTCGCCGACTTGATGGCGTCGGTCATGGCGCGCGCGGTGTCCTTGTCCCACACAAGCGCATTGCCGACATAGTCGTCGGCGGGGAAGGAGCGATCCTTGATACCTAGAAGCTGATCGACGGTGCGGAGCCACAGGACATGCAAGGGGTGATCGGCGTCGATGTCCTTGCGGGTGACGAACAGCGGCGTCTTCTCGGCACCCGCATATTGGCCGACGTCGAATTCGCGGAAGAACAGATTGTCCGAATCCAGGATGCAGACGCGCTGCTCGGACGCATTGAGCACGCCGGCGATCTTGAGGATCTGCTGGATGTGCCAGCCGTGGACGGGCGACGACAGCAGAGACAGCCAGACCCGGCGGCTGCTCATGAACTGGAGCGCGGGCGGCAGCGCGAACAGCCATTTCGGCAGATAATTCGAGGCCGGAACGATGACGCGCTTGTCGGAAGCGAACCGCGCGAACAGCGGCACGTCCTCATCGTTAACGAGAACATAATGCCGCGTATATCCCGTCAGCCAGGTATCGATGCTCTCGCTGAGCAGCGAAAACCGTTCGATATCCTTGGCATAGCTGGCTGTCAGCAGGGCAACGGAATGCATAATGCGTGCTCAAATGGCCATGACCCCGCACTCATACAAGCGCCGGGTGACGCCGGAAACTCACAATCTGAATCAAGGTAAAATGAATCGAAGCATTAGCCATCCGACGGCAGCCCCTGCTCTATCCCCCGAAAGCGCAGCGGCGCCAAGACAGAGGCGCGCTGCCACCAGTCTGCGACGCGATCATCGAGGGCGGTCGTACCGCGGCCCCGGCCGGGAAAGATCCGGATCTGCTGCACCGCTTCGGCCTCGAACCCCTTGCCCCTGCGCGTGATCTTGAGCGCGGCACCTTCGCGGTCGCGCTGGGTCAGCGGCACCAGAAGGCGCCCGCGCGGGCGGAGCGACTGCAGCCAGAGCGGATGCGGCTGCGAGAAGCCGGCATGCACGATGATCACGTCGGCCGGTTCGCCGACATGCCGGCATCCGTCACCGTGGACGACCTCGACATTGCCATAGGCGCGAAGGTTGGTCGCTGCGCGAGCGGCAAGCCGCTCATCGCATTCGATGGCTTGCACCCTGCCCCTGGGACCCACCATCTTCGACAGCACCGCCGAGAAATAGCCGAGCCCGCAGCCGATCTGGACCACGCGGTCCTTCTCCCCGACGTGGAGCAGATCGACGAAATGCGCCCACAGGCTCGGCAGCCCGGTGTCGAGCTTGCGGCGCGCGTCGATCGCGACAAGCACGTTGTCGTAGAGATGAACCGGATCGGCGTCAGGCGTCAGCCGGTAGCTGCGCGCCGTCTCGCTTTTGATGCGCCAGGGACCCTTCGCCAGAAAATCCTCGCGCGGCACGGCACCGAGCGCTGCGAGCAGGCGCGGCGAAGAAATCCGCTCCCGCCTGGCAATCAGCGCGACGTAGCGCGCACGCGCGGCGGCAGCATCGCTCATGTCAGGGAGCGGCCTGTTCGCGAACGGGCGCGCTCGCACCGAGTTCGTTGATCAGCTCCATCGCCTGTTTCAGGTCCGGCGTATAAAAGCCTTCGCTGAACCTGGCGACGATCGGCGCGAGCAGGAGGCTTGCGTGCTCGCGCTTGCCTGTCACGTGCGACAGGCGTGCGAGGCTCACGGCGGTGCGAAGCTCCCAGGACAGCGCGCCCTGCTTGCGCGCGGTCTCGAGCGACAGAGCGAACAGGTCATCGGCCTCCTGCGCCGATGCCGGGTCGCCGTCCGACAGCGTGATCTCGCCCTGCAGGCGGTACACTTCGGCGAGATAGGAGTGATCACCGGTCCTTCTCGCAGTCGCGAGCGCGCCGTCCAGCGCGCGCAGGGCGGCATCGCGCATCCCGACCTTGGCATAGGCTTCCGCGAGCAGGCAGCGGAACCAGCAGCCGGCAAGCCAGGAATCCATCGCCTCGTATTCGTCGAGGCCCAGGCGCATCTGGCTGATGCCTTCATCGGCCTCGCCCAGCTGCGTCAGCGCCCAGCCGCGCAGGATCGCGGCCTGCTGCTTCCAGTGCAGGAAATTGTGCTCGGTGGCGATGATCATGGCGCGATTGGCATAGTCGCGCGTGCCCTCGATATCGCGCAGGTGCTGGCAGAGATAGGCACCAAACACCAGCGCGAAAGCGAGCGAGAAGGGATGGCGAATCTTCTCAGCGTGCAGGATCGCCTGCTCGCTGTGCTGGCGCGCCGCGTCGGGCCGGCCGAGGAACCACAGGAGATAGCCGAGATAGGACAGCGAGACGACGCCGGGATCGGTGCCGTGCCGTTCCATCAGATCGGAGTGCAGGTCCGGGCTGTAGAGATTGATGCAGCGGTGCAGGTGATGTTGTGAGGCCGCAAAGCGCCCGCGATAGAGCATGGTCATCGCGATCGAGCGGTGCGCCTCGATCAGATAGCCGGTCTGCTGCGCCGGCTGCGTCCGCTCGTTCAACCGCTCGCGCTTGGCGAACTTCAACAGCTCGACGCTGAGATCGTGCGCGCGGGTCAGGTCGGCGCGGATGAAATGGCAGACCCAGAGCCCGCGGGTGGCGGCGAAGGCCTTTTCATCGTCGTCGAGCTGCTGGCCGAGCTCGAGCGCGCGGATGTAGTTCTCCTCGACCTCCTGCACCGCATAGCCCTTGGCTGCGATCAGCGCGTTGCCGAGCGCGATGCGCAGCTCGAGCTCGATCTCGTCGGCGCCCTGCATCCGCGCATTGGCCTGCACCACGCCGAGACCGCGGTGCAGATGGCCGATCGCCTCCAGATTGGCGCCGCTCCTGGCCGCCTGCTTGCCGGCCTTGAGCCAGAAGCTCGCGGCGCCCTCGCTCTGGCCGGATTCGGTGAGGTGATGGGCGAGCAGTTCCGGTTCGCGCTCGGTCTTCTCCGGATACATCTCGGCGAGCACCTGCGCGATCCTCGAATGCAGCTTGCGCCGCTCGCTGTGCAGCAGGCTGTCATGCGCGGCGTTCTGGATCATCACGTGCTTGAAGGAGTACAGCGCGTCGGGCGGATGGCCGCGCCGCATGATCAGCCCGGCCTCTTCAAGATGATTGAGCGCGGCCTCGATCTGCTCCGCAGGCGTGTTGGCGACGGCGTGCAGCGTCTCGTAGGAGAACTCGCGGCCGATGGTGGCGCCGATCTGCGCGATGCGCTTGAACGGTCCCATCCGGTCCAGCCGCGCCATCAGGGAATCCGTCAGCGTCGCCGGGATCGCGAGTTGCCGCCAAGGGCCCGACAGCACGTAGCGCCCGTGCCGCTCGGTCAAAAGGTTGGATTCGAGAACGGTCTTGGTCAATTCCTCCAGGAACAGCGGCACCCCGTCGGTCTTGATGATGATCTCCTCCACGACCTCCTTGGGAAGCTCGCGGCCCGCGACGCGCTCGACCAGCGTCGTGCGCAGTTGCCGGCTCAGGCGGTTCAGCACCAGCGTGGTGATGTGCGAGTGCGCGCTCCAGCTCGGCTGGAACTCGGATCGCGCGGTCATGACGACCAGGATCGGCCGGTTCTGCACCCGGTCGACCAGGAGATCGATCACCTCGCGGGAGGTCGGGTCGATCCAGTGCAGATCCTCGAACGCGATCACCAGCGGCATCTCGCGCGCAAGGCCGAGGAAGTGATCGACCAGCGCCACGACGGTCGCATCCTTCTGCTGCTGCGGCGACATGTCGAGCGGCGGATAGCGATCTCCGGTCGGGATCGACAACAGCCCGGCGAACAGCGGTGTGACCTGCTCGATATCACCATGGGCGGCGGCGATCGCGGTCTCCAGGCCGGCCAGCGACATCGCGGACGGGTCCTCGCGATCGAGGCCGAGCGAGAATTTGAGCTGCTCGGAGAACGGATAGAACGCGGTGGAGGTGTAGTAGGGCGAGCACTGGAACGAGATCTGTCCGTGCCGATCGCCCGAGATCCGCTCGAAGATCTCCTGGATGATGCGCGACTTGCCGATGCCGGGCTCACCGAACTTGACCACGACCTGGCCGTCGCAGTCCTTGACCTGCTGCCAGCGCCCCATCAGCAGTACGATCTCTTCCTCGCGATTGACGAGCGGCGTCAACCGCCCGCCCATGGCGGCGGCGAAGCGGGTCTCCACCCGCGATGCCCGCATCACGTGCCAGGCCTGCGCCTTCTCCGAGATCCCCTTCAGCGCATGGGCGCCGAGATTGCGGTAGTCGAACTTCCCCTTCAGCAGCGACTGCGTCGACGCGGAGATCACGACGCCGTTGGGCGGCGCCAGGCTCTGAAGGCGCGCGGCCAGATTGACGGTTTCTCCGACCGCGGAATCGCGCTCCTCGGTGCCCTGTCCGACGAGATCCCCGACCACGACGAGACCGGTCGCGATTCCGATACGGACGGCCGGGGCATGGCTCAGCGCGCCGCGCGGCTCGATCGCGCGCGCGGTCGAGAGCATCCGCACGATCTCGAGCCCGGCGCGCACCGCGCGCTCGGCGTCGTCCTCATGCGCGGTCGGGTAACCGAAATAGACGAGGATACCGTCGCCGACGAAGCGCGCGGCAAACCCTTCGTAGTGCTTCACCACCCGGACACAGGTCTCGCGAAAGCTCGCGATCATGTCGCGCACGTCTTCCGGATCGAACTGCACCGAGAGCGAGGTGGAGTCGACCATGTCGCAGAACATGGTGGTGAGCTGACGCCGTTCGGCGCCGACCTCCGTCCGCGGTTGCGGGCGTGCCGCCGGTTCGGGCTTCGCCGCAGTCTCGGCCTGGAACAGCGCGGCCATGGCCCGCTGCAGCCGCTTGCGATCGCCCAGCGGCAATCCGAGCTCGACCAGATCGGACTCGGTCAGGTCCGCCATGACATCGAGATCGAGGCGGTGCTGCGCGAAGAGATCGGTATAGTGACCAAGACCGATACCTTCGAGCCAGCGATTCAACCCGCCTTCCGTCCCCGTAACAGGTTCATTCTCCAGCATGGTGATTCTGCCCCACCATCACTCCGTCGAAGGGCTTTAGGCCCCTCAACCACAGATTTCGGGGCCCGAACTTCACCTCAGACTGGACGCGTTCCCTAACTCTTGGGAAGAATAGCTCAATCAGATCAAAAGGGAATGGCATTGTCGGACATTGCACCCGGAGCGGGAGAGGGATCGGACGGCCAAGGCGCCGAAACCGGGACTTTTGCCCATATCAGCGGCCTTCTCGACTTTTATGCACGGAAGACGCCGGCGGCGCCCGCGCTGCTCGCACCGGGCCGGCCGGCCCTCACCTATGGCGAGCTGGACACCCTGATCCGGCAATTGGTCCGAACCCTGCGCGGGCTTGGGATCACCCCGGCCGACCGGATTGCCGTCGCGCTGCCGCGCGGCGCCGACAGTGCGCTTGCGCTGATCGCGGTCGCCTTGGCCTGCGCCTGCGTCCCCGTCAATCCCGATCTGACCGCAGACGAGCTGCAACGCTATTTCAGCGAATTGAAGCTGAGGGGGCTGGTCACCCGCGCCGATATGAACTCGGCCAGTCGCGACGTCGCCAGGGCGCTGGATATCGCGGTGATCGATTTCGTACCGGCGCCGAACGATCATCTCGGCGGCTGCAACTTCGTCGGACCGGCGGTCGGTCCGGCAAGCGCCGGCGGCGCCTCGCGCGGCGACGATGACGCATTCATCCTGATGACGTCGGGCACGGCGGCGCGGCCGAAAATGGTGCCGCTGACCCAGCGCAATGTGTGCCTGTCCGCTCACAATGCCGGCCGTGTGCTGTCGCTGGCTCCGCATGATCGCCTGCTCAACGTGCTGCCGCTGTTTCACGCCCATGGCCTGATCTCCGGTCTGCTGACGGCACTGGCCGCGGGCTCCAGCGTGATCTGCACCAACGGTTTCGACGCATCGTCCTTCTTCGGATGGATGCGAGAGCTGCAGCCGACCTGGTACACGGCGGTGCCGACCATCCATCGCGCGCTACTGACGGCGGCGGAAGCCGACCCGGACCGGGCCCGGCCCTCGTCGTTGCGCGTGATCCGCTCGGCCTCGTCCTCGCTCGCACCTGCGATCCTGAGCGGGCTCGAGGCCATGTTCGGCGTCCCCGTGCTCGAGACCTACGGCATGACCGAAGCGGCCTCGCAGATCGCCGCCAATCCATTCGAGCTGCGCAAGGTCGGATCGGTCGGCCGCGCCGCAGGCCCCGAGATCGCGATCATGGACGAGACAGGCCGTACGCTTGCGAGCGGCGAGCATGGCGAGATCATGCTGCGCGGACCGAACATGACGCGCGGCTATTATAACGACGACGCGGCGACGCAGGCCGCGTTTCGCGACGGCTGGTTCCGGACCGGCGATCTCGGCTATCTCGATGCCGACGGCTATCTCTTCATCGTCGGCCGCATCAAGGACGTCATCAACCGCGGCGGCCAGAAGATCTCGCCGCTGGAGGTCGAAGAGGTCCTGCTGAGCCATCCGGCGGTGCTGGAGGCCGGCGTGTTCGCGGTCCCGCACCCAAAGCTCGGCGAGAACGTCGCGGCCGTCGTGGTGCTGCGGCCGAATTCCGCGGCGACCTCCGACCAGTTGCGCCAATTCGCGCGAAAACGCCTCGCGGCCTACAAGGTGCCGAGCCTGATCCGCAGCGTGGCTGCGCTGCCGAAGGGCGCCAGCGGCAAGGTCAAGCGCAATGCGCTGGTCGATCTGATCGTCAGGGCGGAACACGGCGACGAGGCGCGGCTGCCGCGTACCACGCTGGAGGCTCAGCTCGCGGAGATCTGGGCCGGCCTGCTGGAGCTGCCGCAGGTCGGCGTCGACCAGGACGTGTTCGCGCTCGGCGCCGACTCGCTCGCGGCGACGCAGATGCGGTCGCGCCTGCGCGAACGCTTCAACGTCGACTTCTCGTTCGAAGACATCTTCGATTGCGCCACGGTCTCCGCGCTTGCGGCCCGGATCGAGACCGCGACAACGCATCGCGAGACGATGCTGCCGGCCTGGCGCCAGGCGGCGGCACCGGAGGCGCCGCTGTCGTTCCAACAGCAACGAATGTACCTGCTCTCGCGACTCGACACGACCCGCTACAACTACAACGTCGTCGAAGTCGCCGTGCTCAAAGGTCTGGTCGACGTCTCCGCGCTCCAGGCGAGCCTGACCGCGATCTGCGCGCGCCACGAGGCGCTGCGCTCGGTCTTCGTCGAGAGCCACGGCGAGCCGGCGCAGCGTGTGCTGCAATCGCCGCCGCAGTTCGAGCGGATCAAGCTCAAGCCCTGCCCGGCGGACAAGCGGGAAGCAGCGATCAGACGCGCGGCGCTCGAGCTTGCGCAATATCCGTTCGATCTGGCGCGCGAGGCGCCGCTGAAGGTCACGCTGCTGTCATTCGACAAATCCAGCCACGCGCTGGTGGTCAACGTCCACCATCTCGTCACCGACGGCTGGTCGCAGCGCCTGTTCTGGGAGGAACTCGCCGCCCATTATGCCGCAGCGCGCAAGACGAGTGCAGCCGCGCTGCCCTCGCCCGCCTTCCAGTATCGCGACTTTGCGCTCTGGCAGCAGAGCTGGGCGCAGACGCAAGCGGCGAAGGAGCAACTCGATTACTGGCGAGCACAGCTCGACGGCGTCACCACGCTGCCGCTGCGAACCGACCGGCCGCGGCCGGAGGTCTGGAGCGGCCACGGCGCCCGTCACTATCTCGAATTCTCCAAGGCGCTGTCGGCCGATCTGCGCGCGCTGAGCCAGGACCAGGGCGTCACGCCTTTCATGACGCTGCTTGCGGCCTTCCAGTGCCTGCTGTTCCGGCACACCGGGCACGAGGACGTCGCGACCGGATCGCTGATCGCCAACCGCAACCAGATCGAGAGCGAACGCCTGATCGGGCTGTTCGCCAACACCCTGATCCTGCGCAACGATTTTGGCGGCGATCCGAGCTTTGGCGAAGTGCTGCGGCGGGTGCGGCAAGTGACGCTGGACGCTTACCGCAACCAGGACCTGCCGATCGAGGAGGTGCTGCGCGCGCTGCAGGTGGCGCGCCGGAGCGACGGCAATCCGCTGTTCCGGATCATGTTCATTCTCCAGAACGCCTCGATCGAGGCGGCCCGTTTCCCCGGCCTGTCGACACGGCGGCTGGAAGTGGACCCGGGGGTCGCGCGCTTCGACATCACGCT
Source organism: Bradyrhizobium betae (assembly GCF_008932115.1). NCBI lineage: Bacteria > Pseudomonadati > Pseudomonadota > Alphaproteobacteria > Hyphomicrobiales > Nitrobacteraceae > Bradyrhizobium > Bradyrhizobium betae. Next base: position 1,798,995 of record NZ_CP044543.1, read on the forward strand.
CGAACTGGTCGAGGCCGACGGTCGTTTCACCGGCTTCTTCGAATACGCCACCGATCTGTTCGACGCCGTGACGATCGAAGGCATCACGGCGCAGTTCAAGACCCTGCTCAAGGCCGTCATCGCCAATCCCGAGCAGCGCATCTCTCGCCTGCCGCTGCTGACCGAGGCCGAGCGCCGGCAGTTGCTGGCGCAAGGCCAGGGCGCTCCGGCCGATTTCACCACGGCGGGCAATCTCGGCGAACGATACGACCGCCAGGCGAGGAAGACACCGAATGCGATCGCGGTGTCGGACGGACACACATCCCTGACCTATCGCGAGCTCGCCCGTCGCAGCCAGGCGGCGGCCCGCTGGCTGGCCCGCGAGGGTATCGGCGCCGAGAGCGTCGTCGCCCTGCTTGCGGACCGTGGACCCGATCTGCTCGCAACGATGATCGGGGTGCAGCGCGCGGGCGCGGCCTTCCTGAACCTCGATCCCGACCAGCCGCCGGCACGGCTCGCGACCATCCTCGGATCGAGCTGCGCCCGCATGCTGCTGACCGGACGCGCGCAGTCACCCAAGGTCGAAGCGCTGCTCGAACCGCTGGTCGAGCGCATCCATGTGGCCGAGATTGACGATGTGGTGACGCCCGGATCGGCCAAGCCGGCGCGTGCGGCGCGGCGCGCGGCTTCGAGCCTTGCCTATCTCGTCTATACGTCCGGCTCCTCCGGCGCGCCGAAGGGCGTCATGATCGAGCAGCGCGGGCTGTCGAACCATCTGGCGTCGCTCATCGCTGAGCTTGGCCTCTCGGCCAGGGACGTGATCGCGCAGACCGCGCCGCAGAGCTTCGTGATTTCGGTCTGGCAGTTCCTCGCCGGTCCCATGGTCGGTGCGCGCGTCCATATCTGCGGCAACGCGACCGTGCAGGACCCGATCCTGCTCGCCCGGGAGATCGAGCGCGAAGGAATCACCGTGCTCGAGATCGTCCCGTCGCTGTTGCGCGTGATCCTCGATCGCACGGACGAAGCG